>JAYWFM010000148.1:0-12225 GCA_043778825.1 Planctomycetota bacterium | reverse complement strand
ACAGCCGCCATGCCAGCACTCCCTCACCGGCGGAACCCCCCCCGCCAGCCGCTGCGACTCCTCTGTTCCTCATCACGATCTCCCTGAACATTCGACAGCCCCCCCCCGGTCCGCGTCGCACCTCATCCCTAGAACACATCCCGTGCCAAACCAATATCACCCCAGAATCCCTGATTATCCGGCCCCGCTGTGTGTGAAACGGGGAGGAACATTTGTAAAAATGTGGGTAAGACTGAGGCTTCCAGCCTGTCGCTCGGTCCGTCGAGGCCCCCACTCATTCGGGGACGGCCTGGAAAGGCCGTCCGACTTCCAACACCTGCCACTGCATGACCACTCCGCAAACATCCCAGCTCGCCCGTTGGTATCACCTGCTTCAGCATCATCGTGCGGATCAGTGGTGGCGGCGCGCGAAGACACTGGTGGTGGGGCAACTCTGGTCACCGTCGCTCACGAGGGGCGAGGAGAGGCTGGCCGCGACAGCCCGGGTTCGCGAGGAACTCGCGGCGCTGAAGACCCTCGGAACTCGTCGCGCGGCCCGCGCGCCGCAGCATCCGACGGACCTCGCCCAGCCGGAGTTCGCATTCCTCGGGGAGACGCGGGCGTTCGCTTGGCCGATCGATTGGCGATGTGCGTCGGTCGCGCCGGTGTCGCCTCTCTGGCGGTTTCAGCTGCACACTCAGGACGCCCTCTGGCCGCTGGCCCAAGACAACATCGACCTGCTGTGGAAGCATGTCGCGGATTGGGCGATGGCACACGAGCGACCGACGCGGGCATCGGTTTCAGACGGCTGGCACCCGTACTGCCTCTCGCGGCGGTTGGCGAATTGGCTCCAGTGGTGGGCACTGAGTCCGCCCCCGGAGGCCGTGTGCGAGTCGCTCCTCCGCAGTGCCGCGCGGCAGACGGCGTACCTGGCGGACCACCTCGAATGGGACTTGCGCGGCAATCACCTGCTGTTCAATCTGTGGGCCTTGGGACTGGCCGCAGCGTTCTTCGAGGGGACGCTCGGTGACCGCTGCCTGGCCCTCATCGATGCCCATCTCCCAGAGCAGATTGAAGAACAGCTCACCGAACACGGTGAGCATTTCGAGCGAGCGACCGCGTATCACATCGAGGTGGCCGAACTGTTCCTCGACTTCCGCGAGGTGCTTCGTCCGTTTCGCCCCCGGCTCTCCGCCCAGTGCGGATCGATCGCCGCGCGGATGACGGACATGGTGGTCGGTATCTCGCACCCCGATGGCGATCCGCCCCTGTTTGGGGACTCGACGTTGCATGTGCGGCCCATCCTGGATGACCTCAAGCGGACGTTGGGGAACGCGCTCGACTCGCCGTCCTCGCGGCAGGCCAAGGCCCGCATGTTCGGCGACTACTGGGTCTGGCGGCACGACGATGACTGCCTGATCTTCGACATGGGGCTGGTGGGGGCGGACGAGCTGCCAGCGCATGCTCACTGCGACCTGCTCGGGTTCGAAGCCAGTCTCGGCGGGCACAAGCTGTTCGTCGATTCCGGCGTGGCGAGTTATGACGACGATGAGGTCCGCCGCTACTGCCGATCCACAGCGGCCCACAACACGTTAGAGATCGACGGCATCAGTCAGTGTGATGTGTGGGGCTCGTTTCGAATGGGCTATCGCGGGTATCCGCTGCATCTGGATGATGGGCACCAGGAGGGCAACTGGTGGTGCCAGGCGAGTCACAATGCCTATCGCCGGATGGGCGTCCCCGTGGTGGCCCGGCACTTCGAGTGCCGCGACGACGGGACATGGGCCTGCATGGATGTGTTGTGGGGGAGTGGAGTTCACGAACTGGTCTCGCGACTGCATCTTCATCCGGAAGTGCAGGTGATCGAGCTTTCCTCACCCGAGGTCGTGTTGCAAGTCGGTGACCAGCGGGTGAGGATCGTGTTCGAAGGAGCCGACGGGATGTTGTCGACGGCCTCGGGAAGGTATTGCCCGGAGTTCGGGCGCGTGCTCCCCAGCACCGTACTGGAATTTCGCCGCAAGACGAAAGTGCCCGCTGTCGTGAAATGGACACTGACCCGGGAGTAGGACCATCGGTATCTGCACAACTCCACAGCAGACTCCCGTCACACGCTCGATGCAGACACGAATCCGGCTCGGGGATGTCAGTTTCCCGAAGGGAATTCAGCCCATAGCCGGTGGTCGAGCGCAGCGACACCACCGGACTGCGGCCTCCCCACATCCGTCTATCCCGGAGGGATTGCAGCCTTCGCATCACGGAATTGGCCAGAGCGGCTGGAATCCCTCCGGGATACAGTCGGCTCTGGATGCCCGAGACCGGTGGTGTCGCTGCGCTCGACCACCGGCTATGGGCTGTGACCCCTCCGGGGTGGGGAGTTGTGTCGATACGAATGGAGTAGGACAGGAGGCATTCGCCCATTGGCGGTATCCTTCCGGCCCTCTCTCCCCTGCCAAAGCGTCTTCCCGGTCCATCCAGCCGCTCGCGGGGGAGAGAGGGCAGACATGGGGGGCTGCCGACTTCTCTGACGCACAAACGTGTATTGGGTGTCGACGCGAGAGCGGATGCGGTCTGCCCTTCACGCCGCGGCCCGGTGCAGCGACCGCAGCAGCCGCTCGAACTCTTCGTGGCTGCTGAACGGGATCAGAATCGTCCCGCTGTCCTTCGTCTTCAGCTTGATCTCGACCGCTGTTCCCAGCAGATTTCGCAGCTGCTCTTCGAGTGACGCCAGATGCGGCGTGCGGTCGGTTTCGGAGCGGGCCTCTGCCATCGAGAGGATCTGCGGCGGTTCGTCGTCGTGGCTTCCGGCCTGCGGAGTCTGCCACCCCTGGTCGCCCGATGGGGCCATTGGCTGGCCGTCAGGAGATTGCCCGTCTGGAGACTGGGGAGAGAATCCCGAGCTGCTCTCGATGGAGTGAGTCTCCATCACGCCGGTGGGCTGCTCCGCGGCGTCTTCGAAGACAGCTGGCACGCTCTGGTCTGCCACCGGAACCGGAGCAACGACCGGGGCCACCACTGGCACCTTCTTCTCCCGGCCCAGCATCTGCCGCACGATGTTTTCGGACTGCCGCACCGACAACTGCTCGGCCTGAATCTGGCCACAGAGGGCGAGTTGGTCGGCCTCGGGCAACGGCAACAACGAGCGGGCATGTCCCGAACTGATCTTCCCCGCGGAAAGCGCATTCCGCACCGACTCGGGCAGTTCCAGCAGTCGCAGGATGTTGCTGACTGCCGAGCGGCTCATGCTGAGCTGCTTGCCGAGTTCCTCGATCGAGCAGTGGAAGTGATCGAGGTACTGCCGGAAGGCTTGGGCCTTTTCGATGTCGCTCAAGTCCTTGCGCTTGAGGTTCTCCTCCAAGGCGTAATCGAACGCCGTCTGGTCGATGACATCGACCACGCGACACGGGATCGAAGTCAGCCCGGCCCGCTGCGAGGCCAGCCAGCGCCGCTCCCCGGCGATCAGTTGATAGGCCCCGTCCAGTTCCCGGACGAGAATCGGCTGCAACACGCCGTGTTCGCGAATACTGTCGGACAGCTCGTTGAGGTCTTCGGTATTGAAGTCCTTGCGGGGCTGAAACGGATTGCGGCTGATCTCGGCCACGGGCACATTCCGCAGTTCAGCGGTCGTCGGCTCCGACTCGGAGAACGCGGGACCGCTGCCCAGCATGGCACTCAAACCGCGACCCAAACGACGACGGGGAACATCACTGGTGGACACATCAGACATGAACCAAGCCTCCGGGAAACATCACAAGAGTCCAGCGCGTCAGCGGGACCATGCCCCCCTTATCTCGACCAGCGCGGGGGGAGGACTGGAGCGACAGTGAGGAAGGAATCACCCGCACCGGTCAGGATTGTGAGGTCAGAGAAACCGGTGAGACGTGGCAATCTGGAGGGACCGTGCGCCCACGCTGGGGAAATCCGCTCGGAGAATCGAAGATTGACTCAAGTCGTCTATCACGGAAGAAGGCGAGCCGGTGGGCGTCAGCCCCCGGACTGAGTTGTGGGCCGACTCATCACCGCAGAATCCGGGGCCTGACGGCCTCCGGCTCGCCTCGGTCATCTGACCCGCACACGAATGCGAGTCGCGGAGCGACATCGCCTACGAGCGATCCCCTCACGGCGGGTTCTGCCGAATTGTTCTCGAAATCGTCCCGACGCCGAACATCTTCTTGGACAGCTGCCCCATGGCCCGTAGCATGATGCCATGGATAGTCGCCTCCACTTCCAGATCAGCGCCCAGCCGACGAACTCGACCTGCGGGCCGACGTGCCTGCATGCGGTACTCGCTTATCACGGCGACACGCACACGCTGGCCGAAGTGATCGCAGGGGTTCCGTCGCTGGAACACGGCGGCACGCTGGCGGTTCTGCTCGGAAACTACGCCCTCAAGCAGGGCTACGAGGCGATCCTCTACACGTACAACCTGATCGTCTTCGATCCGTCGTGGTTCCGCCCTGGGGCACCCCCATTGGCCGATCGACTGCGGGCGCAGATGCAGGCCAAGACCAAGCCGAAGCTCAGGCTGGCAAGCCAAGCGTACCTCGAGTTCCTCGAACGCGGCGGTTCGATCCGGATGGAGGACATGACCCCGGCCTTGATCCGCAAGTACCTCAAGCGGTCGTGTCCGATCCTGGTCGGCCTGAGTTCGACCTACCTCTACAACGAGCGACGCGAACTCGACGACGGGCAGCAGGACGATGTGGCCGGCAAACCGCAGGGGCACTTTGTCGTGCTGTGCGGGTACGACTCCGACCAGCGCAGCGTGCTGGTTGCCGATCCCCTGCAACCGAATCCGATGGCCGCGCTGGAGCAGAGGTACGAGGTCGACCTGGACCGCGTGATGTGCGCGATCATGCTCGGCATCGTGACGTATGACGGCAATCTCCTCGTGATTCGCCCTCGATCTTCCACAGCCACGAAGACAGAGACCCGCACTTGAGCCTTTCCCACATCCGGCGATCCACTCCCGATTTCGGTCTTGCCTTTCACTCGGACAACCTATGATAGCCAGTGTCTTGGCAGCTCCCCCGGTCATTCACGAGCGAGCGACTCCCCCGCGTGTCGTCCCCAGGCCCATTAGCATGCCGACTTTGATTGTCGCGAACTCTCCCAAAGACTGGCCGTTCGACATCCCCGGTGTCGATGTCGTCGATGCCTGGGCCTACCTCACCAGCCCGCAGTACAGCGACCTGCGCGGGGCCAAGGTGCTCAATCTGTGCCGGTCGTATACCTATCAAAGCACCGGCTATTACGTGTCACTGCTGGCCGAAGCCCGTGGGCACAAGCCGCTCCCCAGCATCCAGACGCTCCAGGATCTGCGGTCGCAATCGCTCGTGCGGCTCGTCTCCGATGACCTCGACGAACTGATGCAGCAAGTCCTCCAACCGCTCGTGTCCGACGACTTCGAACTCAGCATTTACTTCGGTCGCAATTCCGAAAAGCAGTACGACCGGCTCTCGCTCCAGTTGTTCTATCTGTTTCAGTCGCCTCTGCTGCGCGTGAAGTTCTCCAAGCTGAAGAAGTGGCAGATCCGCAGCGTGAAGGCGATCTCGGGGAGCGACGTGCCGGAGACTGACCGCCCCTTCGTGGCCGAGGCCGCGCTCAAGCACTTCTCGGGACGGGCCGTCAGCAAGCCCCGCAAGTCGCGGATGCGGTATGACATGGCCATCCTCTGGAACCCGGAGGAAAAGGAGAATGCCCCGTCCAACGAGGTGGCCCTCAAGAAGTTCGTCAAGGCCGGGGCGAACATGGGGATCGAAGTCGAGATGATCACCAAGGAGGACTACGGTCGGCTGCTGGAGTTCGACGCCCTGTTCATCCGCGAGACGACCTCGATCAACGACCACACCTACCGCTTCGCGCGCAAGGCGGCCAGCGAAGGCATGGTCGTGATGGACGACCCGCAGTCGATCGCCCGCTGCACGAACAAGGTGTACTTGGCGGAGTTGCTGGAGCGGTACGGTCTCCCGACGCCCCGGACCGTCGTCCTGCATAAGGACAATATTGACGAAACCATTCACCAACTCGGCTTCCCCATCGTCATCAAGAAGCCCGACAGCTCGTTCTCGCGCGGCGTGGTGAAGATCAATACGGCGAAAGAACTCGACGCCCGGCTCCTGGAGTTCTTCGAGGAATCGGACCTGCTCGTGGCCCAGGAGTTCATGCTGACCGATTTCGACTGGCGGATCGGGATCATTGATCGGCGTCCGCTGTTCGCCTGCAAGTACCACATGGCCCCCGGCCACTGGCAGGTGATCCAGCAGGACAAGGAGGGCGATGACCGCTACGGCAACTTCGACACCCTGCCCATCGAGCTGGCCCCGCGCAAGGCCGTCAACATCGCCATGAAGGCGGCCAACCTGATCGGTGACGGTCTGTACGGAGTCGACATCAAGCAGTCGGATGGCAACTTCCACATCATCGAGATCAACGACAACCCCAACATCGACGCGGGGGTCGAAGATGAAGTCCTCCACGACGATCTCTATACCCGCGTGATGAGCGTCTTCCTCGCCCGCCTCGACCGCATCAAGGCCTGGGGGCCGGTGGAGTAGCGTGGGCTTTAGCCCACGCAGTCTGAAAGGGTACACTCCCGCGTGGGCTAAAGCCCACGCTACGGACTTCAATCCGGACATGTCCATCATGACCTCCCCACATCCCGCCGTACTCTCGCTCATCGAATCGCTCAACGCCTCGCGGAGACGCCACTCCCACGTCGGCGACCGCTGGCTCGTCGCCGTCTCGGGCGGGCCCGACAGCATGGCCCTCTTGCGTGTGGCTCTGTTCGCGGTTCAAGGACACGGCCACGAAATCACCTGCGGGCATGTCGACCACCAACTCCGCCCCGAGTCCGGAGCCGACAGTGAGTGGCTCCAGCAACAGTGCGCGGCCCTCGGCGTCCGCTGTCTGATCGAGACGGTCGAACTCCCCCCCCAGGACGGCCCGCGAACCGCCATCGAGGAACAGGCCCGCCACGCCCGCTATGCCGCCCTCATCCGCCTGGCTCACTCAGTCAAAGCCACAGCTGTCCTCACCGGCCACACCGCCGATGACAATGCGGAGACGATCCTGCACCATCTCTTTCGCGGCACCGGCCTGCGCGGGCTGTCCGGGATTCCGGAGGTGCGGCCGCTCGCTGAGGGACTCGTCCTGTGGCGACCGCTGTTGCCCATCCGCCGCGAGGCGATCCTCGCCTGCCTGAGCGAACTCCATCAGCCGAGCCTCGTCGACAGCTCCAACGCCAGCGATGCCTTCACCCGCAATCGCGTCCGCAGTGAACTCCTCCCGTGGCTGGAACGCGAGCTCAACCCGCGTTCGGTCGAGGCCCTCGTCCGCCTCGCCGAGCAGGCCGCCGAGCAGCAGTCGTGGATCGAGGCCGAGGCCCAGCGCCTGCTGGCCGCCGCCCTCATCCAGACCACCACCGAGGTCGTCCGCCTCCACCGCCCGCTCCTCGCCTCGGCCCACCCCGTCCTCGCCCGCGAGTGCTTCGTCCGCCTGTGGGTCCACCAAAACTGGCCTCGCCAAGCCATGACAGCTGAGCACTGGCACCGCCTCGTCGAGGTCTGCCAAGACCACGGCCCCCCCGCCGTGCAAATGCCCGGCGGGATTGATGTCCGCCGTCGAGGGGAAATGCTGGCGATCAGCAGGAGCCATCAGCATTCAGCGGTCAGCGGTCAGCCAGAGGAGTAGATGGGCCTCACTCATCGGCAGACTTGGCTCAAGTGTGGGCACACCTGTGCGGAGGCTGTCGCACGCTAAAAATCAATCTTCTCGCCACCGTTCGCCGTCAGCATCTTCTGAACAAGTGCGGGATCAGTATGCTCGGGGTTGAACTGCCTGACGGAGCCATCCGCCATCAGAACATTGACTCGATGCCATTCGTGGCTCGGGTTGGTGTGGCGCGAGGAGACAACGCTCGGCGAACCCCCATCGGCCCCGAGTTCGTTGAGTGTCATCCGCACGCGGCTGATGTCAACATCGCGCGGCTCGATCCAAGGAATTCGCAGCCCGGCACACTCCACCGCCATGATCGTGTTCGATGTGCCGTCGCCGACTCGCTTGTAATCAAACACCGTGTCTGGGGTCGGAAAGATCGTCCCTGGCCCGGTGATGAGCGCATAGTCGGTCGTCGCCAACCCATTGACCGATCGTTCTTCTCGGTGTGCAGAGCAGCGATAGGGGGTGGGCTCCTGCATTCCAACCTGGCGATTCGGTTCGGTGTCCCAGGGTTGGGTCGGGTCATAACCCGTGCCGAGGGACTTCGCATCCATGAACGGAAGAATCTTCACTCGCCATGACACTGCGGGCGTGCCATACACGGGCTGGAAGTCGCCGACCTCGTCAAAGTTGTAAATACCCAGTCCGATCTGCTTGAGATTGTTCCTGCACGAACTGATGTCGGCTGTCCACCGATATGTCGTGACACCGGGGAGCAGCAACACGATTCCCACCAGCATCACCAGTGGGACCACCAATCCGATGGCATATTTCTCGAACCGGATTTCCGTGAATATCCCCCAGAGATTGAGCAGACAATGCACAACGAATGTCCATGTGAGAATCTGTGAACTGATCCCGGCCAAGTAGCCGCAATTCAACAGACCACACCACACGAGAGGCAATCCTCCCCATATCAGTTTTGCGAGCCCGCGAAACCGGAGCTTCGGCAGTTTCCAGATCATCACTGCCATCGCCACACATAACGCAACTGCCACTCCATAGTACCAGCGTTGCTCGATGATTTCAGACTGAGTGTAAGGAGGGAACTGGAGCATGCGACCTCCGTGTGATTGGACCGGGATGTGCAAGCAGTCGAGGCGTTTCGATACTATCATCTCAGGTCAAATCAAACACATCCTTTTTTTCCACCCTCGCTGACGATTCGGGTGACTGGGGGTATATTCCTCCCCTCGCGCTCGCCTCCACTTCCTCTTCCCCTCCATACGCACAAGACGAAAGCGACATTGATCGCGGGGGAGAGGGGGCATCAACCCGCATCTGCCGACTTTTCCGATACACACACATCCTCTTTGCCGGAGGGGCTGACGCGTTCGCCACCCACTCCCAACTCCCGACTCACCTCGCTATTCTTCTTCCTGCCCCCGACTCCCGACTCCCGTCCCCCGTCCCCCCATGCTCCACACCTCTCTCCACGCCTGGCACGCTGCTCACGGGGCCAAGCTCGTCGACTTCGCCGGTTGGCACATGCCGGTGCTGTACACGTCGCTGGTCGAGGAGCACACTGCTGTCCGCCAGCGGGTGGGGCTGTTTGATGTGGCTCACATGGGGCGGCTGCGGTTCACGGGGCCGGAGGCGTTGCCATTCCTCGAACAAATGCTGACCACCGATTGCGGCAAGCTGGTGGTGGGGGACGTGAAGTATTCGCTCGTCTGCCGGGAGGACGGCGGCATTCTCGACGATGTACTGCTGTACCGCCGGGCCCACGAATGGCAACTCGTGGTCAACGCCAGCAACCGCGAGAAGCTGCTCGCATGGTTCGGAAAACATCAACGCGGTCGCGACATCGGCCTCATCGATCAGACACTCAGCACCTGCATGATCGCCGTTCAGGGCCCGCGCAGCTGCGACCTGCTCGGCCCGCTGACCTCGGCGTCGGTGCTGCAACTCAAGTATTACACGGTCACGGATGCGGAGGTGGCCGGGATCGCCAGCACGGTGAGCCGCACGGGGTACACCGGCGAGGACGGGTTTGAGTTGGTCTGTGCTGCGGAGCAGGGGACGGCCCTGTGGGAGAAACTCATGCAGCAGGGGGCCGCGCTGGGGATCACCGCGTGTGGCCTGGGTGCCCGCGACACGCTGCGACTGGAAGCGGGGATGCCGTTGTACGGGCACGAGATGGATGAGACCGTCGACCCACTGACTGCGGGATTGGCGTTCGGGGTGAGGCTTGCCAAGACTGCCGATTTCAACGGACGGAGTGCCTTGGAGAAGATCAAGGCCACTCCGCCCGGCAAGATGCGAGTCGGCCTGAAGCTCAGCGGCAAGCGCATCCCGCGTGAGAAGATGCCGATCCTGCACAACGGCCAAATGATCGGAGGCGTGACTTCGGGCACGCAATCACCGACCCTGGGCCACCCGATCGCGATGGGCTATGTGCCGCTCGCGCTCGCTGAGACGGGCACCGCACTGCACATCGAAATCCGAGGGAGCCTCGAACCGGCCACGGTCTGCCCGCTGCCGTTCTACAAGCGAGCGTAGTGCCTCGTCCACGCGAAAACTGGGGGATCGCCTCCTTCGGGAGGGCGAGGCTCCTGCCGAGCCGCTCTCGCGAGAAAACGTCGTCCATGGCTCGCGGTTCAGCAGGAGCTTCGCCCCGGTGCTGTGAACACGATGAAGGAGTTGGGACGGCCTGAATGTCGGCGATTTCTCCGAAATCGCTGGTTTCGCCCCGCACTTCTCAAGCCGCATCCGCCGGCCCCGTCGCCTCAGCGATTTCGGAGAAATCGCCGACACTCCGCGAGTCCCCTGACTGCCATCGTGTTCACAGCACTGGCTTCGCCCTCTCGAACTGGCTCGCCGCAACCCCAAGACTTAGCGTGGACGGGGAACTCGTGCCAGCTCCGCTGGAGTGGGGCTTTCCGCATTCAAGCGTTGGTTCGCTCGGCGTGTGTCGCCCCGGCGATTTCGGAGAAATCGCCGACAATCCGCCGGTCCGGCCCAGTCGTTCGCGGCTCGGCAGCAGCCTCCCCTCCCGACAAGTCGCCCAAGCCTCACCGATCACGAGATGGACCCACCACTCCTCACTCACTCGCCGCCGCTGCCGCCTGCTTCTGCTTGGCTCGTTTCGGATGTTTCGGATGTTTCGGAGCTGGGGCGGGCTTCTCTTTCGGACTCGTCGCTTCCATCTGCTCCGCATTCCAGGCGTCATAGAGTGCCTGCAACTTCTTCACCGTCTCGGGCTGAGTGGCGGAGAGATCTTTGGTCTCGGCCCGATCAGCGGCGAGATCATACAACTCCGGCTTTCCCGAGCCACCCGCCGAGACGACCAGCTTCATGTCCCCGTGCCGCACCGCCCACTGCGGGGAGAACCGCCAGAACAGCGTCTTGTGCGGGCGGGCCTTGTTCGTCCCCGTCACGTACGGCAGCAGATCCACCCCATCCAGCTTCCACGCGGGATCGACCGCTCCGCCCGCAGCTGTCAGCGCCGTGGGGAGGACATCCAGGTTGATGACCGGGTGGTCATAGACGGTGCCAGCGGGGATTTTCTCCTTCCACTGAGCGAGGAACGGGACGCGCGGGCCGCCTTCGAAGGTGGTCGTCTTGAACCCCCGCAGGCCACCGTTCTGCGAGGTCGTACTCTTCGTCGGTCCCCCGTTGTCGGCGATGAAGAACACGAGGGTATTCTCTTCCTGGCCGAGGTCGCGCACCTTCCCCAGCACGCGCCCGATGGCATCATCCATCCCCGACAGCATGGCTGCGAACAGCTTGCGCTTCGGGTCAGTGATGTGGGGGAACCGGTCGAGGTACTTCGCCGGAGCCTGAAGTGGGGCATGCTGGGCGTTGAACGGGAGGTACAAGAACATCGGCTTCGATTTGTTCTCTTCCAGCCACTCGACCGCCCGATCCGCATAGGCATCGGTCGTGTAGAAGTTGTCGTCGGTGACCGGCTGCACCTCTGGCGAGACGCGCGAGTCAACGAACTGTGTCGGGTGGATGAACGGAGTGTTGCCGAGCGTCCCATAGAACTGTTCGAACCCGCGTTTGGCCGGACGGTAGTCCATTCCGCCCCCGAGGTGCCACTTGCCGATACAGATCGTCGCGTACCCCTGGCCCTTCAGCCGGTCGGCGATTGTGGTCTCCTTGAGGCTCAGCCCCGTCTTCGGGCTGGCCACGGAGTTGAACTCATGCCCGAACCGGGTCGGGTACTTGCCCGTCATCAGCCCGGCCCGCGAGGGGCTGCAATAGGTGGCGGCGACGTATCCCTGCGTAAATCGCACGCCGTTCTGGGCGATGGAGTCGATGTGCGGGGTGGGGATCTGCGGGTTCCCTTGGCAGCCGAGTTCTCCCCAGCCGAGGTCATCGGCATAGAAGATCACGATATGTGGCTTCTCAGCCGCTTGGGCGGAGACGCCTCCCGACCACAGCACGCACAGGCAGATCAACAGCAATTGGAAGCGGTTCAATCGAGGCACGCTGACAACTCCAAAGGGAACGTATCGACTCGTGGTGTTATGGAACTCAGACTTGTTCTGGGATGCGCAGGGGAGTCGGATTATTCCCGGGATG
>JAYWFM010000147.1:0-5187 GCA_043778825.1 Planctomycetota bacterium | reverse complement strand
GCGATTTCCACGCATCATGTTTCGTGGCAATGACGATGAGCGGCGTCTGCAGTTTTTTGGTGGACGACAGCCCTCTGGATTCCTTGATCCGCTTGCCCGCCTCGGCCAGGATTTGGTGCTGCGGATGGGACCAGAGATTCTCCTGAATCTGGGGGTCGTTGCTGCTCCCCGCGCACGCACTTCGAAACTTCGGATGCTGGGTCGGATCGAACAGAAACAGCAGCGCCTCGGAATGCTGCAGGTGGTGTGTGGCTCGATTCGTGGTCGACTGGTTTCCGGGCAGGAAATGCTCCCCCGCGTTGTCGTACAGGCAGATCGCCCGAGACAGCTTGCGTTTGGCTTTGGCGTAGACGTGGTCAGATTCCGGCTGAGCGGTGAACACAAAGGGCCGGGGATACCAGATGTCATGGTCGCCGTAGGAGACGGACTGATACAGATCGCCCTGAGTTTCGGTCTTTCGGAGTGCTGCGAGGAGCATCGGCTCAGGATTCAAGAACAGCGTCTCCTCATACTGAGTCAGCTGGAGATTCGCTTCGGGGTCGGCATCCGCGAACGAGATATGGAAGGATTCCCGCAAGACCTTTCGCAGCTGCCAGATCATGCACGACAGGAGATACGATTTTCCGGAGCCAGGGGCACCCAAAATCGAAAGAAAGAGCGGTGGGAGATCCAGCAGCACGCGCGGGATCGTGAGATGGCAATGCGGACAGGCAATCTGATGACAAATCCCCCCGTTCACGTCGATGGCATTGCCAGCCACATCAAACCGCGACGGGACAAACCGCTGTTGCTTGTCTTGGCCGAGTCGAACATCTTTGATCAAACTAGGGTCGCCCGCGACCCATTTGATCTGCGCAGGCGCAAACTCCGTCCAGCAATGAGGACAGGTCAACGCTTTGCGGAGCGCGACTGGTGCAACGTTTTTCATCATGTCGAAGGCCCGCGTTGCCAAAATTCCGGATTGCTGTCTCACGAACCATTCGCTCAACAATCGGGACAAGTCTGGCAACGTTGATGCGAGTATACAAGCGTTTACAAGGAATTGCATCCGTGTGGAGTCAGACGTTGACTCGCCCTTCGAGTCACTCGCCAGTTTTTTTCACACATGGTTATGCTACGGACAAGTCGAACTCAGTTGACCTTACCGACCCTCTGTTGCGATGAAGCCATGGCCACGCACTTCGTTTTCTGCCCACGCTGCCGCGAACAAAAGCAAGTTCAGGCGGCGACTGGACAGAAAAGTGCCGCCTGCCCGGCATGTCGCTTGCCGCTGCTCTTGCAGCGACCTGTCCCCCCTCTGATGTCACCGGAGAGCAAGGTTTCGGCGGACCAACCGATTGTACAGAATCCCCCCCAACCTCAAGTCCCATTCCCCGAGCGGATGCCTCCGGCGGGCCGCCGATCAGCGAGCTGGACGATCAAAATCATGATCGGTTCCATCCTGATTCTGACATTGGCAGCGTTTTCACTGGGGGCCTTTGTCCTGGCTCGAAAGTATTCGACGCCTGATGTTGCCGGACAGCCTGTAACTCCTCCCCTGAACTCCGGTGGGGCATCAGCCGGGCCTTTACCGGGAACGAATGGCACGTCCGACACTCGCACTCCAGCCGGTTCAGTGACGCCTAGTGAGGCACCTGGTGGCATGCCAGAACCGGCTGCCCCCACTGGAACGAGTTCCCCTCTTGCCTCAACGGCAAGCAATGTTTCACCACCAGAGACTCCGGCAAGCCCAGAAGCCGTCGAAGATGCTCTGAAGCTGGCGGAAGAAAGAGTGGGCCAAGCGGATGCCGAACGGGAGAAGGCCAAAGCCGCTTACGACGAAAAGGACTACTCGAAGGCACTGGCGCACAACGAACTCTGTCTCGTGATTCTGAAGCGACTTCGGGACGAGACCACAGTGGCTCAAGTACAATCCACATTCAATGATATGGTTTCCAGCGAATCCAACCGGCGGATTCTGTTCTGTTACTCAGCGGTGGACGAGTCAGACATTTCTAACGGGATTTCCGATTCCTGGAAGACGGACGCTGACAGCCTCACCCCGCCAGCCAAACTGGTGGACGGTCGGGATCTCTGCCAGCAGGATTGGAAGGTCAATGTGGCATATGCCTCTTTGCAACAGCATTTGGCCGATTACGCTATTCGAAAAGAGGACTACGCGCAGGCGGGGTGGCGATTTTCTGCCGCTGAGACCTACTTTGACCTCTACGAACAGGAAGCGCCCCCCAACGTCCTGAATGATCCGGAATCCCAATCATGGAGGAAGCAAAACAAAGATCGACTGGAACAGCTGATCTCAACCCGAGGGATTCGGGACGGAATGTTCGTGCAGAACAATGGACTCCTGCAGCTCTGGATCGGAAGGGTGATCCAGATCGAAAACGACACCATCATTGTCCGCATCACATACGCGAGCGAACGGGCACCACAAGGATTTGATCCAACCAGAGAGATCTCGCTGAAGCGTGACGAACTGAAACCGATTGCGGGATTGTCCGTGGATGCAATACTGAGTGGATATCGTTGAGCGATCTCCGTTGAATCTTGTCGTGGTGGATGAGGGGGATTTAGGGGCGGTCTGTTCTTTGGGGGCCTCCTTGGAAGGCGAAAGCCCGTAGCGGCGATCCTGGAGCTTTACAGAGCGTTTTCGCGTGATAGGCTGAATGTGGCGTCTCTGTGAGGCGCTACACGCGGGGGAGCAGCTGGCCCGCAGCTCCCTCGCGTTGTTTTTTTGGATGGTGGCGAAACTCGACGGGGAAGCGAATCACGGATCGGGTGGCATGCTTCGCGAGGTTTGAAGGGCAAGGCATCGAGCTATGTGCAAGGGCGGGCAGCTGCCCATGTGGAGCGGATGACCCGAGAGTCTGAGGGGCAGTCGGCAAGCAATAGCCAACGCATTGAGCTTCTTTAGGTCAAATTTTCAAGAATCCACACAGGCTTATCCATTCTGCGAAGTAAGTTTTATTTGCTTGATGGCAGGAACAGCGTGGAGGCCAACCGCATGACCCCTGAAGATGCTTGGGCGATCCACGTGACTGCACGTGGACGGATGATGTTGTCAATCGTCGCTGCCTGCGTGGAAGACCGGAGCCAATACGACCGGACCAAATGGTGTATGCTCGCCAGCGAGGACACCCACAGCATGGAAAATGCACCGGCCATTTGGAGTCGAGCCGTGGCGATCCTGCGGATGACGGTGGCGGTACGCCAGGCGGCGGAGTGGAATTGATCCAGTCACATGCCTGATCCGAGACCAGCATAGCCGCACTCTCCACGGCGGCGGGTTCCATGAGCGATAAGACTCAGAACCGGTTGAAGCATGTGGCGAGCGTCTCTGGGGGTCAGTGCTGCTCAGTGACCACACGGGCTTTCTCCAACAGGCGAACGAGTTCTTTTAGCTCCCCCCGAGTGAGATGGCCAATCAGCTGTTGGTGAAGTTCACTCACGGGAACGTCGAGGCGTTTCAGCACTTCCCCAGCCGACTTCGTTGGCTCCACGTAGATGATTCTCTGATCGCTCGTGCAGCGTCTTCGTGTGATGAGTCCTTGCTGTTCCAGTCGTCCCAGAATCCCAGACATTGCCGACTTGCCTTGAACCAACTGGTGAGCAATCTCCTGAGTGGACAAGGGTTGGCCTTCACTCCAAAGAATTCGAAGGAGGTTGTACTGCGAATGGGTGAGGTCATACTCCCGAAACAACTGACTGAACCGATTCAGCATCTGGCCGTTGGTCCGCAGTATGCTCTGGATCGCCACTTGTTCCGGTGAATCCAACGGTCGCTTCGTCTTTGGTTCACCCCGAACTCTTCTGCCTGCCATAGCTCACCTGCCTCCACGCCAGCGACTCGACAATGTGGTCAACAGCCCCATGCCCACAGCGAGTGTTGGGGATGCAGCTTGGTGTCTGCTGTCGCCAGAGTCCAATCCGCCTCCCCCGGACTCAGACTATTACTGTTCAGATACCCCGCAACAGCCGCTTGACCGCTTCGGCTCTTTCCTCGCCCTACTGGCGCAGCCCGGCCAGCATCATCAGGGCAGCCGAGAAACCATCCAAGCCGGGCAGGTCCAGCATGCCCCCAGTGGCAACCTTTGCGGGGCAGTGGGGAACTGTGACCTTCCACGGGGTCGGAAGCCCGTAACAGCGATTCTGGGGCCTTACAGGGCGTCGCTCTGTGGTAGCTTGGTTGTGGCGTCTCTGTGAGGCGTCAGGCGCGGAGGAGCAGCTGGCCCGCCGCTCCGCGTGTTCTTTTGGGGATGGTGGCGGATTTCGCCCCGTTCACCCCGTTCGATACGATCAAAGCATGTGCGGACGCTTCACTCTTCGAACCTTGGCAGACGAACTGGCCCGGCTGTTCACTGACCTGCGTTGCCCGGACTTGGGGCTGTTCCGGCCCCGGTACAACATCGCGCCAACGCAGAATGTGCTGGCCATCAGGGCGGCATCACATGGCCCCGGTCCGTCAGACCACGGTTGCGAGGTCGTGACTCTCCGCTGGGGGCTGATCCCCAGTTGGTCGAAGTCGCTCTCCGGCCCCCCGCTGTTCAACGCCCGGTCCGAGACAGTCGCGGAGAAGCCTTCCTTCCGCACCGCGTTTCGTCGGCGTCGCTGCCTCATCCCCGCCGATGGGTTCTACGAATGGCAAGTCCTCACCCCGAAACAGAAGCAACCGCAGTACATCACGCTCCGCACCGGCCAGCCGTTCGCGTTCGCCGGTCTGTGGGAGTCGTGGCAACCGCCGGACGGATCGCGCATCGAGTCGTGTACGATCCTCACGACAGGGGCCAACGCCCTCATGCAACAGTTTCACGACCGCATGCCGGTGATCCTGTCCCCGGATGAGTTCGCCCCGTGGCTCGACCCGGAGTTGACCGATCCCGAACAGCTGCTGCCGATGCTCGACCAGTACCCGGCGGACGAGATGACAGCCTACCCGGTTTCGACGCAGGTGAACTCAGTGAGGAATGATTCGCCGGAGTTGATTGTCCGAAGCGAGTGATTTACGGCCCGCGAACTCTTTCAGGACTGTTGAGAACCTATCGGCAAGAGAGGGCTGTTCTCCGGATCGCCCTGCGTTACGATAAATGTGGTGTCTCTGTGAGGCATCAGGCGCGAGGGAGCAGTTGGCCCGCAGTTCCCTCGCGTTCTTTTGAGGTATCTGTCTCATGCTCACGCTCATCGTCAAGACGC
>JAYWFM010000146.1:0-29710 GCA_043778825.1 Planctomycetota bacterium | reverse complement strand
CATCAACAACAAAATCGGAGCCCTGCAACGACGCGCCTACGGCTACCGCAACTACGAACACCTGAAGGAACGACTCGTGACCCTGCATCACACCAAGTACACCCTACAAGGTTAAAGCCTTGGATTGGCCCAACCCCCCAAATAGTCGGATGAACCGGAAATTGTGGGCTGGTGGCACAAATGCCTTTCAAATCCGACCAGGGAATTGGAGCGGGCATGAAGCCATAGATGATGTCGAGTGGCCCCGCTCGAAACGCCAGTGTGTTTTCTCCTTTTTCTGGAGCCGTGGGAGCGGACTGACCGGGCCATTTCGCGCCCCAAGCCTTCTGAATGGCCGTACCAGAAATCTTGGCGTTCGGTCCGAGCGCAATCATCGCGATGGCGATGTTCCCTTCCGATGCCCCATGATTCGCGACAGCCATCATTGACCCTTTCAAGTCGGAGGAATGGCCCAGACACTGCTGGGAGTGTCTGGGGGCCCGAGCTACCAGAAGTGATGGAGGACCGGCGGGGTGTCCCAGACGCTGCGTCCGCCTGAACGGAATGAATTCCGTTCTACTTCCCGAGTACCTTATCAATCGTCTCGCGCAGCACTCCCGCCGACTTCTGCAGGGCGGCCTTCTCCTTCGGCCACATCTCGATCTCGATGTGCTGGATGGCTCCCTTGCGACCGACGATGGTGGGGACGGAGATCGCCACGTCGTGCAGGCCGTAGGCTCCGTTTTGCACCGTCGAGACCGGCTGGATGCGATGGCGGTCGAGGGCGATGTCGTGGATCACGTCGGCGATGGAGACGCCGACCGCGAAGCCCGCGCCGCCCTTCTTCTTGATGACCTCAGCTCCCGACCCGCGCGTCCGCTTCTCGACTTCGGCCAGCAGAGCCTGCGTCACGCCGGGCCACTTCTCGATCGGGACTCCCGCGATCTGGGCTGCGGACCAGATCGGGACCATGCTGTCGCCATGCTCGCCGAGGATGGTCGCGGAGACTTGTGTCGGCGGAGCGCCAAACTGCTGGGCCAGGAGACTTCGCAGCCGCGTCGTATCGAGGACGGTCCCCAGGCCGATTACCTGCTGCGCGGGGAGGCCGAGTTCCTGAGCGGCGAGGTACGTCAGCACGTCGACCGGATTCGAGACCACGAAGATGATCGCGTCCTTGCGGATGCCGACCTTCTTGAGATCGGTGAGGATCGACCGGAACAGCGTCACATTGCGGTTGATCAGATCGAGACGGCTCTCGTCCGGCTTGCGGCGGAGTCCGGCGGTGATGCAGATGACATCGGCATCGGAACACTTGTCGGTCCCGCCGGAGGTGATCCGCTGGTCGTGGAGCAGGGCGGCTCCGTGCAGCAGATCGAGGGCCTGCCCCTCGGCCAACTCCGGGTTCACGTCCACCAGACAGATGTCGCGAACGATGCCGCCCGCCTGGAGTGCGAACCCCGCACTGGAACCCACGAGACCGCCGCCGCCGATAATCGAGACCTTCATTCGGACTGTTCCCTGGACGCTGTGGTGTACGGGTCAGCTCCGACCCGCCTGGATGATCGTGGGGGAAGGATAACGAATCGGGTGAGAAAGACAGAGGGTATTTCAACACTCCGCGCTGAAGCCGACTGCATTTTTCCAGAAGGTGGCCCAAAGTCGCCGGATTCTCCGAATCCGGTGGCTACGGTGAGATCGTCCTCCAGGCGGATGCGGTTCGCTCAGTTTGGGGGGGCTGTTCTGCTGGGCGGGCGTCGATCCACCGGACTCGGAGAGTCCGGCGACTTTGTCCGCTGGGGGCCGCATCTCCTCGAAACTCTGCTTCGCTCGCGCGCCGGACCGCCCGTTGGAGTCCAGCCTTGAGGCTGCGCTGTGCGTCCAAGCGCAGCCTAAAGGCTGGACTCCAACGTGACCCGAGCGACGTGCTCCGACGGAACGGCGGGTTTGCGACGGTCAACGTCTCCCCCACACGTTGGACTGACGTCCAACGCTCGCTGTCGATACGCGAGTCGGGGCGGTGAGGCGGGAGACGCTCCGCTTCGAAGACATCGCGTCGCAGCGAAACGGGAGGACGCAATTTGCGGCTCAATCCCCGGTGATTGATCTTGCCCCGTTTACCAATCCAGCGAATAATCCGGTGTCGGCATTGCACATTCGAAATCTGGTGTTGGCACGGGTTTGTTGCGGGGGGATTGAATTCAGTCGCTCCGGGTGTCGGCCCGCTGAGGACCATTCGAGAAATGAGTGTCGTCTTTCGCTCCGCGAAAGAACGTCCTTTTGCGGAGCGAAAGGCGACATTCAGTCAGTCCTGTGCAATCGCCGTCCCCTGGTCCGCTGATGGTGAGTGGAGGTTGTCATGATGGCTACCGGTGAAGTTCTTCTGAAACATCTGTCCGAACGTCCTGACATCCTCCAGTACCGACTGGAGCACTGGCAGGGGTCGTTCGCGGAATACCTCGACTTGGTCAAGAAGCACCCCCAGATCGCGAGGACTGCGTATCAGCGTCTCTACGACATGATCCTGGAGGACGGGTCGAACCCGGTCGAAGGCAGCCGCGACCTGATCCGCTATCACTTCTTCGACAGCCCCCACAACGGCGGCGAGGACGCCGTCTTCGGCCTGACCAAGCCGTTGATGGAGCTGGTCAACGTCTTCAAATCGGCGGCCATGAAGTACGGCACCGAACGCCGCGTGCTGCTGCTGCACGGCCCGGTCGGCAGCTCGAAGTCGACCATCGCCCGACTCCTCAAACGCGGCATCGAGCGCTACAGCCGCACTCCCGATGGGGCACTGTACACCTTCGGTTGGAAGGAAGAGGACGGGACGATCAGTTGGGATCCGATGCTCGGCGAGCCGTTGCAACTGATCCCGCTCAGCCACCGCGAGGACGTGTGCGCGTTCGTCAACGAGGGGCGCGGCGAAGGGGACTTCAAGGTCGAGATCGTCGGCGATGTCTGCCCGCTGGCCCGGTTCTTCTTCAAGGAGCGGCTCGATAAGTTCGACGGGGACTGGACGAAGGTACTCGAAACGATCGCCTGCAAGCGGGTGTTCCTCTCCGAGCAAGACCGCATCGGCATCGGCACGTTCCAGCCCAAGGACGAGAAGAACCAGGACTCGACCGAGCTGACCGGCGACATCAACTACCGCAAGATCGCGATCTACGGGTCGGAGTCGGACCCGCGGGCCTTCAACTTCGATGGGGAGTTCAACGTCGCCAATCGCGGCCTGATCGAGTTCATTGAAGTGCTGAAGCTCGATGTGGCGTTCCTGTACGACCTGCTGGGGGCCTCGCAGGAACACAAGATCAAGCCCAAGAAATTCCCGCAGACCGATATCGATACAGTCATCCTCGGCCACACCAACGAGCCGGAGTATCGCAAGCTGCAGTCCAACGAGTTCATGGAGGCCCTCCGCGACCGCACGATCAAGATCGACATCCCGTACGTCACCGAACTGAACGACGAGATTCGCATCTACCAGAAGGACTACAACCCCAAGCGCGTCCGCAAACACATCGCCCCGCACACCCTCGAAGTCGCCGCCATGTGGGCCATCCTCACGCGGCTCGAAGAGCCCAAGCATCACGGCCTGACCCTGATGCAGAAGCTCAAACTCTACAACGGCAAAACCCTCGCTGGCTTCACCGCTGAGAACGTCAAGCAGCTCAAGCGCGACACCCGGCATGAGGGGATGCAGGGGATCTCGCCTCGGTATGTACAGGACAAGATCTCGAACGCCCTGGTGGTCAACCCGACGGCGACGTGCCTGAACCCGTTCATGGTCCTCAACGAACTGGAGTCCGGATTGCAGCACCACTCGCTGATCCCCAACGAGGAGTTGCGGGCGAGCTACCGGCAATTGATCTCGGTGGTCAAGGACGAGTACACCGATGTCGTCAAGAACGAGGTCCAGCGGGCGATCGCCTCGGATGAGGACGCCCTCACGCGGCTGTGCTCGAACTACATCGACAACGTGAAGGCATACACCCAGCGGGAGCGGGTCAAGAACCGCTTCACCGGCCAGGACGAAGACCCCGACGAACGGCTGATGCGGTCGATCGAAGAGCGGATCGACATCCCCGAATCGCGCAAAGACGACTTCCGCCGCGAGATCATGAACTACATCGGTGCCTTGTCGCTGGATGGCAAGTCGTTCAACTTCAAGACCAACGAACGCTTGCAAAAGGCGCTGGAGATGAAGCTGTTCGAGGACCAGAAGGACACCATCAAGCTGACGAGTCTGGTGTCGAATGTGATCGACAAGGACACGCAGGAGAAGATCGACATCGTGAAGTCCCGCCTGATCCGGAACTTCGGGTACAACGAGGAATCGGCCACGGATGTGTTGCAGTACGTGGCGAGTATTTTTGCGAGAGGAGATGCGAAGGGGGAACCGGCGCGGAAGTGAGATTGTCCGCCATCCAGCGGATTGCTAATCTGAAATGCAGACGGAGTCTCCGATGCGAGGTACAGAGATGCTCACCACACCACTTTCGCAAAACGATATCGCCAACACGATGGGGAGCATCACATACGGGAACCCGGATTCAACCGAAGAATCGCTCGGCTTGTTCTTGGCCAAGATCCAGCAAGACCCGGCCTCTGCGCTTGAATCCCACGAATCTCTTCAGGCGATTCGCCAGAGGTACTTGGGTTACCAACGGGAGAGCGCTCAAGCGCGAAACGAGGAATATGACGAGTATCGGGCCATATCGAGTTGGTACTGCACAGAGGCATTCTCTGTGTTGCTAGTTGAGCATTTCCGTCAAGCCAAGCAGGCCGCAATAAGTTCGGGGAACTGACCGGCCATGCCGACTCCAAGGCTCGTGATGCTGGCTGGGCCCAATGGTTCCGGAAAGACCACTTGTGCTCAAGGGGAGTTGATTCATTCCCTGATCGTGGACGTTCGTTTTCTCAATCCAGACTACGAAACGCTCCTGCGACTCCGGGCTCTGGGCTATGAGGGGTTTCACGATGCCCCGAAAGAGGTCCAGCTTTCACAGTTCATCGCATCGGCGAATGATGTCTCCCAGCAACTCTCTGATTCCGTGGACGGTGGGGAGGAAGTCGGAATTGAAACGGTCCTCAGCACGGACAAATACTTGACTCTGGTTGAGGATGTCCGCGCGGCGGGCGGTGACTTCGTACTCATCTTCGTCGTCGTGAACACCCCTGAACTCGCCTGCGAGCGAGTGGCATTACGCGCCGCCAAACGCGGCCACTCCGTCCCGCCCGACAAGATTCACGACCGGTGGTATAAGTCGATCCAGAACCTCCCGAAGTTCGCCGCCCTGGCCAAGGCGTTCTGGGTCTTCGATAACTCGAACTCCGATCCAGACCTGCCCCCCGTGCTGGTGGCGCGCGGGGTGGATGGCGTCCTGGTCCGGCCTCCGCTACCCAGCTTTGAACTGCTCGATCAACAACTGGCGCTGCTGCCCGTTCAGACCGAAGCGTAGACCGGGTATTAGTGATCCGAGAGTCGTACGGGGCAGGTTCCCCGTGCCAAGCCCCAGCGAGCGGGCAGTCGTCAGTCCCGCGTGCCCGCGTGACGCGACCGAGCAGTATGCCGTCGACCCGGCGGCCCTGGTGCGCCGATCCGCACGGCGGACTCACATCCAGCCGCTCGCTGTCGAACTGGCATGCACCTCCACGCGTGACCGCCCATTGGCGAATGCACCCGCTCCCACTCGACGCGGCATGACACCTCCGTTGTCATTCCCGCTCTCACGTTTGACGGGGAATGGCGGGGTGGACCACAATGGGGTCACTGTACTCACCTCCTTGACCAGCGAGTCCCCGGATGCTTCGTTCCCGATCACTGATAACCTGCGTGGGACTGTTGTTGGTCTGCGGCTGTGGGAGCGAACAGTATGAGAAGCGGCTCAAGGAGACGGACGCCTTCTTCACGTACCGGCAGTCGCTGGATCGGGTGCTGCAAAGCGGGAACTGGTCTGTTCCGCAGTTTACGATCTCGATGAGAGTTCCCAAGGGGTTCAATGCGAAGCCGGGTCCGCGACCCGCCAAGGCGGACGAGGAGCAGCCGGAAGACACCCGTCAGCCGACATTCCTGGGTCTGCATCTGCCCGGTCTGGTCGGGGCCTGGCAAGGGGAGTTTCCCGGCGATGGCGGCAACGTCCCGGTGTTCCTGTACGTGTGCAGCAATCACCAGTTGTTTCTCGACGCCGTGAAGAATCCGGAGGCCCCGGACCCCGCTCTGTTTCTGACCGATCTCGAGAATGCCCTGTCGGTCACCATGCAGGTCACATTGCCCCCCGGAGAGGTCGCACAGGTGGGCAATAATGTCCGTTACGCGGAGACTTGCCCAAAAGATGGCAAGTACGCCCTCCAGAAGAAGTTCACGGGGATCACGTTCGTGCCATCTGGGCCCTTGACTCAAATGGGGCCGGACGCAGTGGAAATCAAGGCTCAAATGTACGGCCACTACAACGGCTCCATCCAGGTCGCGGTGCTGGCCATCTACCCGGCCAACATTCGGGAACGCATCGAGGACAAGATGCTGAAGTCTTTGGAGACGTTCACCGTGACGAATCAAGTGCCCAAGCTGCAGTCGGGGCAACCCGGTGGCAAGGCCGCGACGGGCCCCGCTGCGTTCTAGCTGGGCTTCACATTTGGAAATGAGGAGTGGCTGCGTTGTGTGCATCAGAAATGTAGGCCGCGGCGTGTCTCTGCCCCCTCTCCCCACGGGCGGCATGGCTTTCCGTGAGGACGTGACTGTGGGGAGAGGGCCGGGGTGAGGGGCTCCGAGCGAGCGATGTGGCCCCCTCACCCCAACCCTCTCCCCCGCATAATACACAAGGCGAAAGCCACATCGATCGCGGGGGAGAGGGAGCAGAATCTCACGGCTGCCGACTTTTTCGATGCACTCGCACAGCGAGGAGCCCGCACTCTGGTGAGTGCAGCGACCAAGCCAGAAGCCTCTCTTCCGTGACCTCCCCCCCGTGTCTCTCCCACTTCGGATTCTCCCGTGCTTCAGATTCTGCCCGCGATCGATCTGCGAGGAGGCCGCTGCGTGCGGCTGCGTCAGGGGGACTATGCCCAGGAGACCGTCTTCGGCGACGACCCGGTGGCGATGGCGAAACGCTGGGAGGCCGACGGCGGAGACATCCTGCACCTGGTCGACCTCGACGGGGCCAAGGCCGGTCGCCCGGTGAATCTGGATGCCATTCGCGGCATTGTGCAGGCCCTCCAGATCCCGGTCGAACTGGGCGGGGGCCTGCGTGACGACGAGTCGATTCGGCTGATGCTCGAAGAGATCGGCGTCACTCGCGTCATCATCGGCACCCAGGCCCTCAAGCAGCCCGACTGGTTCCGCCGCATCGCCTTGCGCTACCCGAATCGCGTCGCCCTCGGCCTCGACGCCCGCGATTCGATGGTCGCCACAGCCGGTTGGCTCGATGTCTCGCAGACCTCGGCCATCGAGTTGGCCCAGCAGTACCGGGGGCTGCCGCTGGCGGCGCTGATCTACACCAACATCGCCAACGACGGGATGATGCAGGGTGTTGACCGGCAGACCATCGACGACATGCTGGCCCTCGCTGACCTCGGGTTTCCGGTCATCGCCTCGGGAGGCGTCACGAACTTGCAGGACATTCGCGCGCTGGCTGCCGAGAACGCGCAACAGCCGAACCTCGTCGGAGCCATCATCGGTCGAGCCCTGTATGAAGGGACGCTCACGGTCGCCGCCGCCCGCGCCGCGCGGTAGTGGTTCACCAAGTTGCACTGGAGGGGTAGCCACGTTCGCCAGAACGTGGGCAACCGGAACACGCGACCGAACGCGGGGAAAGACTTCCGAAGTCCGTTGGCCACCGTGAACGCCGAGACAAGTCGCCCACCTTCTGGCGAAGGTGGCTACGATGATTGAGAACCGCCGATGATCGATTCAACCGCACCTGGACCTGACAACACTCCGCCACCGGTCGTACTCGTCAAGGACTTGCGGGTCAGGTACGGCAAGTTCGAGGCCGTGCGCGGGATCTCGTTTGAGATCCCCAAGGGCGAGGTGTTCGGGTTCATCGGCCCCAACGGTGCAGGCAAGTCGTCGACCATCCGCGTCCTCGCCACGCTCCAGAAACAGTTCGAGGGGACCGTCCGCGTCAACGGCATCAACGTCCGCAAAGACCCCGACCAAGTCCGCGAAATGATGGGCTACGTCCCCGACTTCTTCGGCGTCTACGATGACCTCAGTGCCCGCGAATACCTGCACTTCTTCGCAGCTGCCTACCGCATCCCGCGAGGTCGCCGGCCGGGTTTGGTGGATGAGGTCCTGCAACTCACCGACCTCACGCACAAGGTCGACTTCCCGGTCGAAGGGCTCTCGCGCGGGATGAAGCAGCGGCTGTCGCTGGCTCGCGTGCTGCTGCATGACCCGGACCTGTTGTTGCTGGATGAACCGGCGTCGGGACTCGACCCGCGAGCGAGGATCGAGCTGCGGGAGTTACTGAAGGCCCTGCAACAGATGGGGAAGACGATCCTGATCTCCAGCCACATTCTGCAGGAGCTGGCCCAGTTCTGCACGCGGATCGGGATCATGGAGGCCGGTCAACTGGTCGCCGAGGGAGACTTGAATTCAATCTATCGCCGCCTGGCCCTGCAACGCATCGTGCATGTGCAACTGGTCACCACGCCGCCGCCACTGGTCGAGGAACTCCGCCGCTCGCCCCACGTGATCTCCGTCGAGGAGCAGACCGACCGGCTGGCGATCCAGGTGCGTGAGAGCGAGACTGCCATCGAAGACCTGCACGACACCATCGTCCAACTCGGCGGCCGCATCCGCATGTTCCAGCCGGAGGCGATGGACATGGAGACGGCGTTCATGAAGCTCACGGAAGGGGTGACGGCGTAGGAGCGGTCAGCGGTCAGCTTTCAGCAGTCAGCCAGAGGGGGAGGGGAAGCCTAGGGCCTAGGGCCTAGGGCCAGCAGGAATCCTCTGTTTCACAACCCTCAACCCTCCGTCGATCAACCATCAACCATCAACCATCAACCATCAACCTCCCCCATGCTCACCGCCCTCATTCGCCGTCTGAGTCTCCCGCTCCTGGCCAAGGATCTGGTGGAGACTGCCAATCGCAAGCGGACGTACGTGCTGCGGGTCGTGTACGCGCTGCTCCTGTACGGGGCGGCACTGTTCATCTATGTCGAGACCACGAACGCTTTCCAGAAGACGACGTTTGAACTCCTCGGCTCCGGCGAAGAGTTGATGTCGATCACGCTCGCTCTTCAGTGCGTCGGCATCTGTCTGTTCATGCCCGCGCTGTCGGTCGGGGCGATCACCAATGAGAAAGAGAAGAACACGCTGACGCTGTTGTTCCTCACCCGGCTGGGGCCGTGGACGATTCTGTTTGAGAAGTATCTGGCCCGCGTGGTCAACATGGTCAGCTACCTGCTGATCTCGCTGCCGCTGCTGGGGATCGCGTACTGCATGGGCGGCGTGACTCAGTTGGAGTTGTGGTCGGGAATCTGGATGCTGTGTGTGTTTGCAGCTCAAGTGGGGGCGATCTCGATTGCCTGCTCGGCGTTTTTCCACTCGACGGCGGCGGCGTTCATCTGGACGTATCTGCTGGGGGCGGGGCTGTATCTGATCCCGATCTTCTTGTTGGAGGGGCTCGGTGGACGCAATTATCCCGAATTTATCAGCGAGATCACAGACGCATACGAAGGGATCATCAATGGATATGCGTTGCCGATTCATACATCGGTCACACAGACCCTGGGATCTCTCATGGGCGACCTCGGTTACAGTCCGATCGAGATCAGCGAGTTCCAGACCTTTCGTCCGATTTGGATACGACGTGATGAACTGGCTTCGTTATTCTTTCCCCTCAATCTCCAACTCTACACATTCTGGGAAGTGAGCAGCCCCGGCGGTCCGGCGTTCTGGCATGTTCTCGTTCGCACCATTCCGATTGGCCTGACCATCCTCATCAATCTGGTCCTCGCCCGGCGGTGGCTCGTCACACGCGCTGCGGCGACCGGGGGGAGTCGGGTGATGGCGATCTTCAAGGGAATGGACGGGTTGTTCCACCGCCTCAACCAGAACCGCCTGACCCAGGGCCGGGTGCTGGTCAACGACACCGAAACATTGCCATACGACAAGCCGATTGCCTGGCGCGAGACCAAGAAGCGGGCCTTCGGCACGTTTCGGTATCTGGTGCGGATGCTGCTGCTGATTGAGGTGCCGACGCTGGTGGTCTGTCTGCTGTTCATGGGCCTGACCGAATACGACAACAGCTATTGGAACCGCAGCCCGCTGATGGGCATGATGTCGATCATCCTGTGGATTCTGTCGCTGCTGTTTCTGGTGTCGAAGGCGGCGACTGTCCTGCCCAGCGAGCGGCTGCGCGAGACGTTTGATGTGCTGCTGTCGACGCCGCTGTCGACCCGCGAGATCGTGCAGCAGAAGTTCGCGGGTGTCAACCGGCTGATCTGGATGCTGTCGATTCCGCTGGTGACGGTGGTTCTGACCCATGCGATGTGGATCGAATCCCGAGGCAAACCATGGTGGCATAACGATGGCATCGGCTGGTATCTGCTCGGCAGCCTGGGGGCGATCATGGTCTACCTGCGGATGGTGGCGTGGCTCTCGATGCTGCTCGGGCTGGCGGTGAAGTCTCAAACGAAGGCGATCTTTGCCACGCTGGCGATCTTGGTCGCTTGGTGCGTAGTGCCGCCCATCTGCATGGTGATCTGGGTCGAAACCATAGGGCGGCATGTGAGTCAAAACGACCGGACATTTCATCTGCTTCTGGCTCAGTCCCCGGCGGCCTTGATTGTGGCCGCAGAGATTGGCGAAGTGGGCAGCATGATGGGCATGATCGTGATCTGCTCGCTGATCGAGTACACCGCGATCGCGATCGCCCTGCGCGAGATCTGCCTGAGCGCCGCCGCCGCGATGCTGGGCCGCCCCGAGACTCCGGAGTTGCTGTCAGGCCTCGCCCGAAAACGGTCCGCTCGCATCTCGCAGCGGTCGTAGGCGATGTCGCTCCGCGACTCGCATTCCGCCGACACAGGGGACGCGCACCGTCGATGAAGGTGTGTGCGTCCCAAACGTCGGTAGAGGCCAGTTCCTGCCCCCTCTCCCCCGCGATCAGCACGGCTTTCGGAACAGACTTGTTGCGGGGGAGAGGGCTGGGGTGAGGGGCCACGCGGACACCTTTCGCCCCTCACCCCGGCCCTCTCCCCACAGCCATGACCTCTCCGAAAGTCGCGCCGCCAGTGGGGAGAGGGGGCAGAGTCTCTGGCACCGACGATTGAGACGCACACACTCGATGAAGCAGTCCGGCGGTACGAATCTCAGTCGCGGAGCGACGTGAGCTACAATGGGCGGCGACACTCCCCGTTCACTGGACCCTCTGCATGTCGATGTTCTTCCCCATCCCCCGATTGTTTCACTCGGCCTACAGCGGCGAGGCGTTCGCGCAGTGCCTCGATTGCGAGTGCGAACTCCAATCGCACGAGACGTTCTACACCGTCCAGAAATTCGTCGTGGCAGGCGAAACAGTCTTTGAGTTGGCCCTGTGCGATGGCTGTCGGGCTCAGCTCTATCAGCGATTCTCCGACGAGTCGCGGGCCACGATTCAGCGCTACATCAGCGAGCAGCGGGCGGAAACCGCGAGCAGTGCCGCCGAGGTGCCGCCGGTGCTGGAAATCCCCCCGCCCTCGGGACACGTCACAAACGTGGAGTCCCTCGACTCACTCCATGCCTGCGTCCCTCATGCTCCCGACTCCCGACTTCCGACACCCGACTCTGTGGAGTCTCTCGACTCCCTCCAAGCCTGCGTCCTGTGCCACACGCCGAAGGCCCAGCTGCGGCGATACGCGCTGGTCGGTCTGTTCCTGGCCGATGAGATCTTCGTGATGCGGACCCCGCCCGCCCCGTTTCCGATGCCGTGTCTGGTGTGCGACGCCTGCAACAGCGGGCTGGACGGGATGCTGTCAAAGCAGACCCGCGAGGAGTGGAACGAGTTCGTCGAGGACCACTTCCCCGGCCCGCCCGGAATCGAACTCGACTCGCCGAGGCAGACGCCGCTGATGGTGTGAGATGAAGAATCAGAGGGCTGACGCCACCCTGCTCGCCGATCTCGAATCCTCCACCAATCGGCACGCTGTTTGCCAAATCATGCCTCTGAATGCAGCAGACACCGCCTGGACAGGCAATTCTTGCGGTTTTCTTCGGGTTCACCTGAGGCGACTGCGGGACTGTTGGGCAGGTCTGCTCATGAGTTGGGCACTGGGGCCCGCTCAAAAAATGGTCGGCATGAGTTGACGGACCGTCTCTGGGGCATCATAAACGTGACCCGGC
Source organism: Planctomycetota bacterium (assembly GCA_043778825.1). GTDB lineage: Bacteria > Planctomycetota > Planctomycetia > Planctomycetales > Planctomycetaceae > TH-plancto1. Next base: position 17,412 of record JAYWFM010000146.1, on the reverse strand, counting down.
TGTCGGTGGAGCGCTCGACTTCGGCAACCGGCGGGGATTGTCCTCGCCTCCCGGAAAGCATGCAGACGCCTCGCCTCGCGATTTCGTTCTGGAGACATTGATGAGTTCGTCGTCGAAGTACAAGTTGGAGTACGTGTGGCTGGACGGGTACACCCCCGAGCCCAACCTCCGCAGCAAGACCAAGATTGTGGACAAGGCCCCCAAGTCGCTGGCCGACCTCGACCTGTGGGGATTCGACGGCAGTTCGACCCGCCAGGCCGAAGGCCGCAGCTCCGACTGTGTGCTGAAGCCGGTCGCGTTCTACCCGGACAGCACGCGGGTGAATGGCTTCCTGGTCATGTGCGAAGTCATGATGCCCGACGGCACCCCGCACGCCACCAACTTCCGCTCGACGATCGCGGAATCGGAAGACCTGTGGATCGGTTTCGAGCAGGAATACTTCCTGTACCAGGACGGCCGCCCGCTGGGCTTCCCGTCCGAAGGCTACCCGGCTCCGCAAGGCCCGTACTACACCGGCATCGGCTACAACAACGTCGGTGACATGGCTCGCCAGATCGTCGAAGAACACCTCGACATTTGCCTGGATGCGGGCATCAACCACGAAGGCATCAACGCGGAAGTCGCCAAGGGGCAGTGGGAATTCCAGGTCTTCGCCAAGGGATCGAAGAAGATCGGCGATGACATGTGGATGGCCCGCTACCTGCTGCTCCGTCTGTGCGAGAAGTACGGCGTGGATGTCAACTTCCACTGCAAGCCTCTGGGCATGGAAGTCGACTGGAACGGCTCCGGCATGCACTGCAACTTCTCGACCGCCTTCATGCGGGATAAGGGCGGCAAGCCCTACTTCGAGAAGCTCATGGCCGCCTTCGACAAGTACAAGGAAGAGCACATCGCCGTCTACGGTCCGGACAACCACATGCGTCTGACCGGTCTGCACGAGACCCAGTCGATCGACAAGTTCAACTACGGCGTGGCCAACCGCGGCGCGTCGATCCGCATCCCGCACGCCTTCGTCAAGAACGACGCCTACCGGGGCTACCTGGAAGACCGCCGTCCGAACTCGGCCGGTGATCCGTACAAGATCACCTCCCGCGTGCTCAAGACAATCAACTCCGTGCCGACCACGTAGTGTGTGGATTCTCCGTAGCTGCGTTCGCCAGAACGCGGGCTGCCGGAACCAGCGTCCGATCGAATGCAGAGACTTCCGAAGACTTCGGAAGTCTGGCGGTCCCCCATGATCGAAGAACCCAAGAAACCCCCGACCAATGGCCGGGGGTTTTTTGTTGTGATGACGCGAATTCTAGTCCCCCACTGGGACTCGTGGGTGGATCGCTCGCTCCCTTCCGCTCATTGATATTCGGATGTTGAATTTGGGCCTGGAGCATCGAGTTTCCCTCAACACCGCTGGCCTTGATACCGTATCTCTCTTCAGTCACCCCCCGACACCCCAACACGAGGTCACTCCCATGTGGTTTACCGAAACACCGTGGCCGCCGATCGCCATTTTGGGGCTGGTGGGCGGGGCGTTCCTGGTGGCAGCCCTGCAAACCCAGCGGGGCAAATGGCTGGTCGCTGCGGGGTTGTGCGTGGTGCTGGCGATTGCAGTCTGGTTCATGGAAGCGGCCATCGTCACCCCCGGAGAGCAGGTCGAGGCCAACCTGTTGGCGATGGTCCAGGCATTTCAGAAGAATGATGACCCCGGCACGTTGAAGTTCATCTCGCCGGGCTCCCCCAAGCTGATGCTGCTCGCCAAGGTGGCCATCCCGCTGGTCGACATGAACGAGGATTATCGCATCACGGATGTGCAGATCCAGACCTTCGCGAACAACACCGGAGCCACCAGTCACTTCCGCGTGAACGCGACCGTCCACATGCCGACACAGGGAAACCTGGGGCATATGCCATTCCGCTTCAATGGCAAATGGCGGATCGAGGCCGGCCAGTGGCGACTCACCGAGATCGAGGAACTCGACCCGATCAATGGACAGGTGCTGAACCGGTTTAACAAGCTAAGGTGAGCGGCATGACCTCAGCGGTGTGGGCTGATGCGAGGGGAGAGGGCTGATGAACTCCACAAACACCGTGTGTGCCGCTCAATCGTCGGTGTCCCGACCCCGAAGGGGTCACGTCCCGTAGCCCAGGGTTGCCCGCGCAGCGGGAAACCCTGGGTTGGCGATCGATGACGCGACTTCCAACCCCAACGGGGTTGCGTCAGGCGTGGGACGCAACCCCGTTGGGATTGATGGGAAACCGCTTCCCATAACCCAGGGTCTTCCGCTGCGCGGCCGACCCTGGGCTACGCGACGAGACCCCGTGGGAGTCGAAGACTTGGCGACCTCACGGTCCACCGACGATTGGGACGCGCACACACACAAACACCCCCGGCAAACATTGAATCTTTCGTTTGAATGGCCCACCCGGTAGAATCTCGAAATTCGGTCCCCGTAGCTCAGCTGGATAGAGCGGAGCTTTCCTAAAGCTCAGGTCACAGGTTCGACTCCTGTCGGGGACACTCTGGAAATATGCAGATAGTGCCTTGCCAGAACTCAGAATCGGGGTGGGAGTTCAGGCTTTCGCCTGCTCCTCGCGTGCCGAGGCAGCCTCAAGGCTGGACTCCCACGGGGCTGTTTGGCACGCGACGAAGCGGAGCTTCGGTCATATGCGGTCCAAGCGGAACTGGGGACCGAGGTCATTCTGACGAAGAGATTCATGTCAGCCAGCGCAGCTCGAAGATCTGGAACTCGCGGTCCGAGGGGAATGAACTCTCGCGCAGGTCGCGGTCGAGGATGCGGACGCGGAACCGCTGGCTGGCCTGGGTGAAGAACTGCTTGGACCAATAGCGACCCGGATCGCCGAGCCAGCACACGCCCGAGGGGGCCAGCATCGCGGCTACTGTATTGAGTAGCGGCTCATGCAGCTTGTGATCGTACGTGACCTCACAGCCGACGATGGCTTCGAACTGACGTTGTGGCGGAGTCCGCCAGTCGAGGGTCAGGACTTCGGGATCGGGCAGTTGATTGCGGACCGCGTTGAAGCGGCAGACCTGGACGGCCACGGGGTCATAGTCGCTGAAGACGACGCGCGTCCCGAGCGACTGGGCCACCAACCCGACCAACCCGACGCCTGCTCCCAGTTCGAGGAGTTCGACCTCGCGGGGCCAGGGTGCCCGGTCGATGACCTGGGCCATGATCTTCGCGCCGGGCCAGAGCGTGGCCCAGTAGGGCATGTAGTCATCGCGGCGGTTGGCCTCGATGACATCCGGGTCGTCGAGGAATGCCTCGGGCTTCAGCGGCAGCCACAGATCGAGCGTGCGTTCTCCGACTCGCACGATCTCGCTGCCCCAACCACCGGGGATCGACGGCAACGGGATGTCTGGCTCGGTCATGGGGAATCGATCTGGGAGACGCGGTTGGGTTTCGGAAAGGGAGTGTAGCTCAGACAGGCATGTTGTCACTGGCCTCCGGCCAATTCCCGCTCCAACTCCGCATACTCCCCGCGCAGTTCCGCCCCGCCGAGTTCCGGGTACAGAATCCGCGTGACCTTCAGTAGCTTCTGACACTCGGTCTTCTCGCCGAGTTGCAGGCAGACGCGGGCCACGGTCAGGCGGGTGCGGAGCCAGGCGGGGCTGCCGGCGGGGTCGAACGACTCCAGTTGGCGATAGATCGACTTGGCCCGCTTCAGGTCGGCGGGCTGGCCGCGTTTCATCGAGAGCGTGACGATCGATTCCAACAGTGAGCGGTCTTTCGGGTGGGCCTTGCGGAGGGTCTCGTAGAGCGCGATTGCCTCGGGCAGGTCGCCGGTCGCGGTGTAGGCTTCGGCCAGGCAGCGGTCCACTTGCAGGGCCACTTCCGGAATGAGGGTCGACCGCTGGCGATCGAGCTGGCGGGCTGCGGCCAGTTGGACTCGACCGAGGTCGCGGCGCGCTGCCTCATCGAGGCTCGCCGCCAATTCCGACAGGCCAGACAAGATCGCCAGCACGTCCTCCGGCGCGGCGGTCGTCGCCGTGGCGAACAGCTTCTCCGCCTCGACCAACCGTCCGAGTCCGGCCAGCGAAATGATCCGCAACTGAGTCGCCGCAGGCACCAGCCGGTCCCACGCGGGGTCGAGTCGCGACCCATCGCGGGCCATCTCGCGCGCTTCGACCTCGCGGCTGTGCAGGATCTGGACGAGCAGTGAATCGGCGTCGGCGTAGCGGCGGTCTTGCAGTCGGAGCTGCACGCGCGCCCAGCGGAGTGCGTTCTCGGATTGCGACAGTGTCCACCCGGCGGGCGGCTTGGGCCAACGGGCGATGTGCTGAGCCAGCGCGGACTCGGCCCGCTGCTCCCAGGCTTGTCGCTCGGGCTGCTCGATCAGGGTCGCGAGTCCCTGTTCATAGCAGTACGGCAACTGGGTCGCCGCTGGACTGGCCCGCGCGTGGTCAGGCGGGATGGCCTCCAGAAAGTCGATCGCGGTGAGCCACTCCCGGTGCTGAATCGCGTCGACGGCGAGAGACCACTGGGCCTCGATCCGAGTCGGCGAGTTCGGGAACTTCAACAGGTGTTCGTGGAGCTGAGCGAGGTACGCCGCGCGACGGGCCTCGGAGGGGCGTTGCTCTTCGAGTTTGCCGAGTGTCCACGCCGCCAGGAGATGGGCATCCGCCGCGCGGGCATCGCCGGGGTAGCGGGTCGGGTACTGGCCGAGCAGTTGGGCCGCCTGCTCGAAGTGTCCTATTTCGATCTCAATCGAAGCTTGCATGAACGCGAACTCGGCAGCCAGCGGAGCCTTGCCCTCAGCGGTCGCGACTTGCGAGGCCCGCTCGTACGCGGCAGCGGCTGTGGGCCAATCGCGACGCTGGGCAGCGAGTCGCCCCTCGCGGACGAGAGCCGCCAGCTTCTCGCCGTACTGTCGTGTCTCGTGGGTCCGTGCGAGCAGTGAGTCGACGTACACCCGCCACGGGCCGGTAATGAGTTGCTGCTGGGCGGTGGCTTGCTGGAAGAGGTCATCCGCCAGAGCCGTGTCGCCCTTGTCTTGAGCGGCTTGCAGCGAGGCGAGCAGACACTCCACCGCAATGGCCCGCAGTTCCGGAGCGAGGGAACCAGGGGGGCGACCCTGTTCGAGGAGTAGCGCGATCGCATCGGCGGGGGCGTTGAGGGCCAGCTTTGCGCGGGCCTGTTCCGCGACGAGAGCAGCGGTCAGGTCGGGAGAGAGGTCGGGAGAGAGCAGCGACTTCGCGAAGGTAAATGCCTTCTCGGAATCGCCGTTCAACCGCAGCGTCTCGGCCCGCGCGAACCGCGCAGGCCAGACGAAGTCACTGTTCACTCGTCGCGCGAGAGCGGTGCTGCCCTGCTCGGCGTTGAGCAGCGCGGCGGCCCGGTTCGCACCCGTGGGGGACAGGCGGGCCCGGTTGAGCTGCATGCGAATGGTGAGGTACTCGATCTCATCTCCCAAGCGTCGCAGCTCTGCGGTCGTGAGCGTGCCCTCTGCGGCTTTCGGCCCCCGAGTCCCCGGCGGATTGGCCCCCTTGAGATCGGAGGCAGCGGTTTGCAACTCGGTAAGTGCGGAGTGTGTGACTTGCAGCGCGGCGTGTTGTTGCGTCTCGGAATCGGGATCGAGCCGGCTCTTCCAAAACTCGGTCAGCGCGCGATCACACCGGAGTGTGGCCTGCCGTGATCGCACCGTGACCCAGCGCGGATTGTCTCGCTGCCCGAGCAGCGGAGCGATCGACTCTTCGGCCCGCGTCCAAAGTTCGCGGGCCTCGGCCTCGGAACCGGCCTCGGCGGCATGGGCGGCGAACACTTTTGACAGTTCGACCGCCAGAATCGCTCTCTGAGATGCGGTGATCTCCGGGTCGGCCAACCGGGCGATAGCGTACTCCTCGGCGACTCGAAACAACCCCTGTGCCCGCAATCCCGTGAAGTACCCCGACAACTCCGCCTCGTCACCAGCCAGCGCCCAAGAACCGCTGGCCAGCCAAAAGACGATCGCGATGAGTCGCCAGCGATCGGTCACGTGGGGCGTCCTTGGAGCAGAAGAGCGAATGTGTGTCGCCGATGCCCCAACGTTCTACGCCAAAGCCACGCCCCCGACAAGAGGGCTCGCCGTAACAAGCAGGGCTATCGCCAAGTCCCCCTGACTGTGGTGTGTAGAATGAGGGACTTGGCGATCGCCCCGTGCGTGGGATACCCGGTGCATGGAACTGCCCGCGAATGCTGCTACAGTGTTGGTTCTGTGGCTGGCCGAGTGGTCGGCCCCCTGCACTCTCCGGTTGGTGGTCCTCGTGCCGACTCGCATTGATCTGACGTTTACCGCTCTGCGTGCTGCTGGCCAGATGGCGTTCATGCCCTTTGTAACGGCGGGCGATCCGGACATGGCCACGACGGGGGCGTTGATTCGCGAACTGGCGTCGCGCGGGGTGGACCTGATTGAGGTCGGGTTTCCGTATAGTGATCCGATTGCCGACGGGCCGGTGATTCAGTCGTCGTACACGCGGGCCTTGAACAAGAAGCTCACGGTGCAGCAGATCTTTCATGAGATCGCGTCGCTCGACACCGCGAATCTGCCGCCGCTGGTGGCGATGGTGTCGTATGCGATCGTCTTCCGTTGGGGGATTGAGCACTTTCTCCAGCAGGCCAAGTCCGCCGGGTTCGCAGGGTTCATCATCCCCGATCTGCCGGGGGATGAGGCGGCGGAGATGCACGCCCTCGTGACGCAGTCCGGTCTCGATCTGATTCAGCTCGTAGCCCCCACCACGCCGCCCGCACGGGTCCGCCAGATCGTCCGGCACAGCTCCGGTTTCGTCTACTGCATCGCCGTCGCGGGCACGACCGGGGTGCGTGAGACGCTGGCGGCCCCGCTGGTGGAGCAGCTCACGTGGCTCAAGAAGGAGACGAACCTCCCACTGGCCGTCGGGTTCGGACTCAGCAAGCCGGAACAGCTGGGGCCGATCAAGGGCCTGGCCGACGGGGCGATCGTGGGGTCGGCGATTGTGCGGCACCTGGAGGCACTGTCCCCACCGGGAGCGAATGTGGCCGAGGTGCTGCGCCGGACCGGCGAGTACGCGGCGACGATGGTGGCGGCCGCTCACGCGGCGGGTTGATGGTTGATGGTTGATCGACCGGAAGGAATCGGCTTCGCCGATTGAACGTGCCCTCTTGCTGTCGATCAACCATCAACCATAAACCATCAACCCTCTTCCTCCCCTCTGTCGATCAACCATAAACCCTCAACCATAAACCCTCTTCATGCCCTACCCCCACAAACCCTCCGAACCCCTCGACCCCTCGATCACCTCGATCCAGCCCGGTGGCGGTGATGTGATGGAGGTGGAACTGGCGTGGGGGCGGCTGCGGCGGTGGTATCTCAAGACGTTCCGCAAAGGGTACGTCGAGGCGCTGGCCCGTGTGCGGCGCGGGACCGAGAACACGGCCCCGCATGAGGTGCTCGACCCTCGCGATATCAAGTATTACCGCAACCTGGGCGGGTACTCGTGGGATCGCAAGGACGACCCGTTTGCCTGGCGTGACAACATCCCGTTCGCCCGGCCCGGACTGGCGGAGCTGTTGATTTATTCATTCCTTACGTTCGGCTGGGCGGGGATCACCGCTTGGGCGCTGGTGCGGTTCCAGTATTCAAAAGGGATCGCGATTCCGGGGTGGCTACTGGTCGCCACGCTGACGGTGATCGGCCTGCTGATTGTGTGGTTCTTCCGCAACCCGCAGCGGCGGATTCCCGAGGGGGACCACCTCGTGGTCTCGCCCGCTGATGGCAAGCTGGTGTTGATCGAGCGGGTTGAACACGATGACTATATCGGTGGCCCGGCGGTGAAGTTTGGGATCTTCCTGTCGATCTTCAACGTGCATACGAACCGCACGCCGATCGCCAGCCGCGTGGTGAAGATCGCCTACTTCAAGGGGAAGTACCTCAACGCCCTCAAGCCCGAATCGGCCCAGGTCAACGAGAAACTCGAACTCAGCATCCAGGGAACGCAGGCTCCCTACCGCCCGATGATCGTCCGCCAGATCGCCGGGGCCATCGCCCGCCGGATCGTCTGCTGGGTGCAGCCCGGCGAAGAACAGCTGAGCGGCAGCCTGTTCGGGATGATCAAGTTTGGATCGCGGACGGAATTGGTCCTGCCGGATGAGCCGGGGTTGGAGATCGTCGCGCAGCTCGGCGACGCGGTGCAGGGCGGGTCGACGATCATGGCGCGGTATGCGGAGTAGTTGTCAGTCGTCAGTCACGAGTTATCAGTCAGACGAAGACTCGTCGTCGACTTCCATCAGTGACTCATCCCAGTGGCAGTCCATCGCCAGCCATAAGGCTCGCGTATGTCGGAATGCGATTACGGGAAAGACGCAGCAGAATCCGGCCAATGGGAAGGCCAGTTGAGTGTTGGTCCAGCGGAAGCCGATGTGCAGCACGCTGTAGAGGATGATGATGGAGATGCCGGTCAGGCCGTAGTTGATGTAGATCGAGCCGAGGAAGTAGCCGGGGGCGCGCTCGTACTTCAGGTGGCAATGCGGGCAGCGTTCCAGGGTGGTGAACGGGCCGCTGAACATGTTCCCTTGGCCACAGCGGGGGCACTTGAGACGCAAGGCCCGACAGAAGAGCGTGCCCCTGGGGACTGTCGGGTGCCGAAGCGGGGCGGGGGGCAGGTCGCTCATGGATGCGAGGCTATCGAGGTCGAGAGTTGAGAAAAGCCCACCGGTTGCAACCGGTGGGCTTTCAGTAGAGACAGAAGGACGGGCCAATGGCCCGTCCCACGAGCAATTACCCCCGGAAGGTCGAGAAGATCAACGACACATTCTGGCCGCCGAAGCCGAAGCTGTTGGACAACGTGGTCTCGACTTTCCCTTCGCGCACATGATTCGGAACGTAGTCGAGATCGCAATCCGGATCGGGGTTCACGTAGTTGATCGTCGGCGGCAGCAGACCATCCCGCATGGCCATCAGGCACACAATCGCCTCGGCACTGCCCGCCGCTGCGATGAGGTGGCCCATCATGCTCTTGGTGCTGGAGACGGGGGTTTTGTAGGCGGAGGATTCGAGGGCCTGCTTGATGGCTCGGGTCTCGACCTTATCGTTGACGGCGGTACTCGTGCCGTGGGCGTTGACGTAATCGATCTGGTCGAAGTTGAGTCCGGCGTCCTTGAGGGCCAGGCGGATACAGGCGGTGGCTCCGCGTCCCTCGGGATGGATGTCGGTGATGCGGTAGGCATCGGCGGTCGAGCCGTAACCCGCGACCTCGCCGTAGATCTGAGCCCCGCGTTTCTTGGCGTGCTCGAGTTCCTCCAGGATTAGCATCGCCGCTCCCTCGCCGAGGACGAAGCCATCGCGGTCGCGGTCGAACGGACGGGACGCCTGCTGCGGAGATTCGTTATTCGTCGACAAGGCGGTCAGCAGGTTGAACCCCGTCAAACCGAACGGGTGGATCATGCTGTGCGCCCCGCCGGAGAGCATGATGTCGGCTTCGCCCTGACGGATGATTTCGGAGGCTTCGCCGATGGCCTGGCTGCTGGCGGCACAGGCGGTGAGGCAGTTGAGGTTCGGCCCCTGGGCATTGAACAGGCTGGCGAGATGGCCCGCAGGCATGTTCGGCTCCTGCTCCATCTCCTCATTGGCATTGAGGTACTGCAGCCCGTACTTCGTGAACTGCTCCATATCGAACGCGCCATTACGCTGCGAGAGGGCGATCATCCGCATGAAGAGATAGAAGTCCTGCTGACCTTCTCCGGCACCGAGGTACACTCCGAACCGCGTCGGGTCGGAGAGATCGCCAATCCCAGCCTGCTTCACCGCCTGCACAGCTGCCCCGATGGCATAGCGGATATTCCGCCCGGTGTGTTGGAACCGGGCTGTGTCCTCGATGTAATCGGCGAGGTCAAAACTCTTCACTTCGGCGGCAAACTTGGTGGGGAAGTTCGAGGCATCGAAGTGGGTGATCCAGTCGATCCCACTGGTGCCCTGCTGCAGGGCACTCCACATCGTGTCGACCGACTTGCCGATGGGGGTGATGCAACCCATTCCGGTGACAACAACTCGACGCCGCATGGTCATTTCCAATCCGAATCGAACAGACTTCCGCCACTCAGTTCGGAGAAGAGAGTGGTCGGCCCGCTCCGGCACTCCGGAACAAGCCCCGACTCTATTCTAGCGGAATGCCGGTTGCAAGAAGAGGGTGCTTGTTGCTCACGTCGCTCCGCGACTGAGATTCCTCCCGCCAGACACCATGCGAGTCGCGTCGAGCCTCGGTGGAGAGGGCTTCCGTCCCACGGGAGTGCGAGTCGCGGAGCGACATCGCCTACGGCTGCGGCTGCGGAAGTTCGGCCACCCGCACGGGCACCAGGGGTTTCGTCAGGTTGACGTGTTTGATTTGATCCGCAGCCACCTGGCGATCGACCTTGATGACCTTGACGGTCAGGGCACTCCCCTGTCCAGAATGTCCGACCACCTTTTCGTCGATCTTGAACTGGCGGTCGATCAGGCAGCCTTTCTCGATGTCGAATTTCAGCGTACCACGCGGTTTGCGTTGCATCAACTGGGATTCCTGGAACGGGTCATTCAGGGGGGAAAGGGGGCCCGTGACCATCGAGATGGTGGCGATCCCGTTCTCGACGCTCTTCAGTTCGTAACGCCGTTGCATCTTGATTTGTCGACGAAGCTTGCTTTCCGTAGCGATATGCACATCGACCTCGAAATTGTCATTCCAGGTGCCGCCGACCGCGATCGGCTGTTCCGGAAGCGGGAACAACAGGTCGTACTGCTCGACATTGGTGGGATTGTCCGCCGAGGGCAAGACTTTGCCCAAGGGGGTCAGCTGGGCTGGCACAGGCTTCTGGATCGACAGATGAACGGAGGCAAACTCCGTTGGCACGTGTGCGGCATCTCGGCTGTCGTAGAGCGATTGGACCCCTCCGTTATTCGCAGTCATCCGCGCCCGGTCGATCACCAGTTCCACATTGGCGGAACCGTCCGGATTCAGGTCCAACACCTGGATGTGCCGGATCGTCATCGACGTGTGAGGCACCGTCTCCCGGGCCTGGGCTTGCTCCACCATGTATTCTGCATCATTCTGCGTGACGTAGTACAACGCCTGCTGCGGAGCGAACTTGAATCGCAGCTGATACGTCTGGGGCTCTTCCGCAGCAGCGGGCGAGGACAGGAAGCCCATCGCGCCGCAGACGAGTCCAAAGACCGTCCCACACGCGAGGGCAGCACGCGAGATTCGAGACATCGGGAATCACTCCATCGAATGGTCCCCCCGCACGGGGCACCCCCACCTCCACACACGAAGCGGCTGGGCTGCGACCGGGACCGGACGTTGGAGTTGTATGTCATGACCTAAAAACGAGAAAGATCATTTTGGGCGAGGCGGTTGGGGGAGGGGCGTTTTGCTTCACGGTCGGGTCGAGCAGTCGAAGTCGAACGGAATTTATTCCGTTCTTGTGCGTCGCTCGCAGAAACGGAATCAAGACGTTTCCGACAGAAGTCGAAATAGTGTGGGCTTTAGCCCACGCTTCCCTGATGATAACGCTCACGCGTGGGCTAAAGCCCACGCTACAGGGACTTTTGTCGGAAACGTCAATCAAGATACTCCGCGCTGAATCCGACTGCGTGATGCCAGAAGGTGGCCCCAAGTCGCCGGATTCTCCGAATCCGGTGAGCCAGTGTGACCTGCGGTGAGGTCGTGTTCGAGGCGGATGCGGTTCGCTCTGGCTGGGCACTGTTCTGCTGGGCGGGCGTCGCTTCACCGGACTCGGAGAGTCCGGCGACTTTCTCGGCTTCAGCGCGGAGTGTCGGAATCAATTCCGTTTTACGGGCGACTCGCCGTCGCCTCGTCGATCGACTCCATCAACACCCGGCACAACCGGCTGACCAGTTCACCCGGCATCGCTGGAGCCGGGATCAGGGTCGCGACATCCCCGATCGGGCGGAGGATCGCCCCTCGCTTGCGAGCCGCGAGGGTGACTTGATGCCCCGTGCGGCGCTCGGGCGGGAAGGCCGTCTTCGTATCGCGGTCCTGGACCAATTCGACCCCCACGAGAATCCCCTTCTGCCGAATCTCCCCGACATGCGGATGGTCGCGGAGCGGGGCCAGTTCCCGCTCGATCAACGCGGCGTTCGCGTGTACGTTCTCCAATACGCGATGCTTCTCAAATAGCTCCAGCGACGCAATCGCCGCCGCGCACCCGAGGGCATTCCCGGTGTAGGTATGCCCGTGGTAGAACGTCCGCCCGGCTGCCGGGGGGCCGAGGAACGCCTCATAGATCTCATCGGTGCAGAGCGTCGCCGCCAGCGGCAGATACCCGCCGGAGATCCCCTTCGCCAGGCACAACAGATCCGGCACCACCTGCTCCTGCTCGCACGCGAACAGCGTTCCGGTCCGCCCAAACCCGACGGCCACCTCGTCCGCAATCAGCAGCACGCCGTGCCGCTGCGTCACCTCGCGAGCCTTCCGCAGATAGCCCGGCGGGTGGACCTGAATCCCCGCTGCTCCCTGCACCAGCGGCTCGATGATGAGGGCCGTCAGCTCACCGGCATGGGCCGCGATCAGCCGTTCGAGTTCCGCCTCGCAGTGGGCCAGCCAGTTCTCCGCCGTAAACCCCGGCGGCGTGCGATACCCAGAGGGGCAGGGCAGCACCACCGTCGGAAACAGCAACCCGGCGTACATCGCATGAAACCGCTCGACCCGCCCCACACTGACCGCCCCCAGCGTGTCCCCGTGATACGCTCCCCCGACAGCTGCGAACAGCGTGCGCTCCTCGCCGCCCGGCTTCTGGAGATGGTACTGAATGGCGATCTTGAGCGCCGCTTCGACCGCTGTGGCTCCGCTGTCGGAGTAGAACACCTTGGTGAGGCCCACCGGCACGCGCTCAACCAGCATCCGTGCCAACTCAATCGAAGGCACGGATGACAACCCCAACAGTGTCGAGTGCCCGATCCGCCCCAACTGCTCCCGTATCGCGAGGTCAATCTCCGGCACCCGGTGCCCATGCACGTTGCACCACAACGACGAAGTCCCATCCAAATACCGCCGCCCCTCGACATCGATCACCTCGAACCCGTCGCCGGATTCAATGATCGGCGCCGCTTCGTCCCGATACGCCTCCATCGGCGTGAACGGGTGCCAGACGTGGGCATTGTCCCAGAGGCGGAGCGGGGCGGGGGTTGGTGGGAGGGGGATGGACAATCCAGAATTCCAAGAGAGACAAGAGTCACAAGTGCGGTCTGCCCGTTTAGCCGCGACGCGAAGTCTTCGAAGCGGAGCGCGCGTCACGCTCCCGACTCGCTTCTCGACAGCGAGCGTTGGACGTCAGTCCAACGTGTTGGGCGGTACTGTATCGCTCTCCAGCCCGCTGTTCGGTCGGAGAGCGTCGCTCGAACACGGGGGACTGACTGTCCCCCGCTCGCTGCGGTTTGAAGTCCCAGGACTTCTCCCCATCTTCGTTTCCTTCGTTCCCTTCTGTTCAAAATCCGGATGTTGAACAGAAGGCAACGAAGGTAACGAGGGGGGAGAGCAACCCCCCATCACGGAGCATACTCCCCGCCCGCTGTGACGCGAACCAGTCCGACATCGACCAGGGTTTCGAGGATATTGGCGATGTGGGCTTTGTTGGCTTTCGTGAACTGGTTCGCGATGTCGGTGGCTGTGGCGGGCTTGGCGTGCGTGGTGAGGGCGTGGCGGACGGCTCGGTAGCGTTCGGTACTCGTGGCGGGCCATTCGGCTTTGGACGCCTTGGCGGGCTTGGGGGCGGCTTTCTTCTTGCCCTTGGCCTTGGAGGCGTCTTCGCTGTCGTCTTCATCCTCATCGGCTTCGGTGAGGGTCTGCTGCGTCTTCGTCGGCCCCCCGGTCTGGGGGTTCTGGAACTCGGGACGCAGCCAGCGGATTTTCCCGGCGGCTTCTTCGGCGGCGCGTTCGTGATTCAGGGCGACCAGCCGTTCCAGAATCTCTTCATCGCTCAGCGTCCCCGGCCAGCCGTACGCCGCGAACACGGCGGCATCGAGGTCATCGTGAATCTGCTTCAGCACCGACACCAGCCCATCATCGTGAATCTTCCGCTCCTTGGCGGTCAGCGGTTCCCCGGATCGCAGCTTCTCCAGGACGTTATACATCCCGGTCATCGTCAGATCGGAATGCAACAGCTGCTGCCGCTTGCGATAGGCATCCAGCTGTTCCCCGAGTCATTGCTCAGAAAAACCCGTTGATGAGGACATCGCTCTCGACGGGGGCTTCGCTGAGCAGGAGTCCTCGGATGTGGTCGAGGAAACGTTGGAACATATCCACACTCAGGGGGTGTTCAGTCAGGTACTGGACATACTGTTCGCGGCGTCCCAATCTTCCGCGATGGGTACTGAAGTCTTTGCGGATGTTGGAGCTGAGCCGCTTCGCTTTTCGTAAAATGATCACCTCGTCCACATCTGTTGCTGCTGTACTCACGGGCGTCATATCAAGCCATTCGCAAAGCAAGTAGTACCTCGCACCGGAAACTGCAGATTTGACATCATGGGCAGTTGCGGATGCCTCCTGAAACATCGTCTTGTCGAGATTGGTCTTGCATTCGGAAACCACATAGGCGATGTGAGTCTCAGTCTGGCAGGATTCATGAAAATCGCGATCATGTGATGCCTTGAGATACAGCTTCTTGCTGATCGCGAAATCCTGAGCCTTCGTACGAATGGTCATTCCTCCACCTGGCTGATTGACATCAAGGCTGGAATCGAAATACATGGCTGAGAAGCATTTTGTCGGTCCGACAGCGATGTCAAAGCCCTTGATTTCTGGCAGTAGCGATGGTTGAACCAGTCGAGGCAAAAACTCCTCGATGATGCTGTTGTCGAGTTTCAGCTGACCTTTTGATCGGTACAGAAAGTCGTCTTTGCTGTCAAAAATCAGGTCAACATCCACCCACAGCCGATAGGCGTTCAAGATCGAGACAAGCTTGCTCAACCGTTCTGGCGCGGTCCTCCCCGATACTCCACTGAGGTCCTTCACCCAAATGTGATACCGCTCGACCGTCTCTTCGAGACGCTTCCTGTCCCCACTGGGAAGCTTCTCATTCAACAGTGCGGCATTCAGTTTGTCTAAGTGGGGCGTAGGTATCTTGCTCATGATGCCACCACCGATCTCGCAGGTTCAATTGGCAGATTCGAGGCGGAAACCAGGTCGAACATCTGAGACGGCCGGACCTCATACACCGCGTTGATGGCTTCCTCAAGATCAGCGATTGATTCTGAGGGACACCGCTGTCTCGCGGATGTCAAAACTTCCTCCGCGATGGTGGTGGGGGCATCGTATTGAGTCTTCGTTTCCTTTCTTACATCGAAATGCAGGATGTCTTCACAGATCATCTCGCCAAAACGATTCTGGAATCGCCGTTCCTGCCTCATCACTGTGTCGAAACCCAAGCAACGTGTCGCCAGCGACATCATGATTTCGCCGTTGAAGAAGCGTGTTTTGCGTACGTTCGACTCGCGACCGAGGATCATGATTGCCCGAGAGCCAGCCTGACAGACTCGTTGGACTTCTCGAAGCACATCTGTCATGTCCAGACAGTACTGAATCACCGTCAGGAATCGATTCTGACGGTGCTTTCTGTTCGAGCCGATCTCAGCTCTCGCCACCGCTAAGGGGTTCCAGCCCAACGCTTCAACCGACTTCCTGTATTGCTGGTGGTAGTTGAAGACGTTGATGTATGGCGGCGAAGTCAGAACGAAACGGATGGCATCATTATCAACGGGAAGGCTTCTCGCATCATTGTTTAAGAGTTCTACCGATGATGTAGTGAATGGCAAACTCAGAAACTTGGACTTGAGAATACCCCATGTCCGAAATACGACTTCGGACGAAAACTCTTTTGAGAAGTCAAGGAGAACAATCAGGGATTCCAGAAGCGAGCGGGCACCCTCAGTGAAGAGATGCTCAATCGCCTCAACAAGTGAGTCTTTGACACTGGAATTGGAGGTTTTTCGTGCCGGACCGAAAAGGGTCAGCTCATCACTTGGAAGAGCATCCGTAAGCACTGCATCGACTTCAGCCAACACAGACTTTCGTTCTGCAACAGTGAGCCGCATCAGGCAATAGACATTGGCCATTTTGAATGCGGCAGGATTGATTTCCGAACCAATGACCGGCAATCCGAGTCGGCCCGCTTCATGAAGAACTGTTCCACTTCCAACAAACGGGTCGAGGACTAGGCATTCTTTGGGTGCAAATGAACTCAAAAGTGTGTCGACCAACTGTGGCGAAAACTGCCCGTTCCATGGAAATAGGTTGCTCCTGTGTTTACAGTCAATGTCTAACGATTGCTGTGGCGTTGCAGTTCGGTTGACGGTTAGTCCACCGAACAGAGGCTGGTCCAGTTCCATTGCTCCGTTTCCTTCGGCCATGTCATCGTCGTCCCATCGATCTGAGGAGTCTACCAGCCTCTCTTTGAGCGGTCCACGATCTCTTCGCCAGCCGTTCGGCCAATTGCCGCGTGACCTTGGCCGAAATGCGAGACGGGTCGAGCGAGAGCGGGTCAGTCCAGATCGCCCGCAACCGGTCGCGAATGTCTTGCTCATCCAGATCGGGGAGCCAGATTTGGAACGAGGCCGGGTCGGGGAACGGCTGGTAGTTCTTGCCCGATTGCGTGAAGTCGGCATACAGCTGGATGCAGTGGCCGACATCGACGACGGCGAGGAACGGTGGCCACTCGCCGGGGATGGCTTGGGCGTAGCGTTCGGCCTGCATGCGGGCGCGGCGCATGACCAGTCCCCAATGCGACGACCCGCGTTCGGCGTGCCCCTTGCGATGCTTCTTGGCCTTGGTCACGGTGGCGAGTGCTTCATCGGCCTCACGTTCGCGTCGCTCGGTCCCTTGCTTCGATTCGAGGACGAACGCCCCTTGGCGGTACAGGTCGATCCGGCCATCCGATTCGGTCCCGTCGCCGTTGCCGATCTTCACCGCCTTTTCGAACGTGTAGACGTTCGCGTCCTCATCCGCCTTCGACGGCTCGGGATGCGGCACCCCGATCAGGTCGCACAACTCCTTGAGGAACGACTGCGAATTCGCAATCTCCGCCCCGCCAGATTTCTTCCAGCGGGTGATGAAGTCGGATGGGGTCATTGTGGGATCGGGGGAGGTAGGAAAGGTCTGGCCCGGCGGGTGAACCGCCCGATCGCTGGACGTTAGGGGCGGGGCGCTCGGGGCGTCAAGGCGGGGGCGGGAGGGGGTTATTCGGTGTGTGCGTCAAAAAAGTCGGCAGCGGCCAGTTTCTGCCCCCTCTCCCCCGCGATCGGCTCGATCGCCGAGGTACAGCGTGACTGCGGGGGAGAGGGTTGGGGTGAGGGGGCCATGTCGCCCACGCTGAGCCCCTCACCCCGGCCCTCTCCCCACAGTCACATCCACGCAGAAAGCCACGCCGCCAGTGGGGAGAGGGGGTAGAGAAACTCCACTGC
>JAYWFM010000145.1:0-2109 GCA_043778825.1 Planctomycetota bacterium | reverse complement strand
AGGAGTCCCCATCATGCAACCCGTCACGCAGCGGCTCTCCCGGACCCCACCCCAGCGACCGGCCCGCACGGCGTTCTCCCTGATCGAGTTGATGATCGTGATCACGATCATCGCGATCCTGATGTCGCTGTTGCTGGTCGGTGTTCAAGCCGCCAGGACAGCTGCTCGTGTGGCGAGCGTGACCGTCGAGTTCAAGAATATCGAAAAATCGATCGCCGACTTCAAGGCCAAATTCGGAGCCGAACCGCCGAGTGGGATCATCCTGTTTGAAGCAATCGCCGGATGGACCGGGACAGCTCCGACAGCAGCTGCCGTGAATCGCAGCCGGGCATTGATTCGCCAGATTTGGCCAGACTTCGATTTCACGATCGCTCGTGACATCAATGGGGATGGGGACGTGACTGACACGATCACGCTGAATGGATCGGAGAGCCTGGTGTTCTTCCTGGGCGGGGTGAACTCGACGAATGTGGTCGACAGAACGGGGACGACGATCGGGACTGCCGGAGCGCCCATTACGACCTGGGCTCCCTTGGGGTTCTCGACAAACCCAGCCAATCCGTTCGCCCGTGGCGGTGCCCGGTTGGGGCCGTACCATGATTTTAATATCGGGCGTCTGACGAATCGCGACGGAGCGACGGATGCCGAGGGATTCCCGGAGTACCTCGATCCGCTCCCCGGCCAGACGAACCCCATCCTCTTCGCCAGCAGCTATGGCGGCAAGGGATACCGCGACGCCGATGTGCAACTCACCGCGCAAGCCACTTACGACGCATACGCCACTCTGCCGACCGGATTTGCGTATTGCTATCGGCGTTACGCAACGTCTGACTATCCAGCCTCGCCAGCGTTACCGTTTCCCGCAACAGTCGCGAAATTCACCGCTGCCCAGGCATTCAACCCCAAGTCCTGCCAGTTGATCTCGCCGGGAGTCGATGGGGAATACGGTTGGGGGGGAGTGCTGAACACGGGCATGGAACTCGTCGAACCGCGTCCGGAGCGGTCCTTCGAGCGGGACAACATCACCAACTTCAAGGGCGGCACGTTGAACTAATAGCCTGTTGAATCACGTGGCATGGGCGTCCCGCCCATGCGGATTCACGGGCGAGACGCCCGTGCCACGGGACTTTTCAACAGGCTGCTCAGCCGGTGCGGGCTGGCCCCCACCGAAAACTTCCGAAGTCTTCCGAGACTTCGGAAGTTTGCCGCGAGTGGACTCTACCGGTCCCAGACCAGTCACCGACTCGGGAGCCTTTCCAGATGCGATCATCCCTCACCATCAGCGAACCACAACGACCACGAGCGGGCTTTTCCCTCGTGGAACTGCTGGTCGTGATGGCCATCATCGCCCTGCTCTCGTCGCTCTCCTTCGTCGTCCTGGGCCGCACCGGCGAAGCCGCCCGCGAGGCTTCCACCCGGACCGCACTGCGGATTCTCTCCGGGGCTTTGCGGGAACGCGTGGACGCCTTCCACGAACTCACCGCCAGTGCCACTCAGGTCGACCCCGACATGCCGATCCTGAAGAACACTCGGGTCTTTCGCGATACGGTGGAGGCGTTCAATCGGTGGTTCGCATTGGCCAACCCTTCGCCCGCTCTCCAGCCTCACCCGCTGGCGGCGGAAGCCTACGTGCGGAAGACGATGTTCAAGTCATTGTTTCCGCAGCGGATCGAGGATTTGTTCGGCTACAACGGAATATCGGACAACGGGGGAGGGGACGATTCCCCGATGCTGGCTCGCATGTACCAGTCTGGGACCGTGCGCCCGACCAGTTGGTTGGGACGCAACATCACCACCGCCGGAGCCGACAGTTCCGAGTTGCTGTACCTGATTCTGACTGAAGGGGATGTCTACGGCCTGCCGCCGTCGGAGATTGACGGCATCGACAAGAATCTGATTGGCGACTCCGACAGTGACGGGAACCTGGAGTTCCTCGATGGGTGGGGCCGACCGTTGCAGTTCTACAACTGGCCGACCCGCCTGGTCAAGGATGATGGTGCTACGTTTACTGGGACTGTCACCGTGAGTGGAAACGCCTACCCGACCGCATCGTTGTTGATCTCCAACCTGCCCCAGGTCCAGTCCGCCGGAGCTGTCTCTTCCACGAAG
>JAYWFM010000144.1:0-5219 GCA_043778825.1 Planctomycetota bacterium | reverse complement strand
GCAATGATGCGTCCATCTCGCAGTTGTAGCGCCCTCTGGCGTTCTTTGCCAGGCTTGGTTTTGAAAAACTCACAGCCTCGGAGCGACATCGCCTACGTAGCTCAGTCGCTCCGCGACTGAGATTCCTCGGTGGTACAGCCCATGAGCGAATGCACCCACCACACCGAGAGAGCCTTCGCTCTACGGTGATCCTCCATTGTGACAGGGATCACAGACGTTCGCCGATGGTGGGAGCCTCTCCGCAGTCGGCTGGAGTCTCACGCCAGAGGCGGGAATTCAAGTCCCCCGTAGGACGGCCTTTCCAGGCCGTCCTCGATCGGGTCTTGCAGCCAGACGGCTAGAAAGGCCGTCTTACCGGGAGACTCTTTTCAACCCACGCCCTCACGCATACAGCGCCTCGATCTCATGACCCTCATCGAGGATCGCCACCGGGCGACCATCCGGCGTGTAGAGCTGCTTCTCCGGATCGATCCCCAGTGAGCGATAGATCGTGCAGGCCACATCCGCCGGGCGGATCGGCGAGTCGGCGACCTGGCCCCCGTCCTTGTCGGTGGCTCCCAGCACGCGGCCTGGCTTCACCCCCGCACCGGCGAAGAGCATGGAGGCCGCCGGGGCCCAGTGGTCGCGACCGATGTCCTTGTTGACCTTCGGGCTGCGGCCAAACTCACCCATGGCCACGACGAGAGTGTCCTTGAGCAACCCGCGCGTCTGCATGTCGGTGATGAGGGCCGAGAACCCGCGATCGAAATCGGGGAGCCGCTTTTCCAGCCCCTCCCAAATCTTGGCATGATGGTCCCAGCCGCCGAAGTTGACCGTCACGAACGTCACCCCGCGTTCGACCAACCGCCGAGCCAGCAGGCAGCTTTGCCCGAACGTCGTCCGGCCATACCGGTCGCGCTGGGCGGCGTCCTCGGCATCGATCGCGAAGGCATCGCGGGCCTCGCCGGACAACACCATTTCTGCGGCTCGGCGCTGGAACTGATCGTATGCCGCCAGTTGATCGTTCCCCTCCATCTGTCGCGAGAGCCCGTCGACGGCTTGCAGCATCGTCTGTCGGCGGTCGAGGCGGACCTGGGCCAGCGGCTCCGCACGGGCCACATCACGGACGCGGAAGTTCTCTTCGTTGGGATCACCGGCCTTGAACGACTCGTACCGTCCGCCGAGGAACGCACTCTTGCCGAGCTCCCACGTGAACGACGGATTGCGCGGGATCGACACATACGGTGGCAGCGTCCCCGGAAACCCGCTCTCGTGCGCCGCCACCGCCCCCATCGCCGGCCAGTCGCCAAACGCCGACCCGAACCGGCCCGACATGACCCAGTTCGTGGCGGTCTCGTGATGGTCGTTGTTGTGCGTCCCGCCGCGATGCAGGCAGACCTTGTCCATCGTCTGCGACATCATCGGTAGCAGCTCGCCGATCTGCACGCCGGGGACATTGGTGGCGATCGGCTTGTACTTGCCGCGCACCTCTTCGATCGCCTCGGGCTTGGGATCGAAGCTGTCGTGATGCGACATGCCACCGCCGAGATAGACCAGGATTACCGATTTCGCCCGGCGACCCTGGGTGCCCGCCGAGGCTGGTGATTGGAGCAGCGTCGGCAGGCTCAACCCGAACGTGGTGAGTCCGCCGACTCGCAGGAAGTCGCGGCGATTGCGGGGGAAGAAGAGGTCAAACATGGGGTGATCCTGGTTTTGATAAGTGGGATAGGCTTCCAGCCTGTCGTCTTCGCGGAAGACAGGCTGGAAGCCTATCCCACGGGGGCATCAATGCTGAAACGCAAACTCCTTCGAGTTGAACAACGCCCAGAACAGATCCTGGAACACCTCGCGACGGTCGGCCCCCTCCAGCGCCTTCTGGACGACCTCACGTTCTGCATCGGCGGGCAGGCGGCTCATCGTGCAGAGATACAGATCTTCGATCACCCGATCGTTGTCCGGCTGGGCGGCGAGCAGTTGCTCCAACCGACCGGTCGAGGTCTTCAGCTTATTCGAGAGGCCGTCGCTGTTTTGCAAGTGCAACAGCTGCGGAAGGGTCACATCGCCCGTGCGTTCGCAGGCACAGGCGGTGGTGCGTTCCGAACGGCCAAAGAGCGAGAGGAAGTACGAATCGGTCCCGGGGTCGGGCACCTGAATCGCTCGCACGCCGAGCGGGTAACTCGGGAACTGCTCCGGGTCGCCGGTGGCCTGGCAGATCGCATCGAGCAGCACTTCGGCGGGCAGTCGTCTTGCATAGTGGTGCGAGTAGAACCGGTCATCGCGGAAGTTCGATGGCCTGGTTTCCGACGACAGTTGATACGCCCGCGAGTTCATCACCAGCCGCATCACATGCCGCAGGTCGTAGTTGCTGCTGACGAATTCCCGGTTGAGCAGCGTCCACAATTCGCGATTTGACGGAGGATTGGTCGCTCGCAGATCGTCGACCGGCTCGACCAGTCCGACGGCAAAAAAGTGCTTCCACAGCCGGTTGACCATCGCCCCTGAGAACTGCTCGTTTTTCGGATCGGTCATCCAGCGGACCAGTGGCTTTCGCGGGTCTTCACCCGCCGGACTGGCGAGGATCGAGCGGTCGAGCGGTTGGGCTTTGAGCTGTTGTCCGGTGCGTGGCTGGCGGGTTTCGACGGCTCCCATCCGGGCGGTATCGATCTGTTGGCGGATGTCGGCGAGGCGCTTGTCGTACTCGGCCAGTTCCTGGGCGTGGTCTCCCGTGGCGGCCTGCAGTTCCGTCTGTTTCTTCTGCTGACCGGCGAGATCCCGCTGGAGGTTCTGCATCTGCCGCGTCGCGACTTGCAGCGTCGTGGCCGCCTCGCGGGGGTTCTTGCGATCCAGCATGATCCGCGAGAAGAAGGCTGCGAAGTGGTAGTAATCGTCCTGCGTGTACTTCTCCAGCGGATGATTGTGGCAGCGGGCACAGCCGATGCGAGTGCCGAGGAACGCCTGAGCCACCGAGTCCACGACCTCCGATTCGTCGGAGTTCTTCTCCCCAACGGTCACGATGAAGTAGCCCACCGCCGGGTTCTGAGTGTTTGATCCTTCGGCCAGGATGACATCACTGGCGATGTCGCGCCAACTGCGGTGGGCAATCAGCTGTTGCCGCAACCACTGGTGCATCGCGCGAACCCCCTTGGTCCCGCGCACGTCGTGGTCCCGCTCTTTGCGGTTCTGCAGCAGGTCGCCCAGTTGCAGAGCCCAGTAGTCGATGAACTCGGGGCGCACCAATAATTGGTCGATCAGTTGCGAGCGTTTGACAGGACTCGTGTCCGCCAGAAAGGCCCGGACCTCATCGGGAGTCGGCAGCGTGCCGATCGCATGCAGCGAGGCCCGACGAATAAACGTCGCATCGTCACACAGCTGCGATGGCTCGATCCGCAGCGCGGCCAGCCGCGCGTACACGTGTTCGTCAATGGCGTTGTTGCGGGCGGTGTACCACTCGGGTTGAGTCGCCGTTTCGTGCGGCATTGTCAGCGTCGCGACCCCGACCTGCCCTTGGAACGAGGCCCGCACGACCGCTTCACCGTGCCGCAACGCCTTCACCTCCCCAGCGTCCGAGACCTCCAAGATCCCACTGTTGTTGGAGGCAAACTGCGTCATCCAGGTGACATCCCGTTTCTGTCCATCACTGTAGACAGCGGTGACTTGGATGGGGCGTGACTCATCGAGTTTGAGTGTGGCGACCAGCGGCTCGATCTCCAGCCGTTCGACCAGCGGATCGCTGACCTTCGGTCCCGGCGTTCCCGCCACGATCCAGTCGAGGAGTACCTTCTCGGCAGGGCTGCCGACCTTGAACCGCTGCCCTCCGCCATGCGGCAACGCCCCGACCGCCTTGCGAATCAGCAGGCTCTCACTCGGAGCGACGGCGTTGATGCGGCGGCCCTGCGACTCACGGGCGAGTGACTCGAAATCCGCATCCGGAGCATACCCCCGCAGCGACAGCTTAAACCCGTTCTGCCCCGCCAGCTTCCCGTGGCAACCGCCCGAGTTGCACCCAAACCGCGTCAGGACCGGCATCACATCGTTGGCAAACGATGGTGCCTCGGCCCGAACGGAACTCGCCAGCAGCAACACAATCAGCGCCGACAACACGGCGATAAAACTACGCAACGGACGGGTGTTCATTCAGTTTCCAGAGGGAGTACCGGTCGGTCCGCCAGAGCGGTTTCAGATTTTGTCTTCAGTTCACACAGACAGGAATGGCTGTGCCCCTGCTCAGTGGGGCAGACATTCCTGTCTGCCCTTCCTGCAAACCAATTCTGAAACTGCCCTATGATGAGAAGTCCCATCCCATGTGGACGCCCCGCACCTCCTTGCATCCACGGATGATGATGTATTGTCGCTGGCAGGCGGGGCGAACGTCAATCCTGGATGGGGCGTTCTGCCGGGGCGCCGGGGCCGTGTGCATCTTATACGTTGGTGCTCCGACCCCGAAGGGGGCCCAGGGCGGAGCAGAACGACGACAGTCGTGCCGCGCAGCCCTGGGTCCGCGAGCACTGCCCCCCAGCCCTGAAAGGGCGTCACCCCGAGCCGCCCCAATGGTGCCGCCCTTTCAGGGCTTCGATCGGCAGTGTGGCCTCCTGACCCAGGGCGGCGTTCCCCGACTTTGTCG
The DNA here is from genome assembly GCA_043778825.1 of Planctomycetota bacterium. Lineage (GTDB taxonomy): Bacteria > Planctomycetota > Planctomycetia > Planctomycetales > Planctomycetaceae > TH-plancto1. The sequence goes on along the minus strand of JAYWFM010000144.1, from coordinate 619 downwards.
GGTCACTTTGCCCTGGGCTATCGAGTCCGGCCCCTTCGGGGCGTCGGAGGTGTTCCCTGGGGTAGGCGGTTTGGGGCTGGGAATTCAATGTGGAAAGACCGGATCTGAAACCGCTCTAAATTAAACGTGCAATCTCAAAACGACATCCGCAGCAACAACACTGAGACAATCATCGACGCCCTCCAGAATGGTGGCTTGCCCCTGTGGCGGAAGCCGTGGAGTGACGATCTGAATGCGAATGGCTTGCATACCGGCAACCCCTACCGTGGCATCAATCCGCTTCTTCTCCAAGTCGCTGGCATGAAGGGCGGATTCCACTCGAAGTGGTGGGGAACTTTCAATCAGATCATTGGTCCATCTTTGAACCGCGCCAAATTTGGGCGGCGTACACCCGCAGGGTGACAATTCGTGCGGGGGCGAATTCGAAGACGCCGAGGGCGGTGCGGATGTCGTCGGGGGCTAACGGCTCATCACCCACCTCGATCCATGACACGGCAACGCACTGTTTCACAGTGCGTTGCTGTGGTTCTGCCCCGTTCATCCTGCTCGGTACAATTCCCTCACCAAGATCAAGGATCTGCTGACCACCGCGAGACTGGAACAGGTGACGCGGCTGAAG
>JAYWFM010000143.1:0-5228 GCA_043778825.1 Planctomycetota bacterium | reverse complement strand
ATTTCTGACATCCCTGCCGGGATGTGTTGGCCTACGGCCAGCGGTCAGAGAAAGTGGGCCGTGGGATAGGCTTCCAGCCTGTCATTTGGCGGAAGATGACAGGCTGGAAGCCTATCCCACGGCCCACTTTCTCTGACCGCTGGCCGTAGGCCAACACATCCCGGCAGGGATGTCAGAAATGAGCCGGTGGTTGAGCGCAGCGACACCACCGGTTTGTGAATTCGAACTGATTGAGCATCCTGGAGGGATGCCAGAGTTCATTCCAGAGAAGCCCAACTCGCAAGCCAAGTCATCTCGCATCCCTGCCGGGATGCTGTGATTCTCGGGGTTCCCTGTTCCGGTGGTGTCGCTGCGCTCATCCACCGGCGAATGGCTGTGACCCCTCCGGGGTCGGAACTCCAGACTCGTCTTGTCTGAAGTGACTCGACACACTTTAGGATCCACACATGCCTGACCTCTTCCGCCTTCTGACCTGCTCTTGGCTGCTCACCTCCCTCGCCTTCGCAGCTCCCCCCGCTGACGACCACACCGACCCAACGTGGTATCGCACCAAGTCCGGTGAGAAGCGGCCCGTGAAGACCGAGGAAGACTGGGCCATCCGGCGGCAAGCGATTGTGACCGGAATGGAACAGGTCATGGGGCCGCTCCCCGACCGCTCGAAGTGGCCCGAGGCGCAGGTCCGTGTCCTCGAACGCACCGAACTCCCGAATGGCATCTGGCGGCAGAAGATCCAGTTCTTCACCGATTCCACCGACCGTCCGATCAAAGCGTGGGTCTTCTTTCCCCCGCCGACTCTCAAGACGGCCAGTCGCCCGGGCACCGACCGCCGCGCCGCTGTTTTATGCCTGCACCAAACCACCGGCATCGGCAAGAACGAGCCAGCGGGCCTCGGCGGCCATCCGAACCTGCACTACGCCCTGGAACTCGCCCAGCACGGGTTCGTGACGCTCGCCCCCGACTACCCCAGCTTCGGCGAGTACCCCTATACCTTCCCACCCGAGCATGGGTACATCAGCGGCTCCATGAAGGCCATCTCCGACAACATGCGGGCCATCGATGTGCTGCAGGCGATGGAGCAGGTCGAGCCCGAACGGATCGGCTGCATCGGGCACTCCCTCGGCGGGCACAGCACGATGTTCACAGCTGTCTTCGATCTACGAATCAAAGCCTTGGTCAGCAGCTGTGGGTTCACTCGATTTCATAAGTATTACGACGGCAAACTCGCCGGGTGGACGAGTCCGCGTTACATGCCACGCATCTCGAGCGAGCATCACAACAACCCCGACGAGGTACCATTCGACTTCCCGGAGATCGTGGCTGCGTTCACGCCAAGGCCGTTCCTGGCCTGTTCACCGGTGCAGGATGACAACTTCGAGGTCTCGGGCGTGCGGGACACCATCAAAGCTGCGCTGCCGATCTACCAGTTGTTTGAGGCCGATCAGCAGTTGCGAGCGGAGTATCCGGACTGTGCCCACGACTTCCCTCTGGCGACGCGGAAGGTGGCGTATGAGTTTCTGGCCGAGTCTCTCCACAAGCCCGCGAGGCCATGAAGCAAGCGAACTTTCCCGCCACTGGGGCTTGTCCCCGTGGTTCCCGCGCTTGTGCGATACTGTATCGTCCAACCGCCCTTACTTCGGACGGTTTTTTGGGTCTTTGCTGCCGATTTCGGTTCCGTAAGCGTCGATTTCCTCTTGCAATACGATCCCATCGTGGTCTGTGTCAGCAGCGTCAAAGTTCCGCAACAGTTGCCCGACATCTCGATGCGGCTTTTGCTTCCCAAAAAGTTCCATTTCTTCACGAGTCAACTTGCCGTCTACGTCATGGTCGGCAGCATCCCAAGCCGACCACGCTCGGCCAGGAGTTCGGTTCGCCCTGTCGAGTGGATACTCAGGCTGGGGAGGAGGGCCGCCTTGTCCCCCTTCACGTCCACCCTGCTGGCCATTTTGCCCACCCTGTCCGGGGGGACGACCGCCGCTTTGCCCGCCCTGTCCTGGTCCACCGGGAGGAGGACCACCTTCACGTCCGCCAGCGCCACCTTCACGCCCGCCCGGGGGAGGACCGCCCTCGCGTCCGCCGCCTGGGGGAGGACCGCTCGGACGCAATTCTTCCTCGGTCAGCTTCCCGTCTCCGTTCTTATCGAGCGTCTTCAGAGCGGTCGCCGCATTGGCAATTTCGTCCGCCGAGATCTCGCCGTTCTTATCTACGTCCAGCGCGACAAGCACCGGCATGAACTTCATCAGGCCACCAGGAGGCCCTCCCCGCCCCGCCCCGCCCTGGCCACCTTCACGTCCACCCGAGCCCCCTTCGCGACCACCGGGAGGTTGGCCGCCTTCTCGCCCGCCAGCTCCTCCCTCACGGGGACCACCTTCGCGCCCGCCCGGCGGAGGACCACCTTCACGGGGACCAGCTCCGGCTTCTCGCTCTTTCGGAGGCGGACGGTCCCCTTCGCCACGCCCTTCAGCCATTGCGACGCTGAATCCCACCACGACGAGACCAGTCGCCAACGTAGCCAGCCAGTATGTTTTCTTCATGAGTCTGTCCTTGGAGAGGTAATCGGCAAACGCCCGCGTTCGAATGTCGCGGGAAGGGTGCCTGACCCCCATGAAACACCCCAATCGCCTCGGGGTTCCGAAAAATGTGAAAGGATTTCAGGACGGTCGTTGACCCAGATCCGCATCCACCATCATCTCCACGAGCTGCCGAAAGCTCACCTTTGGTGTCCAGCCCAGTTGGGTCCGGGCCTTGGTCGCATCGCCTAGGAGCAGATCGACCTCCGCCGGTCGGAAGAACTGCGGCGAGATCTCGACGAGGGTCTGCCCCTGCCGCCCCAGTCCGCGCTCTTCCACTCCAGCCCCGGTCCATGTGAGCGGCAACCCCGCCCGCTGGAACGCCAGCTCGCAGAACTCGCGTACGGTGTGCGTCTCGCCGGTGGCGATCACGAAGTCCTCCGGCGTGTCAGCTTGCAGCATCCGCCACATCGCCTCCACGAAGTCCCCCGCGAACCCCCAGTCGCGGCGGGAGTCGAGATTCCCGAGCGTCAACGGTTCGGTTCGGCCCTTCTTCAGCTCAGCCACCGCCAACGTGATCTTGCGTGTGACAAACGTCTCCCCGCGCCGCGGCGACTCATGGTTGAACAGGATGCCATTCACCGCAAATAACCCATACGACTCCCGGTAATTCCGCGTGATGTCATACGCGAACGCCTTGGCACAGCCGTAAGGGCTGCGGGGGTGGAACGGGGTGGATTCCGTTTGCGGGGTTTCGACGACCTTGCCGAACAGCTCTGAGGACGACGCCTGGTAGAACCGGGTCTTCAGACCGAGTTGCCGGATGGCCTCGAGGATTCGCAGCGTGCCGAGGCCGGTCACCTCGGCAGTGTACTCGGGGCATTCGAAGCTGACGTGGACGTGCGACTGGGCGGCGAGGTTGTAGACCTCATCGGGTCGGGCCTCGTCGAGAGCGTTGTGGATCGACGGGCTATCGGCGAGATCCCCGGCTCGGAGTTGGAGCCGCGAGCCGACCTCGGGAGTGAGCAGATGGGCGATCCGCGAGCGGTTCTCGGTGGAACTGCGACGGACGAGGCCCCACACCTCATACCCCTTGGCGAGGAGGAACTCGGCGAGGTACGACCCGTCCTGCCCGGTGATGCCAGTGAGGAGAGCCTTGCGACCATTCGCGGGTGGGAGAGTCATGGGGTGGTCCGTGGGACGGGCCCATTGGCCCGTCCGAGTGTGGATTGATGGGACAACGGCCCCGTGGGATAGGCTTCCAGCCTGTCGTTTTGGGGCATCTTCAGGAGAGGGTTCACCAAGAAATGCCACTCCGGAAGTTTTGGAACACTTATCTGCACTGATCGAGACTGCATCCTGACAGGGACTGGCAATCGTGATTGAGATGTGGCCTTCATCTGGATTAGTGTTGATCAGTGACGATTAGTGTTCCCCTCTCTTGAGTTGAACACCAATTCTGAATCTGCTTTCGGCAAACGCTGACAGGCTGGAAGCCTATCCCACGAGACATCACGGACGGGCAAATGTGCCCGTCCCACGCTCATCCCTTACACCGCCCGGAAGTAGTCGATCGCGTTCTGGAACAGCTTCAGCCCGTCCCCTGCACCACGCAGCCCCAGCCGCGTCCAGCGCGGGTGCTGGGTCGCGAACAGGAACCGCTCCGGGTGCGGCATCAGGCCCAGGACACGACCGGTCGGATCGCCGAGTCCGGCAATGTTCGCGATCGATCCGTTCGGATTGGCCGGGTAGGGGAGCAATTCGCCTGAGGCTGGCACACGCCCCTCGGCATCGCTGTAGCACAGCCCGACCTGCTTGCCGGTGATCCACTGGTCGAGGGTCTTCTTTTCCCGTACCGCAATCCGCCCCTCGGCATGAGCGATCGGCAACTCGATCTCGTCGATCCCCCGCAAGAAGACATTCTTCGACGACCCGCCCCGCAGCTTGACCCACAACGCGGTGTACTTGCCGTTCTCGTTCCAAGTCAGCGTCGCGGGCGGGGGTTGATCGACCTTCGGCGGCCACGTCGTGCCGCCGCCGGGGAGGACGCCCGCCTTCATCAGCACTTGAAACCCATTGCAGATGCCGAGCGTGAGCGTGTCACGCTGCAGGAACTCGCCGATTGTTTCAGCGAGCTGACCTTGCAACTGGCTGCCAAAGACGACCCCGGCTCCAATGTCGTCTCCGTAGCTGAACCCGCCGGGGACGCAGAGGACTTGATAGTCCCGAAGCAGCGATGGCCGCTCCAATAGTTCAAACAGATGCACGCGCGTCGCCGACCCGCCGCACAGTTCGAAGGCGTGGGCGGTCTCGTGATCGCAATTGGTGCCCGGTGCACGGAGGACGCACACCTTCGGTGGTGACATGGAGTTTGGTCCAGCAAAGATCGTCTCGGTCATGAGGCCCGGACATCCCGAAACCCACTCCAGCCTACATCTTGACAGTCCGGCGTCAGCTTGCCAAGCGGCAGTGAGCGGCGGACGTCAGTCCGCCGTGTGGCTCAGCGTTCATAGCCCTTTCAACCCCGTTCGGTAGGTCGCGTCGCGCGGGCACGGGGGACTTACGTCCGCCCGCTCGCTGGGGTTCGGCTGGTGAGGTCTTCCCCGTAGGACGGGCCGATTGGCCTCAGTCTTACCCACATTTTTACAAATGTTCCTCCCCGTTTCACACACGGCGGGGCCGGATAATCAGGGATTCTGGGGTGATATTGGTTTGGCACGG
>JAYWFM010000142.1:0-29860 GCA_043778825.1 Planctomycetota bacterium | reverse complement strand
AGCGAAAGACGACTCTCACTTATGCCGACCGTTGCCACGTCGCTCGGAACCGACCTCGCGTCGCGTCCCACAGCGCTGCTGTGGTGGTCGTGTTGAGCGATACAAACATCAGCGGCAACCCGAACAGCGACGACTTCTTCCCCTGTCGCTGGAACACATAGCCGACCCCTGCAGCGGCGTAAAAGCAGAACTGGAGGGTCAGCAGGAAGCAGTACAGCGGCTGGCCTGCCAACGCGATATTGGTTCCCGCTGTCAGGACCAGCAGACCCGGCGAGAGCAGCCGCGTGAGCTTGTGGGATACGAACTCGATCCAGATCGGGTTCTTCCACGGCAGCAGCCAGCGCGGCTGGTTGATCACTAGTTGAGCGGCACCGGCAATCGTGCGGCGCTTGCGGACCGACTCCTGCTGCGTCGACTGCGACGGCGTGTCGTAGGCGATCGCCCCGGCCTCGATCAGGCAGCGGTAGCCCTGCTCCACCACCTGCATCGGAATCACCACATCGTCAAGGAGCGTCTGCTCCGGGATCGCGCGGAACAGCGACCGACGGATGGCATACAAGGCCCCCGTCGCTCCGGGGACCGACCGAAACCGCGACTCGCTCTTGCGGATAAACTTCTCGTACTTCCAGTAGGCTCCGATCCCTTCCGCAGCTGTGCTGTCGGCGTTCTCAGAGCGGAAGACGAGTTCTCCGGAGACGACGCCGACCCGCTCGTCGGCGAAGCAGGCGGCGAGCAGGGAGAGTGCTGCGGGGTCGAGGGCTTGTCTGGCGTCGGTGAGGACGACGAGATCCGTGCGGCACTGAGGCACGAGGTCGTTGAGGACCGCTGGCTTCCCCCGTCGCTCGGTGAATGCCACCAACCTCACACGGGGATCACCGTAAGTGGCGATCACCTCAGCGGTGTTGTCATCGGAGCCATCGGAGCCGATGAGGATCTCCTCGATCTGGGAGGAGCAGTCGGAGGCGAACAGGCTGTCAAGCTTGCGGGCAAGCCGCGCGGCCTCGTTGTAGCCCACGATCACGATCGAGAGTTGGCCGGTGTAGGGAGCCTTCAGCACCCGCGCGAGACGAACTCGTCCCAGCAGCCACACCAGCAGCGGATAGCCCGCATAGATGTACGCGAGTGCGGCGAGGGAGAACCAGAACGTCCAAGCTAGGGGAGACACAAACCACTCCGAATGCCAGTCCAGGCGCGCCGCGGGAGCCGGGCACCGTTCGCACAAGGGTATCTCGCTCGGGGGACCGAGGAGCCGGGTAGGCCATCGCCGCGTGGGAAACCCGCGAACAATTGTGCCGTGAGAAGCGGTTGGGAGGAGGGTTGCGGGCTCGGGCGGTATGGCCGTTCGTGGTTGCCGTTGGAGTTCAGGCTTGAGCCTGTACCGGAGCAGCCTAAAGGCTGGACTCCAACGTGATGCCCTACCGACGCTTCCGCCACTGTTCAATCGCCTTCTGCTGGGCCGCCCATTGAGCGTACCCCGGGCTGTCCACCACTCCTCGAAACCCGGTGTGGAATGTTCCGCTCGTGAACTCCGCCTTCATCCTCGCCCCGCTGCGGTAGCCGGTGCAGCTGTTGGTGTTGCACAGGAAGGAGCCGCCGCGGATGACGCGTTTGATGATGTTCGGTTCTTGAGGGTCGAAGGATTGCTCGGGGCCTTGGGGGGTATAGAGAGGCGCGACGGAGTAATATTGAGCGTCGTAGTAGTCGTGGCACCACTCCCAGACGTTGCCGGAGATGTCGTAGAGGCCGATCGAATTGGGCCGAAAGGATTTCGCCGGCGAGGTGGACTCGAATCCATCAAGCGTCTTCATTTCGGTGGGGAACGTCCCCTGGAAGTAGTTGCACAGATACTCCCCGCCGGGCGTGAGTTCATTCCCCCAGGGGTAACGTTCTTCCAAGCCGCCATTGCGCGAGGCGTACTCGTACTCTGCTTCGGTGGGCAATCGTTTACCCGCCCAGTCGCAGTAGGCGACGGCGTCTTCCCAAGTGACGTGGACCACTGGATGGTCCAAGCGGTCGGCGATCGATGAGCCCGGTCCCTCGGGGTGCTGCCAGTTGGCACCGGGGACGAACTTCCAGACTTGATATTCCCACATGTCGCAGTTGACATCGAGTGTGCTGCGGTCGAAGTCGGGGTTGTAACAGAGCGACCCTGCGACGAGATGCTCGTCCTTGAAAAGGCTCGGGTCGGCTCCGCTCCGCGCGAAGTCCTCTCGTGTGGGGGTCTTCTCGCTGAAGGTCACGTAGCCAGTCATGGCGACGAACTCGGCGAACTGGCGGTTCGTGACCTCGGTGGCGTCCATCCAGAAGCCATCGAGATCGACGGTGTGTGCGGGGAACTCGTCGGGTTTGATGCGATGCGGGTTCGGTTGGCCGGGTAGGGGCACGTCATCCGTTCCCATGCGAAAACGCCCACCTGCCACAAAGACCATGCCCTGGGTCACAGCATATGGGACTTTGATAATTATCGGGGAAGGTGGTTTCGGCACCGACACCGGCCAGAACGACGCCAGCCCGACCGTCACCAGCGAGACCACCAGTGTCAGCGGAAGAACCCAGCGGGGTGTGGAGGGGGAGTTCGACACGAGAACCTTTGGGAGATATCCGTCTCACAATCGAGGTTGGAGTCCAGCCTTTAGGCTGCTCCGGTGCAGGCTAAAGCCTGAACTCCAACCCCGCTTCCGAGTCCTGACAAGGCACTATGCCGACTTCCGGGCGGCAATCACCTCGTCCCCGGAGGCCTCTGTCCCGAAGAGCCACTTCCAACAGTGCATGACGGGGCCTCCAAACGCGAAGTAACAGAAGGCCAGCGGCACCACCAGTTCATGCACCCAGGCCACCGCCGCGCCCGCGAACACAAACTGGATGATCGTCTTGCGCGGCCCGCGACCGCGAATGATCTGCGTCCCGAAGTGCGGATACCGAATCCGCGACACCATCAGCATCGCCACCGCCAGACAAATCAGCGGCAGGCAGATCTTCACACCGGGCACCAGGTAACTGGCGACCCTGGTCGCGGTGACATTGCCCCGTTCGGCAATCTCCAACAGCTCCGGCATCGCAATCGGAAACGCCGCCACCGCACCCGCAGCTGCCGGAGACGGCAACCCGCTGAACGAGTCGTGGGCATCGTCCTCATCGGTTTCGATGTTGAAGCGGGCCAGTCGCAAGATCGCACACAGCATGTACAAGGCCCCGATCGTCCACACGAGTCGAGCGGGGTAGATGAACGGCAGGGAGTATTCGTTCCCCTCCCACAGCGGGAAGTTCACGAACTGCAACATGAGGAATGCCGGGGCCACCCCAAACGTGATCGCATCGCACAAGCTGTCGAGTTCGGCCCCCAGCTGGCTGGTCTGCCCGGTCAGGCGGGCGGCAGCTCCGTCGAACATGTCGAACAGCATGCCGCCGAAAATCAGCAGTGCCGAGAAGAACAGCGGGCCGTGTCCGGGCAAGTCTGCGGTATTCTGCGTGACCTTGGCCGCGAACGTAATGGCCGCAAAGCCACAGGCCCCATTGCCCAGCGTCAGCAGGGTGGGGAACACGGCGATCAATCGAGTCGGTTTCATGGGGGAGGCTTGTGGCGTGTGTTTGCACTGGAGCGGCTCGTCGCGACGTTCGCCAGAACGTGGGCTGTCAACCTGAGATCAGCGTACCTCACCCTCTGGCCATCCGCCATCCGCCAACCGCCATTCGCCACACAGAATTTCAAGTCGAAGGATCTCCTCGGTGAGCTGGTTGATGAGCTGCTTCCCTGAGCGCAGCTCCAACTCCTGAGTGTGAGCAGTCCCGGACTGGTCGAGTCGAACCGCCCCGTAGTTCTCTTCGAGCCATCGCGGTTTCTCGCGAGAGGCCTCCCCGAGCCGGAAGATGGCCACAGATTCTGCTGAGGAGCCTGAACTCGGTCATCGGATGTCGACTCGCTGAGACACACCGACGCAGTTCCGGCGTGGGTCTGCGGAGTTTCCAATCAACGCTTCACCGATCGTCGCTGGACTTCCGCTGTGGGGAACCTGTGGACCGCTGCGGACGCCGACGGGGGAGGATTTCGAGAATGGCCATGAGCAGCAACAGGTGCGTCACGATGAACTTCTGAAACAGCCCCCCGCTCTGATAGACCATGAAAATGAGGATCAGCGCCAGGAGCAAGACCCCTTGATGCAGCACCATCACCCCTTGCCAGATGCGGGCCACGCGACGATCGCGGGGGGGAATCTTCATGGAGACTACTCCGTTGCGATGAATCGATCTCATGAACGGATCGTTCCACTCCAGCGACTCGCGATAGAGACTCACGGTGAAGTACAAGTAGCCGAAGCCGATTACTGCCAGTGCCATGAAGTCGTGGAACGAGCTGTCCGACGGAGTCACCGCCACGATCCCCAATCCCGCAGCCACCGCCAGGCACACCCGAGCCGACCAGAACTCTCGGCGAACCCACCAACTCCGGGCATGCGACAAGATCGCAACGATCAACACACAGAACAGCAAGTACCCGATCAGCGGCACCGAGCCGTCTCGAAACATGCTGATCGGCAGGTCGAGTACATCGGGGTCAGGGCTGGCCACATGCGCCCATCGCAACAGCCCGCACCAGATCAGAAACAGGGCTGAGGTTCTCATGGGTTTCACGTATGCCCAATTCTCAGCCAGTCCCTCGACGCGGAATCGATCTCTCTGGAGAACGGGGAACCCCCTCCACGGGTTGGCATTCAGCCTCATCCTGTCACTGGCATCAACGCTTCCGACGTTGCACCTTCATCCGTGCGCGACGCTCAGCCCGATTCAGGAATTCCGGTGCAGGGATATCCTGGGGGGAGTGACGGCCTGACTCCGCACGCTGCGTCCGCATGATTCCTGGATCGACCAGCTTCATTTCCTTTAACACATTCGAGGTCGGGGCGTCTTCCGGGCGCAGTTGGCCAGCCACGATCAGCTTGGTGATCGCGTAATGCCGCTTGAGCCGCTCCAGGTAATCGGGGTCGCTCGCAATCAGCGCCGTGACAAACTCGAGAATTTCCTCCGCATGCGCCCCCTGGGGATTCAGAGGATCGAGGTACGGTTCAGCCATGTCGTCCGTCGGATCGAACCCCACGCTGATCGTGGCCTCAATGCGGCTCGGGGACCGCCGGAGGACGGAAAACAGCACCCGCTGGCAATCGCAGTCCGGCTCGGTGCAATAGCACTCCAGCAGGGCATATTCCCCAGCTGGCAACGCCCTGCAAGGGCCGGACTCAACGATAAAAGACCGGGTTTCCCGCTCCGCCAAGGTAGGGCAAATCTGAAAGAACGGAACCATTGCAAACCTCTCGATACGGTGGGCCAGGCTGGGAGGCGGAATTGAGGGCCACGGTTCTGCGTGTTCTGCCATCCGTGCGGCACTCACCATACGCATTCGTGGTTCATTCTGACAAGGTACAATCCCGTTGAAATGGGTCATCGGATGCAGACGCCAAGTGCCACTGGCGGTCGCTCTGGGCCGCCAGTGTCTGGGAGCGTACGCCATCACACACCCCGGTGGGGGTCGCCCCCGCACTGGCGAGTCACAGCCCTCGCCGGCGGTGCCTCAAGGGGGATCATTCCCCAGCGGGAGCTTGGGGACGAAAGAAGAACCGGCGGCTAGCGCCCAATGGCACTTACTTTGTCGCCTTTTTCTACGAAAAAGGGCGTCCTTTTTCGGAGAAAAAGGCGACAATCGCGGACAGCAGACCCTGAAGTAAGTGCCATTGAGCTATCGCCGGGCCGCTCACAGAAATCACTATCCGGCTGACACCGGACACTCACCAGCTCAATTGACCGAGGCGGGAATCGAACCCGCACGACCCTTTCGAGTCTCGGGATTTTAAGTCCCGTGCGTCTGCCTGTTTCGCCACTCGGTCGGTGGCCCTTGCGGGCCGGACGAGAGAGTAGAGACGAGAGAATAGAGCCAGAACTGGCAGGACGTGTGTCCCCTCTGGCTCTTCTCTCTCGTCTCTCCTCTCTCATCTGTCTTCACGCATCATCCAGCACATCCACAGCGGCGAACCGTTTCCCTTCCAGCATCTCCAGGCTGGCCCCGCCGCCGGTGCTGACGTGGGACACCTTGTCGGCGAAGCCGAGTTGTTGGACGGCTGCGGCGCTGTCGCCGCCGCCGATGATGCTGATCGACTTGGAGTTCGCGATGGCTTCGGCGACGATCCGGGTTCCGTCGTCGAAGGGGGGCATCTCGAACACCCCCATCGGGCCGTTCCAGACGACGGTCCTGGCTCCGGCGATGATCGCGGCGTATTGCTTGGCCGTCTCGGGGCCGATGTCGAAGCCTTCGTAGTTATCCGGAATCTCGCCCGCCTTGACGACCAGCTTGTTGCACGATCCCTTGAAGTCGTCGCCACAGTGGGTGTCGACGGGCAACACGAGTTTGTCCCCGCCCGACTCCAGCAGCTGTTTGGCGAGTTCGACCTTATCCTTCTCGACGAGGCTTCTGCCGGTCTTGCCGCCCTTTGCCAGGGAGAAGGTATAGGCCATCGCTCCACCGATCAGCACCTTGTCGCAGACGTTGAGCAGATTCTGGATCACCAGGATCTTGTCGGAGACCTTCTTGCCGCCGATGATCGCGACGAACGGGCGCTGCGGAGCAGAAATCGCATCGGTGAGGTACTTGATCTCCTTCTCGACCAAGGCCCCGCAGACGCACGGCTTGTCCCCCATCAGCAGCGGGGTGAAGAACATCGACACGTCCTTGCGGTGGCAGGTTCCGTACGCTTCGTTGCAGTAGATGTCGGCGAACGACGCCAGCTTGGCCGCGTAGAGCCGCACAGCCTTGGAGTTCTCGGGGAGTTCGGCTTCCGAGCCGGGCTCGACCTTTTGGAACCGGACGTTTTCGAGGAGCAGGACTTCGCCGTTCTTCAACGCACCGACCTTGGCAGTCGCATCGGCCCCAATGGTGTCCTTCGCGAAATGCACCGGCTTGCCGAGGATCTCGCTCAGCTTGGCCGCACAGGGAGCCAGCGTGAACTTCTCGTCCCCGGCCTTGCCCTTCGGCCGCCCGAGGTGGCTCATCAGCACGAGCTGGCCGCCGCGATCGATGACGGAGCGAATCGACGGGAGGGCCTCCCGGATGCGCCGGTCATCCGTGATCTTGCCGGAGTCATCCTGCGGGACATTGAAGTCGACCCGCATCAGCACCCGCTGGCCCGCCACATCCACCTGAGAAATCGTTCGCTTGGCCATGCCGTTTGCCGTCTGTCGTTCACACTGGTTCTGGTTCGCACCGTTGCACAGAGGGAATCGTATGGGAGTGGGGAGAGACTGCCAAGGAAGTCTCGACTGAGATCATGCGAAGGGCCTTCCCCGTTGAGTTGCGACGCGAAGTCTTCGAAGCGGAGCGTGCTCGCGGCGTCCGTCCATTGGTACAATGCCGAAGCGAGTGCGCTGGCCATTGGACCGCGTCTCCAAACCGAGAGAGAGAGGCCTCATGTCATCGGCGACACTCATTCCTGAAGAACTCGAACTCCCCAGGGGAATCGACTCATTGGCCGATTTTCGTCGCTGGGCCGTTTCTGCCGAGTTCCCCGAAACGGGCCGGATTGATTACATCGATGGGCGGGTGGAGTGCGACATGAGTCCGGTTAATCTTTTTTTCCACTCCGCTCCCAAGAGCGAAATCGGGGCCGTGATTGGCAATCGCTTAAAGACCACCAACCGGGGCCAGGTCTTTGTCGACAAGTCCCGCGTCTGTGTTCCCTGCGTCGAGCTCAGCGTGGAGCCCGACATTGTCGTGGTGTTGGATACCTCCATCCTTTCGGGGCGCGTCAAACTGGTTCCCACCGTCGGAAATGCCTTCGGAAGTTTCATCGAATTCGAGGGGCCGCCCGATCTGGTGGTCGAAATGGTCAGCGACAGTTCTCGCTTCAAGGATACCAAGCAGCTCTTTGCGGCCTATTTCGACGCGGGGGTTTCGGAGTATTGGATCGTGGACGCCCGCAGCACTGACTTGCGGTTCCAGATTTATCTCCGAGGAAACGACAGCTTCCTCCCCGCGACGGTCGATGCCTCGGGCTACCAGCCTTCCCCGATTCTGGAGGCCCAGTACCGTCTGGAACGCCGCACGCGCCCCACCGGGTATTGGGACTACGAATTGATTGAAGCAGTGGTGAAATAAGGAATCGTAAAACAATGTGAGTCGTCTTTCGCTCCGCGAAAGACCGGCCTTTCGCGGAGCGAAAGGCGACTCTCGCTCTCCCCAGACCCTTGGTCGCGACCCGCTGGGCTGATAGCCTTTGCCGGTGGATCGACTTCTGACCTCTTCCAGCGCCTGACCGGAACAACCCAACGTGGCTGAAAAACGTGACTTCGATGAGTTCCTCGACAAGTTCCGGCGGCACCGCGAGCTGATGGTTGAGGAGCTGCACAAGGTGGTCGTGGGGCAGGATCATGTCATTGAGCAGATCCTCTCGGCGATCTTCACTGGCGGGCACTGTCTGCTCGTCGGGGTGCCGGGGTTGGCGAAGACGTTGGTGGTCAGCACGATTGCCAAGCTGTTGGATGTGCAGTTCAAGCGGATTCAGTTTACGCCCGACTTGATGCCGTCGGACATCACGGGGACGAACGTGTTGGAGGAGGGCGAGGGGGGCCGCCGCGAGTTTCGCTTCGTGCAGGGACCGGTGTTCACGAACATCTTGCTGGCTGACGAAATCAACCGCACGCCGCCCAAGACGCAGGCCGCTCTGTTGCAAGCGATGCAGGAGCACGAGGTCACCGTCTCGGGCAACACCTATCCGCTGCCCGAGCCGTTCTTTGTCATCGCCACGCAGAACCCCATCGAGCAGGAAGGGACCTACCCGCTGCCCGAAGCCCAGCTTGACCGGTTCATGTTCAACGTCAAGGTCGACTACCCCAAGCTGGAAGAGGAGGAGCGGATCCTGACCTCGACGACCAGCGGCGAGCGGGCCGAGGTGAAGAAGGTGTTGTCGGCGAAGTCGATTCTGTACCTGCAAAAGCAGATCAACCAGATCGAGGTCGGCCCGCTGACGATCAACTACATCGCCCGCCTGGTACGGGCCACGCGGCCCAGCGATGGCTCAGCTCCGGCGTTCATCAAGGAGATGGTCGACTGGGGAGCCGGACCGCGAGCGGGGCAGTACCTGATCCACGGGGCCCGCGCGCTGGCGGCCATGGACGGGCGGCCTGCAGTGTCGTTTGAGGATGTTCGCAAGGTGGCCATCCCGGTCCTGCGGCACCGCATCGCGCCGAACTTCCAGGCCCAGGCGGAAGGGTCCAGCAGCGATGATCTGGTCATGCGACTGCTGAAGGAGATCCCGGAGCCGAGGGTGCCGAAGTATGAGTAGGGGGAAGAGGGTTGATGGTTGATGGATTATGGTTGATCGAAAGAGGGGCACATTGGGCAGCCCGACGGCCAGGGCCTTGTCAGGACTCAGAAGTGGGGTTGGAGTTCAGGCTTTAGGCTGCTCCGGAGCAGCCTAAAGGCTGGACTCCTACTCCCAACTCCAGCGTTCACAAGGCAGTCGTAGGGTTGATGGTTGATGGTTGATCGAATGGGGGAGTCAATTCGCGGTGATGGTGCCCACGACGGTGGTCGTATAGTCGCCTTCCTGGAGTGATCCGGGGGCTCCGGTGACGAACGTCACCAGGAGGTGGAACGTCGCCCCGCCCGCTCCATTGGACGAGAGCCGGACTCGGGCGTTCTCGTTGCCCGCTGCGTAGTTCGTCGTGGCCGTCGCGGTGTTGACCGTCCACGTCGCGGGACCGGTTGATCCCACCAGGTTGAGATCGAGGCGGGCGTTGCGTTTCGATGAAGTGGTCGTGACGTGCCGAAAGGCGGTTGCCGTTTCCAGAATCACGTTGGCCCCCAGGTAGGCATTGGACTTGGCCCGCCACGTCTGGGGAGCAAACACCACGTCGGCCGTACCCGAACCGGGGTATCCCCGGATTTGATCGGTCGGGGGAGCGACGATGGTCAGTCGTACGGGCACATCGACCCGAAACTGCTGCGAGTCGCTGGCCGAGCGTGCCGCATCGCCGGGGATCACCACCACGAAAAGCAGGAGCACGACGGTGATGAGACTACGCAGCGTCATCACAATCGAGTGTCCGGCTCGCGAGGGAAGTGCGGAGGATGCGGGTTGTTCCGAGGTGACAGGTTTGTCACCTCAGTCAACACCGGTCCCGAACCTTAGCTCACATTTCCGGAGAACATCGCGGGCGTGAGTCAAAATCCCCCACTCCACTGGAAATTGCAAAGATGACCCGCTGAGTTGTGTCGATTGCGAAAGCGGGGAGTTCATCCCCCCAAGAGTCAGATGAACCCCTGGACCCCAGGGCTTCCCAGGCGTGATACACAGGGACTACCGAACATAGAAAAGGGATTCGCCTTAGCGACAGCTTCTCTTTGTCCCTGACGGGACAAATGCCAAGATTTCCCGCACAGAATGACCCCCTGGGAAACCCGGCCCCTTCGGGGCGAAGAAGAGTTGAGTCGAGACCCATGCACCAGACCCGGTGGTTCCCCGACGAACCCCGGTGAGAAGAACCGGCGGCTCGCGCCGAGCCGCTCACGCAGCGTACCGCCCGGCACTCCGGCGACCGGCAGTCGTTGACGAATTCTGCGACTCTTCCCCCCAGACTTGACGAAATCGGCAAAGTCGGGGAATCTGAGCCGTTGCGATCCGGTGGCCCAGTCCCACGGCAGGGGGGCAGTTCCCGCATTGCCCGGGCGGGACCGCCAAAGTTCTTCCAGCGAAAAAGCCTCGAGGTCGATGCTGAACCGGAGTCGGTTTTCCGCAGGGCCTCCATCTCAGCGCATCACTCCATGTCAGACACAGCTCCTTCCCCCAAGAATACTCCGGCTCTCAAGGCGTCGACCCAGGGGCCTTTGACCCTGTGGCTGGGGCTGAAGATGTCGACGATGGCGCGCGTGGTCCGACTGGGGGCCGAGATTCACCCCTGCCGCTGGGCTCGCCTGTCGCTGCTGCCGGGCATGGGGGTGTACAACTCGGTGATGTCGCTGGTGGAGAACCTGCGGTACGGTCGGGCGATTCGCGAAACCCAGATCAGGCAGCCTCCGATCTTCGTGCTGGGCCACTGGCGGAGCGGGTCCACGCTGCTGCACAACCTGATGACTTCGGACCCGCAATTCTGCTTTGTGAACCTGTATCAGGCGATGTTCCCGTGGCACTTCCTGACCACGGAAGGGCTGGGTGCGAAACTGGCGGGGCCGTTGCTTCCGAAGACCCGTCCCATGGACAATGTGGGGATGGGTTTCGATCAGCCTCAGGAGGATGAGTTGGCCCTGTGTGTGATGACCGGGCATTCCCCCTACCTGCTCCCGATCTTTCAAAGCAATACCCGCAAGGTCGATCGGTTCTTTGATGTGCAGCAGGGTCTGACCCCCAGCGAACTCCAGGAGTGGAAGGACGCGATGACGCTGCTGATCAAGAAGATCACGCTGAAGACGGGCAAGCCCGTCGTGCTGAAGTCGCCGTCGCACACGTTTCGGATGAAGCTGCTTCAGGAGATGTATCCGGGTGCCAAGTTCGTGTACATCTACCGCAATCCCTACACCGTGTACAAATCGAGCATTCACGTCCGCAATACGATGTACGAGGCGAATGCCCTCGGTCGGAACCATCTGGAAGGGATCCCGGAAGATGTGTTCCAGACTTACGAGAGTTGCTTTCAAACCTACGAGCGGGACCGCCTGCTGGTGCCGGAAGGGAATCTGCACGAGGTCCGCTTCGAGGATCTGGAAGCCGATCCGCTGGGCACGTTGCAGAAGATGTACAACGGTTTGAGACTGACGGGATTTGAGGGGTTGAAGACCGCCTTGGAACCCCAGATGGAATCATTCCGCAAGTACAAGAAGAACAAATTCACCGACGACCCCCAGGTCATGGAGCGGGTGTATCAACGCCTGAAGTATGCCTTCGACCGGTATGGGTACCCGCCGCCGCATTTGGAGGCGGAGCAGGCTGCGGTGTGAATTCCGGCGCGAGCAATCCCCCGCCGCTCGTTTGAAGCCTTGGCGTCCCCCCCTATAATCGCCGAGACAGCGATGCCCCAAGCGGTCTCGTGTCCGAAACTCTTGTGAAAGAGCAGGATGCGCGGGCCGATTCGACAAGAGGAGTGGACCTTGAGCTGGTTGCTCGCCACGTTGCGATCATCGGTTGGGAAGAAGTTCGTCATGGGGGGCACGGGACTATTCCTGTGCTTCTTCCTGGTGGTGCATCTGGCCGGGAACCTGTTGCTGTTCACCGGGCCGAAGGCGTACAACGCCTACTCCGAGGCCCTGCACAAGAACGAAGCGTTCTTGATTGTGGCGGAGATCGGCCTGTTTGGGGCCATGCTGCTCCATATCTACTTGGCCTTCACGACAGCTGCGGAGAACCGGGCGGCACGCGGCGACCGGGGTTACGCGGTGCGGCAGACGAAGATTCCGGGGCGGGTGATCAACTTCCTGGGCATGGCTCCCGATACCACGATGTTCGTCACCGGGGCGTTGATCTTCGCGTACATCATCGTGCATCTGTGCGATTTCAAGTTCGAGGTCTTCGCCACCGAGGCCATGCGGGCTGCGGACCCCTACACCAAGGCCGCTCAGATCCTCAGCAGCGGTTCGCGGAAGCTGATCTACGGGATCGCCGCCCTGGTGGTTGGGCTGCACGTGTCGCATGGGTTCGCCAGTGCCTTCCAGTCGCTGGGACTCAGTCACCCGAAGTACACGCCGACGATCAAGTGCCTTGGCAAAGTGTTTGCCGTGGTTGTGGCCCTCGGGTTTTGCAGCTTCGCGTTCTGGGACAGTGAGCGCTCTCGCCGCAATGATGACCTGACGAAACCGATCCCCGGCAAGGTGACGCTGCCGACTCCATCGCCGGAACACCCAGCCCCCTAACGGGAGTGTCGCCTTTCGCTCCGCCAGCATTGTCGCCTTTCGCTCCGCGAAAGGACGTTCTTTCGCGGAGCGAAAGACGACACTCCTCACCCGCCACTCCGCACAACCGCCCACGCGACCGACCGTCGCCTTGAGAGTCACCCGACCATGAGCTCCGACTCGTCCGCTCTCCTGAACTCCCGCGTTCCCGGCGGTCCCATCGAGCAGAAGTGGGACAACCTGAAGCGGGACATCAAGCTGATCGCCCCGAACAGCAAGAAGAAGTACGAGGTCATCGTCGTCGGCACCGGTCTGGCCGGAGCCGCAGCCGCCGCCTCGCTGGCCGAGATGGGTTACAAGGTCAAGGTGTTTTGCTTCCAGGACTCCCCCCGCCGCGCCCACAGCATCGCCGCTCAAGGCGGGATTAACGCAGCGAAGAACTACCACAACGACGGCGATTCGGTCTGGCGGTTGTTCGTCGATACGGTGAAGGGCGGCGACTTTCGCGCTCGCGAGGCCAACGTCTATCGCCTCGCCCAGCTCAGCGAAAACATCATCGACCAGTGCGTGGCCCAGGGGGTGCCGTTCGCCCGCGAGTACGGCGGCACGCTGGCCAACCGCACCTTCGGCGGGACACAGGTCTCGCGGACGTTTTACGCTCGGGGTCAGACCGGGCAGCAGCTCTTGATCGGGGCCTATCAGTCGCTGATGCGACAGGTGGCGGGCGGTAACGCTCAGATGTACGCCCGCCGTGAGATGCTCGATCTGGTGACGGTGGACGGCATGGCCCGCGGGATCGTCTGCCGCAACCTGACCACCGGCAAGCTCGAGTCGCACGCCGCCCATGCGGTGCTGCTCTGCACCGGCGGGTACGGCAACGTCTTCTACCTCTCCACGAATGCCAAGGGCTGCAACGTCACCGCAGCCTGGCGGGCTCACAAGCGCGGGGCCTTGTTCGGCAACCCGTGCTACACGCAGATTCACCCGACCTGCATCCCAGTCACCGGCGATCACCAGTCGAAGCTCACCTTGATGAGCGAGAGCCTCCGCAACGATGGCCGCGTCTGGGTGCCGAAGCAGGCGAGCGATGCCCGCGCCCCCGGCCAGATCCCCGAGCCTGACCGCGACTACTATCTGGAGCGGCGTTACCCGGCCTATGGCAACATGGTCCCCCGCGATGTCGCCAGCCGCGCGGCCAAGGAGCGTTGCGATGCTGGGTTCGGAGTCGGCAGCAGTAAGCTGTCGGTGTACCTCGACTTCAGCGAGGCGATCAAGCAACAGGGCGAGGCCGCCATTCGCGGCAAGTACGGCAACCTGTTCCACATGTACCAGAAGATCACCGACGAGAACCCCTATCAGTCGCCGATGCGGATCTACCCGGCGGTCCACTACACGATGGGCGGGCTGTGGGTCGACTACCACTTGGAGAGTACGATCCCCGGCATGTTCGTGCTGGGTGAGGCCAACTTCTCCGACCATGGGGCCAACCGGCTGGGGGCGAGTGCCTTGATGCAGGGGCTGGCCGATGGGTACTTCATCGCGCCTTATACAGTGGGCCACCATCTCGCGAATCGCAAACTGCCCGAGGTCACGGATGCTCACCCCCGCTTCCGCGAGGTCGCTGAAGAGGCCCGCATGCGGCTGCAACGTCTGCTGAGTATCGACGGCAATCGGTCGGTCGATAGCTACCACCGCGAACTCGGCCAGATCATGTGGAACTACTGCGGCATGTCCCGCAACGCAGCGGGCCTGACGACGGCCATCAGCAAGATCACTTCGCTCCGCGAAGACTTCTGGCGGAACGTCAACGTGCCGGGGGTGGGTGAGAACCTGAACCAGAGCCTGGAACTGGGCGGTCGCGTGGCCGACTTCCTGGAGTTTGGTGAGCTGATGTGCCGCGATGCCCTCGCTCGCGAGGAATCAGCCGGCGGTCACTTCCGCGAGGAACACCAGACACCCGACAACGAGGCGAAACGCGACGACGAGAAGTTCGCTCACGTCGCCGCTTGGGAGTACCTCGGTGAGGGGACGCAGGAGAAGCGGCACGTCGAGCCACTGAACTTCGAGTTCTGCCCGTTGCAGGCCCGGAACTACAAGTAGGAGAGATTCGAGATCGTAGCGTGGGCTTTAGCCCACGTTGGGAAGATGACCTCGCGTGGGCTAAAGCCCACACTACCATCGACTGAGCTTTCGAATACCTTCTGGAACGGACCAAAATCATGAGTCACTCCACCACCGGCAAGACCCTGAACCTCAAGCTGCGAGTTTGGCGGCAGAAGGACAGCGCTTCGCGCGGCGAGTTCCGCGACTACGCGCTGGCGGGCATCTCGACCGAGATGTCGTTCCTGGAGATGCTCGATATTCTCAACGAGCAACTGCTGCATCAGGGCGAAGAGCCGGTCAACTTCGACCACGACTGCCGCGAGGGGATCTGCGGCACCTGCTCGCTCATGATTAACGGACAGGCTCATGGTCCGGACAACGGCACGACGACCTGCCAACTGCACATGCGGCGGTTCTACGACGGCCAAACGATCGTCATCGAGCCGTGGCGGGCCAAGGCATTCCCGGTGATTCGCGACCTCGTCGTCGACCGCTCGGCCTTTGACCGTATCATCCAGGCGGGCGGCTACGTCTCCGTCCGCACCGGCCAAGCCCCGGAAGCCAACAGCGTCCCGATCTCCAAGAACGACCAGGAGAGCGCCCTCGACGCCGCCGTCTGCATCGGCTGTGGCGCGTGTGTGGCCGCCTGTAAGAACGCCAGCGCGATGTTGTTTGTGGCCGCCAAGGTGTCGCACCTGGCCCAACTGCCGCAGGGAGTTCCCGAGCGAGCCGCCCGCGTTCTCAGCATGGTGGGCCAGATGGACCAGGAAGAATTCGGCAACTGTACCAACACGAGTGAGTGCGAAGCGGCGTGCCCGGCCGGGATCTCGGTGACACACATTGCCCGGCTGAATCGCGAATATGCGAAGGCCCTGTACTGCTCGCCGCTGGACCTTGAAGGAAAGCTGCTGACCTCCTCTGGCACCGGCGGGGATTGATCGACCTTGTCGAAGGAGTCGTCAGGCAACTGCTCGCTACTCGGACTCATCGCTGGGGCAGAAGTTATGCAATTACTGCTACGGAGATCGGGCTACAACCCAAGCATTTCTCGCAGTATTTCCTCGACATCGGCCCACAGAGTTGGCGAAACGCAGCCGAGCTTCCGCACAAGGCTGCTCTCGTGAATCGTCGCCAATTTGTGAAGCCGTAGAACAGATTTCACTTTCAACCGGACAGTCGCATATTGAGGATTGGCTGGATCGATCCCGATGTCTGACTTGAGGAGTGTCGGTGGTACGACCGACGAAATATAAGCCACCAGATATTCCGGGACATTTCCCAAGGCACCCGTCAACAGGAGAACTGGCCGCAATTTCATGCCAGCGCTGTCACCATACGGAAAGTTCGCCAAGTACGTCTCACCGGGAACCATCGACTGGTTCTCCATCCGCGAGCGTGTATATCTCTTCGCGGGGATCGCTGAGTTCGTCCCGCCATTCGTGAGCAACGCCCCGCATCCAGGCGGCCTCGTCTTCGCGATCAATGGGAACGATCACCACAATGTCCACTTGGCCGGGACGAACGGAATCGGGCATCGCAGCTCGGAGCTGATGCGATTCGTCGACTTGGCCCACGACTCTCAATGTCGGCATGAGACAGTCCTCATCCTCGGGTACGTAATTCGATGGCGACCTGCCTTGATCGTACCTCAAATCGTAACAGATGACAGGATCTCTTGGATCGTTTCACTTCAATGGGGGTGCATTTGCCCATTGGCGGTCCCCCAGATCTGCAACCCGAAGCGTCAGCGAGGGCCGAGCGTAGCGAGGCGGGTTGCCCCAGGGCGTAAATACCGGGCATGCGTCAGAGGGCCGAGCTCTCGCAGGGCGTCGAGAGACGATCGCCCTCGCTTACGCTTCGGGTTACGGGTTATGCGTCTGCGGGACACAATCCGCGAAGTGAGATGACAATCGCCCCCCGGTTCGACCTATAATCCGCAGAGTGGGCGTGATCCGCTGAGGGGAGCTTCTCGTTCTTCGTGCAGTGGTTCCCAAACATGATCAGCGAGAATTGCTTGGACTCCCCAGTCACGGGGGTCACGATCCCGTCTCAGATCGCGGATATCGGACATGAGGAATCTTGTGCCACAGTTCACTTCCCGGACTCGGATTGAAGCCGACCGTATTTGGCAGCGAGTCGCTCGAACGGCTGCGCTGTGGGCGGTCATGGGGAGTCTGCTGGCCGCTGTCGCCGGGGCTCAGGACGCCAAGCCTGCCGTGGGACCCGCAGTCCCCGCCGGACCTGCGGTCACGGCGGAATCGCGGAACCTCGCGACCTTTGTCACGCTCGACGGGGCGATCACCGATACCGTGACCGCCGGTGTGCGACGTGCCGCCCTCGACTTGCAGGCCCGCGCCCTGCAAGAACAGAAGCAGGCGTTCCTGGTCCTGGAACTCTCCCCCGGCAGCAGCGAATTCCACCACGTCTTCGCCCTCTCCGAGTTTCTCGCCTCCGAGGCCACCGCCAACATCACCACGATCTGCTGGGTGCCCAAGACCGTGACCGGCACCAATGTCTGCGTCGCGCTGGCCTGCTCCGAGATCGTCATGCACCCCGATGCTCAGTTGGGCGACATCGGGCGCGGCCACGCGCTCCCCGCGAATGAGCAGCTGATCGTGAAGTCGATCGTCGGCAAGCGGCGGAACCGGCGGGTGACGGAAGCCCTGGCGGTCGGCCTCATGGACCCCGGTGTCGTGGTGCTCCAGGTGACGGTGGAGCCGACTCCCGGCAATGTCGAGAAGCGTGTCGTGACGCAGTCCGAGGCCCTGCGGCTGCGGGAGGCGAACGTGGTGATCAAGGATTCGCAGACGCTCAAGGATGCGGGGGCGGCGTGGATGTTGACCGCGAATCAAGCCCGCGAGTGGGGTGTGCTGCTCTCGCAGGTGGCGGGCTCGCGACGCGATGTCGTCGATGCGTACTCGCTGCCGCTCGATTCGCTGCGCGAGCGCCCGGTGGTCGACGGGAATGTGAAGGTCGAGTTGATTGAGATCAAGGGCTTCATTGAGCCGATCCTGACCTCGTTTCTGCTCCGGCAAATCGAGCGAGCGGTCGATGAGGGTGCCAAGATCATCATCTTCGATATCGATTCACCGGGCGGGGGATTGTTCCTGAGCATGGAACTGGCGGGCGCGATCGCGGATCTGAAAGACCGGGGCGTCCATGCCGTGGCCTATATCCCGGATGCGGCCCTCAGCGGAGCAGCTCTCATTTCCCTCGGATGCGATGATATTTACATGCATCCCGAAGCCAAGCTGGGGGATGTGGGGGCGATCCGTGAGACCGCGGAAGGGGGACAGTTTGAGGAAGTCCCCGCCAAGCTGCTGAGCCTCCTCGTGGAACTTCAAGGCGAACTGGCCCGGCGGAAGCACCGCCCGGTCGCGCTGTTGAAGTCGATGACCGACAAGAATCTGGAAGTCTACCGAGCGACCCACAAAACCAAGGGGACCGTGACCTACATGTCCGAGGCGGCGATCCACGAAGCCGGGGACGAGTGGATCCAGGGGCCGCTCGTGGAGGAGTCGAAGGTCGGGTCGTTCCTGACCGTCAATGGCCGCCGGGCGCATGAGCTGCTTTTGGCCCAGCCACCCGTCGACAGCCTGAATGACCTCAAGGTTCGCCTGGGAATCCCTCCCGAGAAGCGGCTGGTGGCGATGCAGCGGACCTGGGTGGATGACACGGTGTTTGTGCTGAACACCCCGTTCATGATGGGGCTGTTGTTCTTTATCGGTCTGGTGTCGATCTATCTCGAACTGCACACGATGACGGGGATCTTCGGGCTGATTTCGGCAGTGTGTTTCGGCCTGTTCTTCTGGAGCAAGGTGCTGGGGGGGACGGCGGGGTCGCTGGAGATCGTGCTGTTCCTGATGGGGGTGGGGTGCCTGCTGCTGGAGTTTCTGGTGCTGCCGGGGTTTGGGTTCTTTGGCGTCACCGGGTTCCTGCTGACGTTCGCCTCGATCATCATGGCTTCGCAGACATTCGGGCACCTCGGCCCGCAGATGAGCGACACGGGCCAGACACTCCAGACCATGAAGGTCTTCGGCGGAGCGGTCCTCGGGCTGGTGGTCACGGCGGTGGCGCTCTCGAAGTTCCTGCCGCAGATTCCGCTGTTCAACGACATGATCCTGACCCCGCCGAGTGCCGATGCCTTCACCGCTCCCCGGCTCAAGCCGCAACTGGTGGGCAAGATGGCGGACCTGATCGGCCAGACCGGCGTGGCGTTGACGATGCTCAGGCCGAGCGGCAAGGCGGAGATCAACGGCAATCTGGTCGATGTGTTATCCGAAGGGAGTTTCATCCCCGAAGGGACCGCAATCCAGGTCGTCGAGTGCGTCGGGAAATCGGTGGTGGTGCGGAGGGTGTGAGGGGGAGTCGGGAGTCGGGAGTCGGGAGTCGGGAGTCGGAAAGCCCACCGGTTGCAACTGGTGGGCTGGTCTCGATAGTCGCTGGGTGTGATCGTATGTCCACTTCGGGTTGCGATTCGCGCCCACATGCGGTAGAGTTTCGACGTAACTGAAGAGTCTGTGGAACTTCTGGGGGTCGATCAGACTCACAGTGGGTGTTCGAATTTGCTTGATCGTGGGATCGGCTTCGGGCCTGTCGCTCCGGCCAGATGACAGGCTGGAAGCCGATCCCACCGGTTTATCCCTGCGGGTGTGCCATGACTGATCTCCAACAGGCAGCGTGTCCTCAATCGGCGTCGCTGCTCAAGCGTGTCGGCCAGCGGATGTATTTGGTCCGGCTGGGTTGGGCGACGTATGTCAGCTTTCTGGCGCTGGCGGGAGTGGGGCTGGTGTTTGCGGCGACGGTGCGTCTGACGGGAGCGATGTCGGCGGACTTTGCGAACTCGTGGATCAAGGCGGTCTTGCTGGCAGTTCCAGCGGCCTCGTTCGTGTTGGGGTTGCTTTTCGCGCGGATGCCGGGGCTGGTGGAATCGGCCCGCCAGGTCGATGCGGTGTGCGACACGAACGACCTGTATCTCACCATCACGCGGATCGCAGAGACTGCCGGGCAGTATCAACCGCTGGTCACCCGCGATGCCGAGGACAAGGCCACCCAGATCGACCCGGTGAAGGTACTGTCCCTCGACCCGACGGAGGATCCGCGTTGCGGTCGGCGATTCGGCAGCGCGATGCTGCTGGCCTGTCTGGCGGTCGCGGCGTACTTCCTGCCGAGCCTGGACCCGTTCGAAAAACAACTGATCGCCAAAGAGCAGCAGAAGGTGATCGAGGCGATCCAGGAAAGCAAGAAGGCCACGGAGATCCGCAAGCAGGCCCTGACCGGGAAGGACTCGGATGCCAAGGTCTCCGAAGAGGTGGAGAAGGCGCTGGATAAGCTGGTCAAAGACCTCAAGGCGATGAAGAAGGCCGAGCCAGGCCCGAACGAAAAGAAGCTCAATGAAAACCAAAAGATCATCGGCGAGCAGTTCCGCAATACGAACACGGCACTGAAAGACCTCAAGAAGAACCTTGATTCCGCTCAGCAGTTTGGCAGCGAGAACTCGGAAGAGATGCGAAAGATGCTGGAGGGGCTGCAGCAGGGGAAGCCCGAAGAGATGCTCAAGAAGATGGACGCGATGAAGGAGAAGCTGGAACGGTTGATGAAGGAGACCGACCCGCTCAAGAAATCGGAGTTGGCCCAACAGCTGAAGAAGGACATGGATGACATGTCCAAGCTGGCGGGGAAGAAGGCGGGTTCGAAGGGGATGCAGGCGGCGCTGGAGCGGGCGCTGGATCAACTCGACAAGGCGGGACAGAAGCCGAACATGTCGACTGAAGCTCTCGACGCGGCGAAGGAGTCGATGGAACTGGCCAAGATGGAACTCAAGGAACTCGCCCAGTCGGCCCGCGATCTGGAGCAACTGGAGCAGGCATTGGAGAACATCGCCAAGGCCAAGAAGCTCAACAGCGAAGAACAGCTCGACGGCGAAATGGCCGCCGATGCCACGACGATGGAAGACTATCAACAGCTGTATGACGAGATCATGGGCCAGATGGGCGGCGAGGGGATGGAGGGTGAAGGCGAGGGTGAAGGAGAAGGCGAGGGTGACGGCAATGGAGAGGGCGAAGGGGATGGAGACGGCCTCGGTGGCCGAGGGATCGGTCGGGGCGGCAAGGCTCCCGAAGACGACTCGGCGAAGACCAAGTTCCAGACCGAGAAGTCCAAGACCGCCATCAAGAAGGGGAAGATCCTGCTGTCGATGAAGACCAAGGACGCCCCGAACGCCGACGTGAAGGATCTGGAAGCCAAGTACCGCGAGATCATCACCGACATCAAGCAGGGCACCGACGAAGCCATCGAAAAGGAACAAGCCCCTCCCGGCTACCACGAGGGGATCAAGAAGTATTTCGACACGCTCGAACGGGTACAGAGCAAGCCGCCCGTGGGCGCGGCTCCGACCCCGGCTGCGCCGTAGCCATGCGAGTTACACCAGCAGGGGGAAATAGTCTCCACGCCACTGGGGCTTGTCCCCGTGGTTCCCGCGCTTGTGCGATACGATAGTGCACAAGCGCGGGAACCACCCCGACAAGCGGGGTGGCGGGCAGATTATTTTCGCCCAGCTGCGTTACGCCCGCTCCCAGGGGAACGCGATCACGTCGTCGATCCGCTCGCAACCCCAGAGCCACATCAGGAGTCGGTCGAACCCCAGGGCCACGCCCGCACTGGCCGGATAGCCGCGCCGCATGGCGGTCTCCAGGTGGCTGTGTGTGGGGAGGGCAGTCAAACCCTGGCGAGCCCGCAACGCCGCCTGTCGCTCCATCCGCGATCGCAGTTCATCGGCATCGGTGATCTCGTGATACCCGTTGCACAACTCGACCCCGCCGATGTACAGCTCGAACCGCTCAGCCACCGGTGGGTCTTCGTCTCGCACCCGCGCGAGGGCCGACTGCGAGGCCGGGAAGTCGTGCAGGAACAGGGCCCCCTGCTGGGCGATCCACGGCTCGACGCGCTCGGCCAGCAGCAGATTGAGCCACGCATCGCGGTCGAGCGACTCCGGGGCATGCACCCGCACGTCGAGTGATTCGGCGAGTTCACGCAGTTCGGGGGCAGTCCGTTTCAAGACCCGCGTGCCGACCGCCTGCTCGAAGGCCCGGTCATACGGCACCCGCTGGAACGGGGCCTCTGCGAGGAGCGGGCGGCAAGGGATCAGCGATTCTGTCTGAGCGGCGGCGAGGACAGCCTGCCGCACCAGAGCCTCGGTAAACGCCATCTGGTCGCGGTCGGTATCGCCCACACGATACCACTCCAGCATCGTGAATTCGGGGTTGTGACGCGGACCGCGCTCCAGGCCACGCACCGCCTTGGTGAACTGAAAGATCGCCTCGGCTCCCGCCACCAAGAGTCGCTTCATCGCGAACTCGGGCGAGGTTTGCAGGTAGCGCGGCGGCACTCCCGCTCCGACTGGAACCGCGATCGGGTCGAGCCACAGATCGACGCACACATCACTCGACAGCAGCGGAGTCTCGACCTCCCAGTACCCCTGCGCGTGGAAGAATTGGCGGATCGCCTGCGTCAGTTGGGACCGGGCCTGGAGCGTGGCGATGGCGGCGGAGGGGAGGTCCAGGGGGGCGGGCATGAGGACGGGGGAGTCGGGAGTCGGGAGTCGGGAGTCGGGAGTCGGGAGTAGGGAGTAGGGAGTAGGGAGTCGGGAGTAGGGAGTAGGGAGTAGGGAGTCGGGAGTCGGAACCTGCTTCGAGTTTCGAGTTTCGGATTTCCTTACAGGCACGTCCCTTCCTCGGCATATGTGGGGGGAGGCCAATACTTGCGCAGATTCTTTCCACTCCAGGCACTCCACTTTTCGAACGCGGCCTCGCGCTGGGCGTCACTCTCGAACGAGACCACCACGGAGGTGACGATCCGGTCGGGGTCTCGATTCAGGGTCCCCATCCCAAATTTCGAGGGGTCTTGGTGGTTCATCTCGATCAGCGTGGCCAGCGCCAGATCTCGCAACTGGGTGGACTGATTCTTTTGATCATTGGGCCCGCGACCTGAGTTCAATTCAAACGAATCACTCAGCAAGCCTTCGACGACCGACATTTCCGCACCCCCGCCAAAGCGGATGATCGCCACGAACGCCGTACTCATCTGATGCGGATTGGATTTCTGCTGCAACATCTCCAGAGCCGGCGAGACGGCCTCCGGGAGTTTGAGTCGCATGGCGATGTCGAGACGGACGTACGCCGCCCCCGCCTTCGGCATGACGATCCAGCGGGTGGCCAGCGCCTGAAGCAGTTGACCCGGCGGGGTGGGGTTGTTTCCCTGCATGACCCCTGAACGAATGGCGTTGCCTGTCCCCGTGGCCAAGTCTTCGGGGGTATTTGCCTTCGGATGGATCAGCATCAGAAGCAGTGCCGAGGTGCTGGCGATGGCGATTCCCTGAGCCCCATTCCCCGCAGTCGTTCCGAGGGATTGCAGCTGCCTCTCAAGTTCTGCGGAGATCAGTTCCGGATGGGCCAAGGCTCGGACGAGCTTGGTATTCCCTCGCAGGATATCGGCATAGGCGGCGCGGAACTCAGGGGAGTCGATGACCAGGTCGGCCACGAGGGACCATCCGGGCAGGGTGGTGGTGGAGCCGGGGGCCAGAAAGGCGTCGATCGATTCGTCGACTCCGTCGACTTCAATCTGCTCAATCAACTGCTGGGCGCGGCGGCGGAGTTCCGGGTCGGGACTCTTGAGGGCCTCGTTCAATGCCGGGAGTGCCGCCGGTCCGGTCTCTCGGCACTCGGCTTCGGCTTGAAGCCGTTCCCGAAATGAGGGGGCTCGCAGACGAGCGATCCGGTCAGCGATCTGGGCCGGGTCGTGCGATTTCTGCGGCGAGTCGGCCCAGGCTGCACTGAACAGTATCGACAGCACGCCCACCAGCCCCAGGGACACCCACCCCACCGCCACCCGTGGTCGCGATGCAGACGGACGCACGATCGAACGGTGGCCGGAATCGTAGAAGGCGAGGATGTTTCGCATGGAGAATCGGCTCCCCAGTGTCCGACCGGTGCCGCATCGAACAATGCAGGCCAGTGGAGAGGTCGGGCCACGCCGTCATTCATACCATCTGGAGCCCCTGTTCGACCAGTCGAAACGGGAATCGAGCAGGCGGAGGGGACATTTTCTCAGTTCTCGTCGTGGTACTCGATCACGCTGAAACAGTCCCGGGGAGCGAGACGCGACCGGCCATTCAGAAACGTCAACTCGATCGCAAACGCACAGCCCACGACCTCGGCCCCGCTGCGCTCGACGAGCTGGACGCAGGCGTTGATCGTCCCCCCGGTGGCCAGCAGATCGTCCACCAGCAACACGCGATCGCCGGGCTTGACCGCGTCGGTGTGCATCTCCAGCGTGTCCTTTCCGTACTCCAATTCGTAATGAAAGGCACTCGTGTCAAACGGCAGCTTCCCCGGCTTGCGCACCGGCACGAAGGCCGCGTTGAGTTCCAGCGCGACGGGGGCCGCGAAGATGAACCCGCGAGCCTCAGCTGCGGCGATGACGTTGATGCGGCTGTCGCGGAACCGCTCGACGATGCGGCGGATCGACTCGCGAAACGCCAGCGGATGGGAGAGCAGCGGGGTGATGTCGCGGAACATGATGCCCGGCTTGGGGAAGTCCGGGATGCTGCGGATGTACTGCTTCAGGTCGAGCATGAGTGAGTCCATCGGAGAATTGAGAACGTTTTCACCAAGGCCAGGCTGCGGGTGGCCAGCAGTTCCAGTGGAGCGGAGTCTCCCGAATGTGAGCGGTAAACGCCACTACGGTGCCGAGCAAAACTGGGGTCATGGTCTGCTCGCAGGACAAGAAACTGATTCTCGATCGATGTCACCCCTCGCACGTTTTGGTAAAATGAGGTGCCGAAACGTTCTTCGTTCAGGAGAAGCAGACCGTGGTACTGACACTCAGAGAAGCGCAGGCACGGCTTCCGGACTTGATCCACAACATGTCCCCCGGTGACGAAGTTTCGATCACTGAACAAGACCGGACTGTGGCGAAGCTCATCATTTCTGATGCCGAGACACCCCGTCCGATTGCGGGTCGGGGACGGGGGACGCTCGTCATCTTGGCTGAAGACGAAGAACACCTGGAAGACTTCCAGGAGTACATGCCTTGAGGCTGCTCCTCGATACGCACGCTTTGCTGTGGTTCTACCTCGATGACCCGCAGCTGAGTGCGACCGCGAAGTCTCTCATTCTGGACCCGGCGCACAGCAAGTGGGTCAGCCCGGCGAGCTATTGGGAGATCGCCATCAAGATCGGGAAGCGCAAGTACGCCCTGACCAAGCCCTACGAGGAAGCCATGCGGGAGGCGATTGACCTCAACGGATTCGGCTATCTGCATATCGAACCGCGACATACCGCCCTCCTGACATCAATGGCCTCCCATCACAACGATCCTTTCGACCGGTTGCTGGTCGCTCAAGCTCTCGTGGAAGGCATCCCCATCGTGAGTGCCGATGACCAACTCGATGCCTATGGCGTGCAACGGTGTTGGTAATCGAATCCGGGCTGCTCGCTCTGCGTTTCCGGCTCCACTACACTGCCCCCCACGCCCCGCTATCTCCCTGGTTGCGAATGTTTTCGCGGTTCCGGGCCGTCGGGCGGCACAAGGTGACACGTGATGGTCAGCAGCGCGGCAGTCAGAACACCGGACACTCAAAGTACATCGAACGGTGGAAGCTGGATGCAGTGGCATCTGCTCGGCCAGCGGGTACTGGGCGGGCATGTGCTGACTCGGGAAGAGTGTCATGCGGTGCTGAACTGCCCCGATGTCGAGCTGCCGGACCTGCTGGCGGCCACGTTCCGGGTGCGGCGCGAGCACTTCGGGCTGAAGGTGCACTTCTACTACCTCAAGAACGCCAAGAGCGGGTTGTGCCCCGAGGACTGCGGGTATTGCTCGCAGTCGATCGTCTCGACCGCTCCGATCGAGAAGTACACGATCGCCAATGAGCGCGTGCTCATGGAGGGAGCCCGCAAGGCCAAGGAGCTCAGCGCCCGGACCTACTGCATCGTCGCCAGCGGACGCGGGCCGACCGACCGCGAGGTCGATCATGTGTGCAGCACCGTCAAGAAGATCAAGGAGGAACTCGGCCTGCACATCTGTGCCTGCCTGGGCCTCCTCAAGCCCCATCAAGCCGAGAAACTCGCAGCCGCCGGGGTCGACCGCATCAACCACAACCTGAACACCAGCCGCCGGTACTACGAAGAAATCTGCACGACCCACACCTACGAAGACCGCGTGCAGACGCTCAACGTCGTCGCCAAGTCGGGCATGGAGCTGTGCAGCGGGCTGATCGTGGGGATGGGTGAGACGGCGGAAGACCTGGTCGATGTGATCCAGGAGTTTCACCAACTCAAGGTCCACTCGATCCCGGTGAACTTCCTGAACTCGATCGACGGCACGCCGCTGGAAGCCGTCCAGGAGCTGAACCCGCGCTACTGCCTGAAGGTGCTGTGCCTGCTGCGACTCTCGCACCCGAAAGTCGAAATCCGCATCGCGGGCGGACGGGAAATCAACCTCCGCTGGCTGCAAGCGATGGGCCTGTACGCCGCGAACTCAATGTTCGTCAGCGACTACCTGACCACCAAGGGCCAAGACCCGCAGGAAGACTTCAAAATGGTCGCCGACCTCGGGTTCGAGATCGTCACCGGCGATCATGTGTCGTCCGATGAGGTCTGCTCGCCGACCGGGTGCGATGACGAAGCCGGGATCGCCACAGCCGACCACGCCTGCGGCGGTCACACCTGCGGCGGGTGACGTGGATCGCAGATTTTGTAGGCCAGAAGAGCGATCAGGTAGAACCTGACCTACCAGAACTTGGTACAGAAAATGGGGTCAGGCCACCAGCATGTCGAGCGGCATTCTCCAGCCCTCGATCCAACGTGAGCAGCTGGCATCCCAGTTGCTCGGCACACGCCACCAAGAAGGCATCATCGGCATAGACATTGAGCAAATGCGACAGTTCGAGCGAGGGAGGATGCGGAGTAGCACCGGTTGGCCCGCTCTGGGGCCTACCGGTGTGCCAGAGGCACCCGATGTGACACACGGGGCCGCTCTCGCTGCCGAAACCTCCTATGGCAAAGCCACCCCAGTAGATTCCAAAGCGAATCAACCGGGGCTGCCCCGCTTCTTGCATTTAGAGTTCTCGCTGGACTAACATCTCTTGCCGATGGCACACCGGTAGGCAGCAGAGCGGGCCAACCGGTGCTATCCCGCTGTAAGGCTGGCAGGAGCGATCCATAACAGACGTGACTGAGCAACCTTCAGCACGTCTCCTGTATCCTCTGAGTTTAGGCCGATATGCGATAGCGACGATACAGTCCATCAGTGAAAGGTGAACCGTCAATGTCAGAATCACACTCAACCAAGAATGTCCACGACCTGAACGAAGCCGACACGCCGCACGACACGCTGCTTATCAGAACGGTATGGTCGGCGCTGGAGGGCGTTCGAGCGAGTTCGTGCCTCACGCTTGATGAATACGCCAAGCCGGTCCTCGATCTGCTTGTCTTGACAGAGGCCAATCGTCGGGCAAAAGCACCAGTCGAAAAAGACGGAAACCCTACCTGGACCATTGATTGTCTGGCCACGGCCAGTTTCGATCATCTACTGTCCGTTCCCGAACATCTTCTGGGCGAATCCCTTAACAAAGCGTTCCATGCGATAACGGAGAGCAATTCTGCTCTGGAACAAGTTACTTTTTCCGACTTCAACAGCCCCAAGCTCGACAAGGCAAATCTTCGCCCCTTACTTCAGGCTCTTGCGCGGACATCTTCAGAAACGGACGGAGCGACTGTTTCCCGGCTGTTCGAATCACTACTTGACCGATTTGCCGCAGCTTCGGGCCAACATTCGGGTGCATTCTCTACACCGCAGGACATCAGGACTCTTCTGATCTCCTTAATCAAGCCGGAAAGCGGGATGTGCTTGTACGATCCCTGTGCAGGAACGTCGGGCTTTCTGAAGGAGGGTCTGAACTACGTTCGCCAGTCAACGAACGCAGGCTCGATTGCTCTGTTCGGGCAGGAGAT
This sequence comes from Planctomycetota bacterium, assembly GCA_043778825.1. Taxonomy (GTDB): domain Bacteria; phylum Planctomycetota; class Planctomycetia; order Planctomycetales; family Planctomycetaceae; genus TH-plancto1. The sequence goes on along the minus strand of JAYWFM010000142.1, from coordinate 1,885 downwards.
CAACACAGAAACGCTCTCCATCGGAAGAATGAATCTTGCACTCAGCGGTGCAGCAAACGCCAACTTGGCGCATGGCAACACGCTGACGCACCCGCAACACATCGCCGATGGCGGTCTGATGCAGTTTGACCGAGTCGTGAGCAATCCTCCATTCGCCGTCTCGTTACGAGGCATGAACCTCCAACACGACCCGTTCAATCGGTTTCGCTACGGCCTGCCACCAGCCAGTTCTGGCGATTTTGCCTTCATTCAGCACATGCTGGCATCCCTCAAGCCAAACGGCGTCATGGCAACCATCGTGTCACATGGCGTTCTGTTTCGGGGTGGGCGGGAAGAGGCGATTCGGAAGGGCATAGTCGAAGATGATTTGGTTGAGGCTGTTATCGGCCTTCCCCCGGCCTTGTTCTACGGAACAGGTATCTCGTCTGTCGTCCTAATTCTGAACAGACGCAAGCTGCCTGAACGTCAAGGGAAAGTTCTGTTCGTCAACGCCGACAAGGGATTTCAGAAGGGAGATCGGCGAAACTGTCTGGGTGAGGATGACATCGCCCGAATCACAACCTGCTTTAATAAGTTTGCGAAGTCGGAACGCTTTGCCGCGGTCGCCACAATCGATGACATCAGAACCAACGACTACAACCTGAACATTCAGCGATACGCAGATTCCTCAGCCCTCAGCGGATTGGTCACGCAGTACGACTCGTTCGAGAAGGTTGTAATCAAGGAACTGGCACTCGAAGTCAACTCAGTGCGACGAGGTGGCGAATTCACGGACAAGCTGAACGCCGTCTACATCCCGATGGTTGGCAAGCGGGTTACTCACCGCCTCGACGACATCGCCCAGCGACACGACAGATTCTATCAGGTGGTGCTGAGCGAGAGAGCAATCAACGCATACGTTGCACAGTTCTTGGGAACGTCCGTGGGCCAACACGCCCTTTCTCTGATGGCAGTTGGAAGCGTGATTCAGAGGCCAGGTAAAGCCGACCTGAATGAGTGCATCATTGCCCTGCCGGACCTAATCACGCAGCTGAGCATTTTGGGGACTCACGACAAGCTGGCGGCGCTGAAAAATGCCATCGGCGAATTGGATCGAGAGTTGTCGGTGAATCCGGTCGGCCTCTCGGAATTGCAGGCTCAACTGGACGCGATGCTCAATGTGATCGGCAAATTGTCTGATGCGGACAAAACCCGCAGCCTCATCCGAGAGGGAGAATCGAAGACTGTCGAGTTCAAGGAGTCCTTCAGCCTCAATCTGCGCCACGACACAGGACAGAAAGATAAGGTCATGGAAGAGATGTGCCTGAAGACCATCGTCGCATTCTTGAACTCTGAGGGGGGCCATTTGCTCGTTGGGGTCGCTGACGATGGGAGAATTGCCGGACTTGGCCCTGAGATTGTGAAGTTTCACAAGGACAGCACAGACAAGTTTCTTCTGCATTTCAAGAACACGGTCGAGAAGCGCATCGGTCCCGAGTTCTACCCATTCATCAATTACCGACTCGTTGATGTAGATGGAAAGAACCCGATGGTCGTGGAATGCAAACAGTCCCAGAAGCCGTGCTTTTTAGATGGCGAAGTTTTCTATGTCAGAACCAACCCCGCTACAGACAAGCTGGTGGGCTCGAAGCAGTTGGAGTACATCCGGCATCGATTTGGATGATAGTGGCGGGGTGGCCCGGACGCTGCTTTGAGCGTCTGGGTGACGCAGGAACAAGAGGGTGAATCAGGTGAACTCGGCCCCAGTCACCTCTTGTGGCTCTGCAACTCAGACATGCCAAGCGATGTCTAGGAGTTTGTCCAAGAATTGCACTGTGACCCTCGTTAGCGGGGTGTAGCGGGGCTTGGCGGGAGGTTGTTGGCGACCTCGGCGCGCTCCGGGGGC
>JAYWFM010000141.1:0-12363 GCA_043778825.1 Planctomycetota bacterium | reverse complement strand
TCTCCGGACGACCTCCGCCGGTTTCGCACCGAGGCCGAGTCCGCAGCCAAGCTGACCCACCCGCACATCGTCTCCGTCTATGAGGTCGGCGAACAAGCGGGCCTCCCCTACTTCAGCATGCAACTCATCGACGGCGAAACCCTCGCCGAGCGCATCAGCCGCAATCCCCTCGCCCCGCGCGAGGCCGCCGCCCTGTTGATCCCGGTCTGCCGCGCGATCAGCTACGCCCATCGCAGCGGGGTGCTGCACCGGGACATGAAGCCTTCGAACATCTTGATGGACCGGTCGGGCCATCCGTACGTCTCGGACTTCGGCTTGGCGCGGATCGTCGAGAAAGCCCAGGGGTTGCAACCCCTGGGCTTGGGGCACACGCGCAGCGGAGCCATCCTCGGCACGCCCGGCTACATGGCCCCCGAGCAAGCCGTCGGCGACCCGAGCCAGATCGGCCCGGCCACCGACATCTACAGCCTCGGAGCGGTGCTGTTCGCCATGTTGACCGGCAGGCCGCCGTTCCAGTGTGCCTCGCCCGCCGATGCCGTCATCATGGCCCTGGAACACGAGCCGCCGCCTCCCCGGATGCTCAATCCGGCGATCGATGTCGACCTGGAGATGATCGTCCTCAAGGCCCTGCAAAAGCCCGCCGACCTGCGCTACTCCACCGCCGACGAACTGGCCGACGACTTGCAGGCGTTCCTCAACCACGAGCCGATCCAGGCCCGCTCGTCGCGACTGGCCGATGTGCTGAGCCGCGCGTTCCGTCCGACGCACCATGCCGGGATTCTGCGGAACTGGGGGCTGTTGTGGATGTGGCACTCGCTGGTGCTGCTGGTGCTGTGCCTGACGACGAACTTGATGCAGTGGCAGCGAGTCACGTCCCGGCTGCCGTACTTTGGACTGTGGACGATCGGCCTCGGAGCCTGGGCCTTCGCCTTCTGGAGGATGCGCCACCGCGCGGGGCCGGTGACGTTCGTCGAGCGGCAGGTCGCCCACCTGTGGGCCGCGAGTATGGCCTCCTCGTCAATGCTGTTTCTGATCGAGGCCCTGCTCGACCTCCCGGTCTTGACCCTCTCCCCGGTCCTGGCCCTGTTCGCCGCCAGCGTCTTCATCGGCAAGGCCGGCGTCCTCTCCGGCGAGTTCTACATCCAGGCGATCGTCATGTTCCTGTGTGCGCTCCCGATGGCCCTGTTCCCCGACATCGGCATCACCCTCTTCGGGATCGCCAGCGCCCTCACCTTCTTCATCCCCGGCTGGAAGTTCCACCGGGAACTGAAGGCGCGACAGTGAGGTCTGAATCAAAAGGATCACGGATGAGCGCTGAAACCTGAAATCGTAAAAGACGTGCGGAACAATTTGGACAGTTCGGTTGCTCGCCCTTGATGGTCAATCAGCGTGGGAGCATCCGCATGAAATTCCGTCAGGACAAGGCCCAGGCGGTCGGAAATCAGCTGGTTGATTTCTTCACCCAGTGGCGACAAGAACCGTTGCAGGTAGTAGACGTGCAAGCGATCAATATCAAGTTCTTTCGGACTGTCTAACTTGCGAGAGACAAGACGCTGGAGTTTTCCCCCGTCTGATCTTGTGAGAGTTCCAAGGTTGTGTGCAATGGTGTGGCGAAGCTGGAAAATGACGAGGAGTGATTTCCGTTCCGCTCGAACGGAACCCTTGGCGTTCTCATCAAACAGCTTGAACTCTGGCGGAGTCTTGTGGGTTGGATTTGGCTTAACGAGTTGCAGCACATCCTTGAATCGAAGGTTGACTTCATTCACATCGTGCCACAGCTGAGATTCACACAAAGCCCGTCCGACCGTCTGATCTCGAACGTGAGGAGCAGCATCCGCCCCTCGGATTGAGAATCGATTCAGCCTGTCATCGGTACAGAGTGGTGCCACTTCGTCGACGCAGAGGGCCGCCAATTCCTTCAAGAGTCTCTCAAAAGCAGCCACCAACTGGAAAAAGGCTAACATCGACATCCCTTTTTGATGACGGCGAAACCCCTTCTCATAGAATTCGGCCCGCTTACCGAGATCGATCATGTAATCCACCATCCGGAGTGCATGAGCAGTGGCATACCGGAAATGTTCGATCGGCACAGCTGCCTTTTCGTTTTGATCTCGGGTCGGAATCTGTTGAATATACTCCCCAAACTTAGCGGCAGGTGCCTTCGTCATTCGATTCCATTTCCAAAGTGTGCTGACATTGATCTGTCCCGAGAATCACATGATTCGAGAACCGACCCACTTCATTGTGCGGTGGCGTTCAGAACCTCTTGGAGGGCTTCGTTGACAAACTGGGTTTGCTCAAAGAGGAGCCAGCCGTCTTGGTCGTATCCCCCCATGGCTTGCAACATTCTGCCATATCCATCGCCCCCAGCATTGAGCAGACTTTCGACCTCGGAGGATCCGGCCGCGGCCTTCTCCGGCACAATCACTTCGAGCTGATCGTCCTGGCAATAACGGTCCATCGCATCCGCAAGTTCATTTTCGCGAGCGGGCATCAACAACTGACGATCCAGTCGTGAATCACCATCGACAGACCACCAAGTCTCTTTCTGAGTTCTCAGCCAACTCGAAAGCTTCGTCATCGGAATGGATTCCGTTTTCATTGCGATGCTCCACAGCACTGGAATTCTCGAATGTCATTGTAATGGAGGTTGACGACAAGACCAATCCTGTCCGAAGTCACTTCTCGAATGCCTGGCCCAGCGCGTCCATAGAATGGGCTACGGGCAACCCAGTTCACCACCGCCATTGAGTCCATCGCCCGTTCCCCCCTACACTTGCACTACAGACACACACGCCCCGCCCCCCACCGAAATCGCATTCCCCATGGCTGACAAAGGCAACCCCAGCAAGATCGAGGAACTCAAGCTCACCAGCAATTTCCTGCGCGGCACCATCGCCCAGGAAATGGCCGATGTCAGCGTCCCCAGCGTTTCCGAAGAGAGCGCCAACCTCCTCAAGACCCACGGCACCTACCAGCAGGACGACCGCGATCACCGGGGCGGCGAGAAGGTTTTCAGCTTCATGGTCCGCACCCGCGTGCCCGGCGGGAAGCTCTCCGCAGCCCAGTTCCTGGCCGAACTCGACCTGTGCGACCAGTACGGAAGCGGCACCCTCCGCATCACTGACCGCCAGGGATTCCAGCTGCACGGGGTCGTGAAGACCAACCTCAAGGAAACGATTCGCGGCATCAGCGCGATCAAGCTCAGCACCTATGCTGCCTGCGGAGATGTCACCCGCAACATGATGTGCTGCCCAGCTCCGATCCGGAACAAGCCGGTGTTCGCCGAGATGCAGCTCTTGGCCGACCAACTGGCGGAGCACTTCCGCCCGCGTTCGAACGCCTACTACGAAATCTGGTTGAAGGACGGCGAGGACAGCACGCTGGTTCATAGTGCCGAACCGGAGAGCGAGCCGATCTACGGGGCCACATACCTGCCGCGCAAGTTCAAGATCGGCATCACGCTGCCCGAAGACAACTGCATCGACATCTATACCCAGGACATGGGGTATCTCGCAGTCGTCGAGAACGACAAGATCGTCGGCTACAACCTGCTGGTCGGCGGCGGCATGGGGATGACCCCGGCCAAGAAGACGACGTTCCCGGCCCTCGCGAAGCAGATGGCGTTCATCACTCCCGAACAGGCGATCCCCGTCGGGGAAGCGGTCGTCAAGGTGCAGCGTGACTTCGGCAACCGCACCGACCGCAAGCAGGCCCGGCTCAAGTACCTGATCCACGAGCAGGGGCTGCCGTGGTTCAAGGCGAAGGTCGAAGAGTATTGCGGCTTCTCCCTCCCCGGCCCGCGCGCGGTTGATGTCACCGATGTCGATGACCACATCGGCTGGCACGAGCAGGGGGACGGCAAGCTGTTCCTGGGGATCAACATTGAGAATGGCCGCCTCAAGGACGAGGGCCCGCTGCAACTGAAGAAGATGTTCCGTGTGTTGCTCGGCAAGTACGGGATGGAGACGCGGCTGACCGCCTTGCAGGGGGTGATCCTGTGCGACGTGGACCCCAAGGACCGGGCCGACATCGACCGCATCCTGACCGAGCACGGCTGCAAGCGGGCTGAGGAGTTGACGCTCGCTCGGCGGTACTCGATCGCCTGCCCAGCCTACCCGACCTGCGGTCTGGCGGTGACGGAGGCCGAACGCGTGATGCCGACCGTGATGGACGCCCTCGAAGCCGAGATGGCCAAACACGGGCTGCTCTCCGAACGAATTTCGGTCCACATGACCGGCTGCCCCAACGGCTGTGCGCGGCCGTACACTCCGGACATCGGTCTGGTCGGCAAGGCCCGCGGTAAGTACACCGTGTACCTCGGCGGGAATGTGCAAGGCACGCGGCTGGCGTTCCTGTTCGAGGACATGGTCCCCGAGGCAGAAATCCACACCCGTCTCAGCCCCATCTTCGGTAAGTACAAAGCCAGCCGAACCACCGGCGAGAGCTTCGGGGACTTCTGCCATCGCGTCGGGAAAGAGGGGCTGGCGTAACCCGACCGACAGCGAGCGCCGATGTCAGTCCGCCGTGTTCTCTCGACGAACGCCTGCCAGCATCCCCTTCGCCGCGAAAGCGGCGACAGAAGACGCTCGGGGCAGGAACTGTTCCGGCAGGGATCAGAGTTCCTAAGCCGGACCGAGTTCCGGCTTGGGAACGAGAGTATTCTGCGTTCCTATCGACACTCCGCGCTGAACCCGTCAGCGTGATGCCCGAAGGTGGCCCAAAGTCGCCGGATTCTCCGAATCCGGTGAGCTACGGTGACTTGCGATGAGGTCGTCTTCTGAACGCATGCGGTTTGCCCTGGTTGGGGGCTGTTCTGCGGACGGGCGTCGCTCCACCGGACTCGGAGAGTCCGGCGACTTTGTCGGCTTCGGCGCGGAGTGTCTTCATATCCCTTGAATATCTCAACGTACGCCCCGGTTTCTGGGAATTCCCCGGGCTCTCAACGCTCCTCTCTGCATGGAGACATTCTACCGCGTCGCCGCTGACACCACCGTCACGTTGCATTTGGCCTACGTGGGGTTTGTCGTGTTCGGTTTGGTGGCGGTGCTGGTTGGATACTTTCGTCGCTGGGGCTGGGTGCGGAATCGCTGGTTCCGGGGGGTGCATCTGGCGATGATCGTGATCGTCGTGATCGAGGCCTGGGCGGGAGTGGTTTGCCCGCTGACCACGCTGGAGCATGCTCTGCGAGAGCGGGCCGGGGAGTCGACCTACTCGGGCAGCTTCGTGGCGAACGCGGTGCATGACCTGCTGTTCTTCGAGCTTCCGGAGTGGTGCTTTACGCTGGTCTATACGGCGTTTGGGTCGCTGGTGGTGTTGACGTTGTGGCTGGTTCCCGTCCGGTGGTACAAGTCGTCTGCTACCGATCCAGTCCTCGATATGGGAACCGAGAACGAGCCCTGGACATAGAGCAGTTACAGAAATGGTGTTCACCAACAGAGCCGATGGAATGACGAATTTGGAACACTAATCACCGCTAATCAACACTGATCCAACTCTGGATTAGCGTCGATCAGTGGAGATTAGTGTTCCAGACTTTTGCCGTGAACACGATTTCCAAAACTGCTCTAAGTCCGCCGTTTTCCCTCGACGTTCGCCCTTCTTTCCTCAGCTTCGCTGGGGAAAGAAGATCATGTGCGAAATCAAACGGGAACCGTCCAGTCTTCAACATCCAGACCAGGGACTCGGCGAAATTCTCCCACATTCGATGTCACCAGTTGCAGGTGATGGGCTCGGCAAATGGCGGCGATCTTCAAATCGTTGGGACCGATGACTTGCCCACTGACCTCCAGGCCATGCCGGATATCGGCATAGTGCCAAGCGGCATCATCATCGAACGGAAGAGAATGATGCCGCGAGAAGAGTTGCTGCAAACGGGACAGGCGGGCTTCTCGATTGCCATACTTGTGCGCACCGTGCCACAGCTCCGCTTTCACCACCGCACACAACAGGATGTCGCCGTCCTGCCGCTGGGCCAACCGGCGGACAAGATGCTCATTGGTCGATTTGAGCAGCACGATCCAGGCATTCGTGTCCAGGAGCCACGGCATTACCAGACCTCACGATTCTCGTCGTCGCCTTGAGGCGGACGCTCGAAGGGTTCGCCCCCGAATGATCCGGCCAGCCGTTCGATGAACTCGCGATACGATTCGACGGGACTAGTTTCGACAATGGCCTGGGTATTCCCCTTCGAGGGGAGTGGAACGACTTCCAGTTCCGTCCCATCGGGCCAGCCGACCGGTGTTGACAGTTCCACTCGTCCGCCACGAAATGTGGCCAAGACTCCCACCATGATGAAACTCCTGATTCACAAGCCTCACAGCATGCGATTCTATGCGGCATCCCAATCGATTGGAATCCCGCATTCGAGCTGGTCAGCCTGCGTCGCTAGCGCGAGGTCCACTGCTCCCCATCCCGCAGGCAGTCGCACAGTTCCCCATACACGCGATGCAGTGTCGTACGATCCGGCGATGGCCCGAGGTGTTCGGACAACCGCCGGGCCAGCGGGCCGGCGTTGAGGATCGTCTGCAGCGGCTCGTACGCCTCGCCGCCGTGGCGGAGTCCCTCATCGTCTGGGTGAGCGGCGAGGTATTGCCACAGCTCGCCCAGCGACAATTCCTCTTCCCCGGCGATGCCGAACTGGGCCAGGAATCGGCGGTCGCGGATCACGGCTTGTTCGCCACGCACGATGGCATCCAGGAACACAGTCTCCAGCGGCTCGATCTCGATCGACTGCTGTTCGTCGGCCGGGGTCCACGACTCGGCCACCAGTCGCTTCAGGACATCAACCACCACGCGGGCGATGGCCAGGTCGGCAGCTGGGCACTCCTGCACATCGATTACGCGGATCTCGATCGACCCGCGCGAGAAGCGGGCGATTGCGCCGCGGGCGTTGAGGAACTCATCTTGCAGGATGCCTTCGGGATCGTGCGGGGCGATGTCGCTGAACATGGGGTCGAAGATTAGCGACTGGTACTCTGCTTGAGTAAACGCCCGCTCGGGGATCACCCGCCCGGCGATCGACGGGATCTTTCGCGAGTTGAGCCGGTAGGTCTCCAACCGGCTGTCGAGTTGCCCGGTGAGACGCCCCTCCATCAACGGCGAACTCGCCGCCAGTGCGGGCAGCAGAGGCAGCACCAGCCGCACCGCCGCGTGCAGCTTGCCAAACTCCTCGTCCCCGGCAAACGGCAGGTTGATGTGCATGCTTTGCAGATTGGCCCACCCGTGCCCCCGACAATCGAAGATGCGGTTGAAGCACTCATACACCGGGCTGTAGTCGTGCGGCCAGAGTTGCATTTCGCGGAGCGGGTCCATCCACGGGTGCATCGCCGTCGGCATGAGTCGAGCTCCGAGTGGACCCGCCAGTTCGTTCACTCGACCGACATGCGACTGCATCTGCTGAGCAATCGAAGCCAGCGACGGAGCCGGGCTGGAGGTCTTCAACTCCAGGACATGCAACACGAGTTCGTTCGACCAACTGATGTCGTCGAACTCCACATCCGAGACGATCTGGCCCGCTTCGAGTTGCAGCACCCGGTCGGCAATCGGGCGCACATCGAGCGACTGGGCATCGACGAGCATGTACTCCAGCTCGATGCCGAACGCGGAGAAGAGGGACAGTGGCTGGGGCATTCGCGGGGTTCACTCAACGGAATCACAAAGCCCAGGGGTTGCCACCCCCGGGCTTTCGCACGACTGGTCTCTGACTGACCACTGAAAACTAACGACTGAAAACTTCCGCTCACTTCTTCGCAAAGTGCCGGTCCGCGAAGTTCATGAACTGCTCCCAATCATAGGGCAGCACGTCATGGCCGCCGGTCCGGATGTGGTAGCCGATCTGGCCGCTGAGCAGCGGTTGATCGAGGCCCGGAGAGGTCTCACTCGGTTTCTCTCCCCCCAACCCGCTCGTCCCGAGCAGCCGGTACACCGGGTCGGCGTGGACAGCTGCGAGGTACTCGCCCAGGGGATCGGCCCACTTGTCGTCGACGGCGCTGGAGATGTAGACCGGACGCGGGGCGATGAGGGCGATCAACTCGTGCGAGTCAACCGGCAGCGCGGCCTCGTTGTGGTTGTACTTGTTGAAATTGTCGCAGAACCAGTGCGGGAACGAGGTGTTGATCCGGTTGACCGTCTCGCCAAACCACCGCTTGCTGAGAGCCGCCCCGCCACAGCCGCTGTTGTTCGAGATGACCAGTGCGAACCGCTCGTCCAAAGCCCCGGCCCACAGCGAGGTCTTGCCGAGGCGGCTATGTCCGAGGACCGCGACATGCTTGGGGTCGATGTCCTTGTCGGTTTCCAGATAGTCGAGCGCCCGGCTCAGGCCCCAGGCCCAGGCTCCAATGCTGCCCCACTCATCCGGGCCGGGTTTGGTTTGGTCGCCCTTGTAGAACAGCGGCTCGACACCGTTCTGGAACCCATCATCGAAGTCAGGATTGATGTCGCCGTAATAGATCGTCGCCACGGCGTACCCGCGTTCGATGATGCGGTCGATCGACCAGCGAGATTTCTCGCTGCCGCGCGACTTCTCGGTCGCCTTGTTCTCGGTGATCCCTTCCTTGTCGTTATTTCGCAACCAGCTGTGGGCCAGCTTGACGGCGGGGTCAGTCGTGACGGCGTGGTTGCCTTCGAAGTTGTAACCGAGGAAGGCCGGGGCATGGGGCTTGCCCTTGGGCGAGTAAATCAAAATGTCCATCCGAGGACCGTCGTCCTTCGCGGTGAAGTACACCGTAACCTGCTTACGAGTCGCCTTGCCCTCCATCGCATCGGTCGGTCCTTCGGTGACGACCGCGCGGATGCCTTCGAGCCGCATGGACGGCGTGCGGCCATACACCTCGCTCTCGAACATCCGCAGGATCTCGCCCCGCCGCTGCTGCGTCCACTTGGCCGCCGTGTCGATCTTCTCACCCGAGGCCGAGACGAGTACCTCCGGCAACACGTAGGCCGGAACCTTTGACTCGTCTTCGTTGAAGACTTCCTTCTGGGTGTCCTGAGCTTCGATCGAAGAGGTCCCGATGACAGCCACTCCCCACACGCACGCGATTCGCCACAAGTGATTCATTGGTCCGTCCCAGCGGTTTCCAGAAATGAAAAGGGTCCGATGCGGACACGGTATCGCGAGAGACCCGTTGGAGTCCAGCCTTTAGGCTGCGTTGGGCGTCGAAGCGCAGGCTAAAGCCTGAACTCCCACGGTGCCTCAATTAAACCAAATCGCAAACCCAAAGAACTGCCCCTGGAAGACACGGGTCAGGTTGTCCCATGTCTCTGGACGCGACAGCTCGCCTTTCTCGACATAGGGGAGCGCGGCTGTGCCTTGGATCAGCAGGACGAGATCGAACCGGGACGGCTCCTCGAAGAACCGCTTGAGGTTCACGCCCCGCCCCCTCGCGGGGATATCGCCAGCGACCCAGCCTCCGATGGGCCAGTGGCTGTAGTCGCGCCAGAACGGCACCAGCTTGCGGCCCTCGAGCAGGTCTTCCATCTCGGTCAGCACTCCGTGCCAGCCATCAATGAACTCCCGCGTCACGGGGACGCGCAGCACGCCGGTCTGCTTGGGATTCGGAAGCCACTCCTGGTCGTTATCCGTTTCGGCCTCGATCAGTACCCACGACTCGCGCGAGGTCCGAATCATCTCCAGCAGATGCCCCCGCGCGGACGACATCCGCTTTGGCTCCTTCAGCGGAAAGTCGGCGAGGTGAATCGCCGCGATGGCGTCCATGATCTGCCGCATGAAGTCATCGTTATTCCTTTGGCCGATATCGAGCGGTTCGACGCCCCCACGAGGCGGCAATGCCTTCGGGTAGATCAAATGGCCCGACACGTCGAACATCTGCTGGTGGTCATAGGCCAGCACCACGTCGCACACCGCACACAGAAAATGGCAATACCCCCGCAGCCACGGCACGTCGCCGTTGTCGAATGTGACCTTCAGGTCCGCAGCCGGAGTGCCGGGGCGAACTCGGTTCGCAACGCCGAAGAGGGTGGCAAAGCTCTCCTGGTCATCCGTCTTCCCATCCCCATTCAGGTCGAGCCGGATCGCCATCAAATCGATCGGGAGTTTGACCTCGCGCTTCAGGTCGACCTTGGCCAATGTGGCTTCGGCGGCGAGCATTCGCGTTTGCAGGTGCGAGAATACCTGTCGCACCTGGGTGTAGGTCACCTCTTCCGGATTCGGATTGAGGGGAACCGGCAGACGGAATACCGGCAGGTTCGAGAGCTGCCCGCTCATCACTCCGTATTGGTACTGCTCCTGGCCTAGGTGTTCGATCGCCGAGAGTACCTGCACGACCCCCAGCGCGAACCGCGCCTGGCCATGCTGCGGATCGGCGGTGAGCTGGTCCCGGAGGTACTTCTCCGCATCCGCGAGTTGCCCCTGCTGGAGGTACTCCCCGAGCTTCGGCGAGACATCCTCCGCTGCCTGGCAGAGAGCGGCAGCCGAGACACCCATCAGCACCGCGAGACACACCATTCCGCGAACCAATATTGACATGTGTTGCTCCTCAATGACCAGCGGGGACAGACGACTGTCCGCGTGCAAATGGACCGGACCGGAATCGTGAGCGAGTTGCCAAAGGGCAGCCCAGATTGCCCGAGCTTGGATACCGAAACATACCCGACGACCAACACACAAGTTTCAACGAACGACGGGACTTGCGCTGCGTGACTCACCGCCGAAAAGGGGAGTGATCCGGTCGTCCACGAAAACACCCGGGGTTCGATGGTTCGAAACCCGGGTGTGGAACGTCTTCATCCAGATGAGAGTGCAACCCGAGAGCGATCGCTTCCCGAGTCGCTTCTTCCGCAGCTTATTTCGCTTCCAGAGACAACTCAATGTCCTTCTTGCCATCCGCGGGCACATTCACCTTCCACGGTGTTTTGCCAGCGTCCCACAGGGCCTGGTTGAGCTTGCTGGTCGAGGCATCCGCATGGGCCGCGCCCGCCGCTGGAACCGCGCCCGCCACTGGAACCCCGACGACCACGACCACAACGTTACCGACGGGGGCCATTCCCGTGAAAGTCCCGTCATCCGCGATGGTTGCGGTCCCGTTGGCACTGCTCTTTTCCAAGGTAAACTGCAGCCCCAGCCCCTTGAGTTCACCTGGCTTGCCCCCCGTGATCTTTCCTGAAACCGCCGCCTGAGGAGGCACCGCAGTCCCGCCTCCACACCCCAGGGAGACCACGGCGAACGACAGCAGAAAAACCAGACTCAACTTGTGCATGTTGGGGATCCTTAGAGGGAGGTGAGACACTCAGCAGCGTTGATTTGACCCGATCAGGGAATCTTCTTCAAGTCCACCCGAGAAATTTGGACACTCCGCGCGGAAGCCGACAGCCGGTCAGGGCTTCCCAGGTAAGCATTTCCCACGAAAGCACCCTCCTTGTCCCGTCAGGGACTCCCGATTATAGCCCACCGTTTCAACGGTGGGAGAGCGCCCCGGACAAACCGCTGAGTCCCGTCAGGGACGGCAGAAGCCTGCGAAAACCGTCGAGACGAGCAGTCGGCGTGGGGCCATGTGGCGGGTTTCTGTCGCCCCTGACGGGGCTGCTGGCCGCGAGAGGCTCGTGGACCCACCGATGAATCGGTGGGCTATTGTCGGGTGTCCCTGCCGGGACAAAGAGGAACCCGCAGCTGAGGCGAAGGTCGTTTGCGTGTGGATATTGGCTGAGTGTCACGCCTTGGAGGCCCTGGCCTGTCGGCTGCGGTGCGGAGTGTCGAAATTGGGTTTCCCTTCTCCACGGTTTCGAGGCCACGTTCCAGCACTGCATCTCCGGAAAATTGATCCTCCGGAAATGTATGTAATTCCGTAAGTACGGAGCAAAGTTCTGATTGACTTATCCACGCGGACTCATAAACATGTACAAAGGTATTCACCTTTTTTTCTTGTTCCCCGTGTCGGAGAGTTCCATGAGTCCTCACAGAAGTCGGCGTGCATTTACGCTGATTGAGTTGCTGGTGGTGATCGCGATCATCGCGGTGCTGATCGCTCTGCTGCTGCCCGCGGTGCAGCAGGCCCGTGAAGCGGCCCGTCGCTCCTCGTGCAAGAACAACATGAAGCAGCTGGGGCTGGCCCTCCACAACTATCACGAGGCACATGGCCAACTCCCCCCCGGAGCCATCTGGTTCGGAAACGGCGGCCCCAGTGCGGGCACTTCCAATCAGGATCTGCCCAGTACCAATGGGGACACGCTGTACTCCAACTTCCACTACAACGCCAACTGGATCATGCTGTCACTCCCCTACATTGAGCAGGCCCAGCTGTACAACCTGTATCAGCCGAATCAGGTGTTGATTCGGGCGAGTGGGACGGCGACCGACTCGAACAACCGGGTGGTGGGTGCGGTGATCAGCTCGGTGCTGTGTCCTTC
>JAYWFM010000140.1:0-5246 GCA_043778825.1 Planctomycetota bacterium | reverse complement strand
AGCGGCTGGGGGTGGAGCCGGTGAAGCAGTGGCATGCCGACCTCGTGCGACCGCTGGCCACGGTCGACACGCTGGGGGCATTCTATCGGGGGCTGCGTTGGATGGGGATGGATGGGACGGTGCTGGATGTGCCCGATCGACCGGCCTTGGAAGAGGCGTTCGGGCGACCGACCGGCGGTCGCGGCGACGGGGCCTTTCCGCAGGTTCGCAAGGTGAGTCTGGTCGAGTTGGGAACGCACGTCGAGGTGGCTCTGGCCATCGGCGGATTGGATGAGGGCGAGCAGACGCTGGCGCGGCAATTGTTCGACCGCATTCCCGCCGATGCGCTGCTCACGCAGGACCGAGGATTCTTCTGTTATGCAGACTGGAAAGACCTGATGGCCCGGAAGATTCAGCTGCTCGTGCGCGTGAAGAATTCGCTCGTTCTGAAGAAGGTGCGGGTGCTCTCCGATGGCTCGTACATCGCCAAGATTTACCCGACCACCTACGCTCGCCAAAAGGACCGCGATGGACTCGAAGTCCGCGTGATCGAGTACACGTTGAACGACCCGCAACGCACCGGACATGGAGAGACTCACCGCCTGATCACCACGCTGCTGGACCCTCTGCAATACCCCGCGCTGGAACTGATCACGGGCTACCATGAACGCTGGGAAATCGAACTGGTGTTCGACGAGCAGAAGACCCACCAAGACCCCGTTCGCGCCGAGAAGCCCGCCCAGCTCCGCAGCGAAACTCCCGACGGAGTGCGTCAAGAATTGTACGCCCTGTCGCTGGCCCACTTCGTCGTCCGCTCCCTGATGGTGGAAGCCGCCCGGCCGTTGCAACTCGACCCGGATCGCCTGTCGTTCACCGGCTGCTTCCGCGTTCTGAAATGCCGCCTGCCCGAATGCCAACATCAGACGCCTCACTCCTTCGCCGACTGGTACGCCGCCCTGATCGAGGAACTGCAAGACGAACAACTCCCACCCCGCCGCCACCGCATCAACCCCCGCGTGATCAAACGCAAAAGGTCCAAATGGCCCAAGAAGCGAGACCAACACAAGTCCCCGCCCAGACTCACCAAACCCTTTGCAGACACCATCGTTATGGCTAATTGAACGGTATTGCGGCTAAACGGGGGGCAAGTTTGCACTCGCCCATCACGTTCGACGTGACCAATGTGGCACTTCGGTTTCGCCTCTGCTCGGCAGGCTCACCACGACGACAGGCCGAATCCCGCCAAAGAACGGAAAGGGGCACTTGCGTTCCGGACCAACCGTTCGCCTCCCGATGCTCCCCACCCCGCCTCACGGCGACGCAGTTCCGGTCGGCTACAGGGTCAAACTCCAACCTCCTGACAGGGACTCGCACTCCGCTGATGGGATACACTTGCAGACGCACTGGCACGACGCTCCGCGTCGTCACTCACGACGCGGAGCGTCGACCCACAATATGCTACCGCAACTGCCCAGCGCCCGGCTCTTCGGTCTGTTGCAGCAGTCGTTGCTGCGGCAAAACCGGTGCCACGTCGCGAGACGTATCCCGAATCAATCCGGCCTCCATCAGTGTCGCATACGACAACGTGGCCGCCAGCGCGAATGTGAGCACGTTCGGCAGAAATGCCTCGCCAAACATCTTGATCGCCGTTCCCGAGGACTTCTTCAAGCCCACCTTGACTCCGCTGATTTCTACACTGTAAATCTCATCCAGCAGCAGGTGCGAGAAGAACCCCAGCGCCACCCCCGCCCCGACCAGAAACTTCACCCGTGACGAGTCGCTGGGGTACGACAGGTACGCCATCTCCGCCGCAATGAGCATCGCCGGAATGCTGTGAAACATCCCCCGATGCACACTGAAGTGAGGAATGATCCGCGACAGCCCATACCGGATCGACACGTACAACACGACCATCCCCAGCATCACCGTCTCGCGATCCGCCGGCAGATGCAGCCAATGCAGCACTCGCCCCACCAGCAACAGCGGGGCCACCCCCGCCAGCAGCCCAAACAGTTCCTGCGCAGGCCGCCCATGATCGAGATCCAGGTCCGGCAACATCCCGGCCACAGCTGTCATGACCCCCGCGAGGCAGCCTTGAACGGGGGTAAACCCAAACGCGAGCGCCCCCACGGCCCCGTACCCGGCCCCGAGGACGCTGCTAAAGATGACATGCTCTCGAAAGGCGGCCATGCGGTCCTCCCTGACCTGGACCGGGGGTTCTACCTCAAGCGGAGAGCGGGGGAGAAGACGGGTTTAGTGGGGCGACCCTTGCGAGGGCAGCAGCGGCGGGCTTTGCCGGTGACCGTGGATCACCCACATGACCACGAAACAGTCATTCTTCCGATGGTGGGCGTGAACGCTTGGGCGGATGGGGCTGATCGTGAGAGTCACTTTCCCGGATTTTCAGGGTCACGCGATTCGACCGCCACGTGTCCGCATTCACCCGATGTTTGTGCCAGACGGGGCCAGCGATACTGTCAATCTCGCCGTTCTGGTTGAACGGTGAGTGATAAAAGAACCGGCTGTTCGCCACAACCTGTAACTCATACTTCCCCGGGGACAGGACTAGCTTGTCCCCCTTCCACGGGCGATAGACCCGAGCAGACCGCATCCGAATCCGGTAGCACAGTCCCTCATCCTCCTTAATGCGTTCCCAGTCACCCGATGCAGCCTCTCGGCGGCTTCCGGAGCTAGAGACCGAATGCAGGCTCCCCACATGCACATGCTGTTCGTCAAACACGGCAATGTTGTATGAGGCGGGGATCAATCTTAGGGAATACGGATTGAACACTTCTGTATCGTAATATGTTGACCAGATCTGGAATTCCAGCGTCGCCACGGACGGATCGTCTTTGACCCGCTCGCGAATCTTCAATTCCAATTCCGCCTTCGGGGAGGGGACAGGTTGAGAAGTCTCATAGGGAAGCTGGTCATGAGGCGAGAGAATCACCACCGGTAGACTGTGTTCTTCGCCAATCACCAGCAATCCTACTCCGCCCAGAAGGCCAGCGACTGCGACGAATGTGACAAGAAGGCGGCACGGGCTCATGGTTCTGCCTCTCTCCAGACGGACGGGACTTGATCTGTTATGGCTTCTGTGCGGCCATGAATTGAGCGGCCCAGGCTGATTCCACTTCCGTCAGCGGTGGGTCCGGAGGCTTCGCGTAGTTCACGGCCCCTCGACGGTAGGGACCACCGTCGTAGACCCGCTGGAGCAGGAATTGCAGATCGAGCGTCGGTTCCGCGCCGTCCTCGCGCAGAGGGATGGGGATCACGGGCAGCGTATCGCGCAGCGTGAAGGGAAATAATTGATAGTGCTGTCGGGATGCCGAGCGATCCCAGGCTCGTCCGATCAACACCAGATAATCCGCACGAATCTTCCGCATCTGAAGCCGCTGCTCGATTTCGTCGCTGGGGAGAATGCGGCGACCAGTGCGGAGCAAATCGATCACCACCAGACTGGCATCACTGGCAATGATCTCGTTTTGCTTGTCGACGAAGGCTGTTCGATCTTTGCCGCGTTTGTTGGAGGGGCTGACGATTTCGATCAGCGTCACCAACCGATGCTCACCGCTGGCTTCGCGGATCTCGATGAACAGGTGCTTGTGCATCTTGACATCCACATCCCAGTCCTCAGACGGCGAGACCGTCGCGCGCGGCTGTGCGATCAGGGCGGTGGATGGGCTGCGATCGGACCAGGGGGCGGCGTTGATCGACACGTCGGGGATGTAGCAGCGAACGGCTTCGTCTTCCTCGTTGTCATCCACGATGCCGACTTCCAAACGCTGTTCCATCTGTGCGAAGTATTCGCCCGGCAGGAACAGATTCAGCAGCTCGCTCATCGTGGTGGCGAAGCGATGATGGAAGTCCTGCCACAGCTGAGGATTTTCCAAATAGGGGTCCATGCCAGGAAAGGGGGATGGCACTGTAGCTCTCCGATCACGACCGAGTCTTGTCGGCCTCATTCTAACCTCAAGTCGGGAGCAATCGCAATTTCTTCGAGGTCGGCTGAAATGTCCCTGGGTGTCACGTCTGGACTGTGGCAATTTCATTTCTTCGGGCGCATGAGCCGCGCCAGTATCGGGAGATGATCCGACCCGATGTCCGGACCGACGTGGCGATCCAGAACCTGAACCCCCGGCTCGATCAGACAGTGATCGATGGGAATCATCAAGAACGAATTCCCGGCGGGCCAGGTCGGCTGCCAGCCGAAGCCCTCTCGCGAATCGTGCAGTCCGCTGGCCGCCAGAAAGTCCTGGAACATCGGCGAGGACGACGTGCTGTTCAGGTCGCCCAACACCACTCGCGGTTTCGGCAATGCGGCAATCCGCTTCGCAGCTGAGGCCAATTGCTGGTTGCGGAGGTCAGAGTAGGCTCGCCCGATCGGAGGAAAGGGGTGCAGGCCGACGAGGGTCCACTCCCCGCTGGGGGCCCTGATGCGGCAGTGGACCGCCGGAATGAACCCGTCGAGATCAAAGGCTTGCGAGTCGGTGATCGGGTGTCGGCTGAGGAGCGCGAGGCCGAAGTTGTCCTCTCGGGGACGCACAATCTGGTACGGCCAGTCGGCCTTCCACGACTCGATCTGAACGGCCCACCACGGATCGACCTCGCTGAGGAATACGACCTCGGCATCATTCTGCTTCATCCAACGCAACAGTTCGTCGGAGCGGCGATTTCGCGAATAGACATTGGCCGACACGACCACAAGAGTCTCTTGACGACCGAAGGCGTCCGAGGTCAGCGACGCTGTGGAATAGTACGGCAGCCACTCGGCGGCGTTGACCAGAGTGAGAACTCCGGCGACAAGAGCCAGGCGCCCCTGCCTGCGGACCAGCAACAAGAGCGTGGCGAGTCCGGCGAGGACGGTGGCCTGCACCACGAAATGAGTCGTGAGTTCAAAGACCCAGTGCCAGCGCCCGAAGTAACGCACGAGCGTCCCGAGGACGACGCACAGGCACAGCCCCCGCGCGACGAGATGCTCAATCCGACCGGCGATGGTGGCAGAAGGAACTACAACTGCGGAGGCTGACTCAGCCACGATGCCTCTCCTGCTCGCCCCTCGGATGTGATGGAAACTCGGTGAGCATCTCCGAACAAGACATTCATATCAAAGTCACGCCCCCCTATCCAGGGGGCGCGACTTCGTCACGGGGAGCAGAAAAGGGAGCAGAAAAGGGGTCAGGGTGCGCCGGCGTAAGCCGGGGGAGAGTCGCGAATGAGAGAGTCGCACGAGAGAAGACCTAGCCAGTCACCTCGGCCTCGAGTGA
>JAYWFM010000139.1:0-29860 GCA_043778825.1 Planctomycetota bacterium | reverse complement strand
GGAGCGGCCCGCGTGGGGAGCCGAGGCCGCTCCCTAACGGTCGCGGTACGGTTTATGTGACCAACGATCCCTATCGCGGAGGCTCACACCTTCCGGACGTGACTGTCGTGACGCCCGTGCGAGACGCTCGTGGTGAGTTGATCTTCTTCACGGCCAGTCGCGCGCATCATGCGGAGATCGGTGGCATCTTGCCCGGTTCGATGCCGCCGTTCTCGAAGCATCTGGGTGACGAAGGGGTGTTGATTCGCAATTTCAAACTGGTCGATAGCGGAGTGTCGCGCGAAGACGATCTGAAAACTCTGCTGTTGTCCGGCACACATCCGACTCGATCGGTAAATGACAACCTCGCCGATATTCGAGCACAGGTCGCGGCGAACAACGTCGGCGTCAACTTGCTGCGCGAGTTGGTCGAAAAGCAATCGCTCGAAGTCGTGCATGCCTACATGCGGCACATTCAAGTCGCGGCCGCAACCAAGATGCGGTTGGCGCTCGCGGCCCTGCCGGATGGCCGTTACGAGCGAGTCGATCATCTGGATGATGGCTCGCCGATTCAGGCGGCGATCACGATTGCAGGGGACTCGGCCACCGTGGACTTCACTGGCACGGGGCCGGTGCTGACGAGCAACCTCAACGCCAATCGAGCGATCGTCACGGCAGCGGTGATGTACGTCTTCCGCTGCCTCATCAATGAGGACATCCCGCTCAACGGTGGTGTGCTGGAGCCGATCACGATTGTCGTTCCCGAATGTTTGTTGAATCCGCCGGAGCATCTCGATCCCGCGCAGAGTGCGGCGGTCGTGGGGGGCAACGTCGAGACTTCGCAGCGCGTCGTGGATGTGTTGCTCGGCGCGTTGGGGCTGGCGGCGGCGAGTCAGGGGACGATGAACAACCTGACGTTCGGCGATGCGACATTCGGGTATTACGAGACGATCTGCGGCGGCAGCGGGGCCACGCGAACCGCCGATGGGGCCGATGCGGTCCAGGTCCACATGACGAACACGCGGCTGACTGATGTCGAACTGCTGGAGCAGCGATACCCGGTTCGCGTCCACCGGTTCGCGATCCGCCGAGGGTCGGGTGGTCGCGGCCAGCAGCACGGCGGCGACGGCATCGTCCGCGAGATCGAGTTCCTGCGCCCGATGACCGCGTCGATCCTGTCGCAGCGTCGCGGGCCGTACCCGCCTCCTGGTATGGAAGGGGGTGAGCCGGGTCAACTCGGGCGGAATACCCTGATTCGGGCCAGCGGGGAGACGACCGACCTGGGGGCTGCGGCGCAGGTCTCACTCCAGCCCGGCGACAGGCTCAGAATTGAAACACCGGGCGGCGGCGGCTGGGGGCCAGTCGTCAGGACACGATGAGTCAACAATCTGCTCAGATTCAGTCGATCGTCACCAGCGAATCGGGTAACTCATTGACATCGCTCGCCGACCGGGGGAGTGCAGGCTGGAGCATTTCGCCTGCGGCCTGAATGGTCTGGCACAAGGCTTCCGTGGGGCGGTCTTGATGAAGCTGAAGCGTGAGCGTGTGGCAGAGCTCATCCAGGCGGGGTTGACCCAGTGCTTCGAGAATCTGGCGGTCCGCGAGAATCACGGCCATGTGTTCGAAGAGCGAGATGTAAATCAACAGGCCGCCGCCGCCCTGGGTGTGGTGAACGCGGTTGTCAAAGAAGACTGAGCGTGCGGTCTGGCCGACCTCAACTCTCATTTGAACAGCGGGTGTGAAGAGCCGACGCAGCCACGCGTTTTTTGAACAGAGAACCGCTCCGACCAGAAAGCCTCCCAGGATCGCGCCGACCAGCTTGAGGGTCTGCACCACCACCGGGCTTGTGCCCCAGCTGCCGGATTCTGCGGCCTCAGCAGGCCAGTAGATCGACACGGCGATCACGAGGAGAACACCCAGCCAGAGTCCGGCGAGATCCTCGGCACGGTCGTAGCGTCCCGAGGCCGTGGCGACGACGGGGACGATTTCGGCGGAGGTCAGAGACTCCGCCGCCTGGACGGATTGATTGATCCGCTGACGATCGCTGGCGGAGAACCGGCTGGATGCGTTCTGCATGGATGCTCGCTCGAGTTTGATGACCTACCACGAACCACTGGCACCGCCGCCGCCGGAGAATCCGCCGCCAAACGAACCTCCCGAGAATCCTCCCGAGGAGCCCCCTCGGCGGCCCTGATTGGTCAGCATTTGGTACAGCATGTATCCGAGGAGGGAAAACAGAGCCCCCCAGAACAGCCACGCCCAGCCGCTCGATCCTTGGCGCACCAGAGACACCACCGTGAAAATCGCCAGCCCAATCAAGCCGGCGACCGCCCAGGGAGCCCACCACGGAGCCGGGGCTTGGGCCTGTTGCGAGACAGGCATTTGCAGCTCCCGAGCCATCGCGTCGAGGGCGACCACCCCGGCTTTGATCCCGCCGGAGAAGTCCTTCTGCTTGAAGTGCGGGATGATTTGCTGGTCCATGATCTGCTGGCAGAGCTGATCCTTGTCCCGCTTCCACCCGGCACCCAATTCGATGCGGGCCTTGCGATCTCCCTCGCTCACCAGTACCAGGATGCCGGTGTTCCAGAGTTGTCCATTCAGCTGGGCGTGACCGATCTGCCACTGGTCGAAGAGCAGCCGGGTAAACGTTTCGATCCGCATTCCGTCTCCCCCGTGTTCACGCATGCTCTTGATGGTGATCACGAGGATCGGAGTGGCTTTGTCGGTGAGCAGCTTGTCACACCGGGTGCGGATTTCCGCCTCATCCTGGGCGGTGAGCAGATCGGCGGCATCTCGGATGAATTCGCGATCTCCGGGGCGATCCAGAGTGATCTCCACGGCCCCGGAGGGGGTCGCTGAAAGCAGAATCAGAAGGCAAAGCCCGGCAAGTCGACCGACCACGAGATGTCTCCCCATCTTGGCCACCACCGACATCCGCCCTGTGGAAATTCCACGGACACGTCGCCAGCCGGGCTCGCTGATGGATGCAGAGTTCGGCAGATGTACCCTGGTCACGCAACGCATCCATCCCGAGAGCGGATCAAAGTTCTTTCCGCAAATTGATAATATCGCAGCCAGCGAGTATTGAAACGCCGGGCGGCGGGGTTGGGAGCGGAGTCATGGTGAGGGTGGAACGGCTCACCATACAGACTTCCGAAGTCTCAGAAGACTTCGGAAGTCTGATCGCTCAGCCCACGTTCTGGCGAACGTGGCTACGGAATGATTAAAACATGCCGCCGAGAGACTCGAGCAGGGCACTGGCCACGGGCGTTCCGGGCTGGCTGACCCACATCGTTTTGACGAGGTCGAACATCAGGAACATACACAGGCTGAGCATCACGGTCGAGACGCACAGCAGGCCCACGGTCGTCATGTCGTACTCGTGTTCGTAGGCCACGCCCATGCGGCCCGCCAGCGGACGAGCGGCTCCGTCGCCATCGTCACCGGCGAAGGCGTCGTCGTCGGCTCCGAAGACTTCCATGTCCTCGACATCATCGTCGTCGTCCGCGAAAGCGTCGTCGGAGACTTCGAGATCGTCATCGTCGCCGCTCATGTTCGAGTCGTCGCCGTCGACATCGAAGACGGCGTCGTCGAGGGTGGCTTCGCCGGAGTCCTGGAGGTTCAGAACCTGCGTCGATTCGTTGCTGCTGTCTTCGTCGCGATCGATCTTCAATTCGAAGTGGCTGTCATCCCGCATGGCGGGGATTTCGAACTTCGTCTCGGGCACGTTGTCGAGATCCTTGGCGATGTCCATCATCGGGATGGTGCCGCCGAAGTTCCTGCCGTCCTCGAGCGAGATGCCGCTGTCGCCGACGCTTTCCAGCGAGATGCCGCTGTCGCCCATGCTGAGCGAGATGCCGCTGTCGTGATCGTCGGTGTCGAAGGCCAGAGTGATCCCCTCGTCCGACTCGGCCGACATGGAGAGGGCGCTGTCGCTGGGGCCTTCGAGGGTGAACCCGCTCTCGGTGGCCAGCATCATCGCGCTGTCACCACCCAGGGCGATCCCGCTCTCTTCGGACAGGACCGACGCCGACTCGCTGTCATCCGTCTCAAAGTCCAACGCGATCGAGGAGTCCGCAGACCCCAGCAGCTGGACGTCGCTGTCGCTGCCCTGATCGTGCCCGACGATCTTGATATCGCTGTCACTGCCGTGCGGGAGAAGACGAATCTCGCTGTCGGACCCCTTTTGCGAGGACGCTTTCCTGGACAGGATCACGTCGCTGATTGTTTCTTCGCCGACCAGTTTGACATCGCTGTCGCTGTCCAAATCACCGACGAGCTGGACATCGCTGTCGCTGTCGGACTCGGGCAGCAGGTTGCCCACGAGCCGGACATCGCTGTCGGAATCCATGAACTTCATGGGGCCGGATTCGGTCGGGCCGATCACCATCGGCTCGTCAAACACGAGCCGCACATCGCTGTCGGAACTGCTCAGGGGGTCGCGGGATTTGCGAATGACCGTCGGATCCTCGGCGTCGTCATTGTCATCCAGCACCATCGCGGATTCGCCCCCGAGGGCAAACGCACTGTCTGGGTTGCCCAAGATCGTCGATGAGTCATGGGACTCCGAGCCGGTATACATGGGGAGTTCGGGGTCCGAGTCCGCCTGACGGCTGCGGGCCAACTCCTCGATGTCTTCGACCTTGAACTTCCAGGTTCCCCGGTCGGCAAAGCCCCGCACGCTGCCCTTCTCGCGCAGGCGGTTGAGCTCATCATTCCGAAGACCCAACTGCTGGGCCGCTTCGTCGAGACTCAGGTATTTCTTTGGCGTCATGGAACGATGGTCCCAGAAGATCAGTGGGGGAGGCTCGATTGCCAGCGAGGGAAAACCGCTTTGTCGTCCATCGACCCCTCCGAGGACAGTCCCTGAGTGATCGTTGCAAAGTGATTGTTCTACGCACCTTAGCGATTGTAGGGAAGGGTCGCGGTGTGGCGATTGCCAGTCCGCAGACGATCTCCGTGTTTCATTCTACGGACACCGACAGGGGAAGCAAGGGGTTTCTCCGGCCCACAGGAGCATCCCAGGTTGCCAATTCTACCCATCCAGCGATCCCCGCTCGACCGGAAAATTCGATCGATTCGGAAAAATCGGTAAAGCCAGACACCTCCGCCGTTCGATCTCTGGAACAGATTCGCCTCACTCCCGATTCGGGAGGGCGGGCGTCTTCCTGGAGTGGACTCATGCGTGCCCTATGCCTCCTGGCTTTGATCGGAGCGACTCTGCCTGGCTGTTGTTGTTCGGCCCATCGGGCTTGGACGGCGGCCTACGATCCCTGTGTTCCGCAGTGCGATGAATGTCACACCACCCGTCATCCACACGGCCTGTTCCACAAAAACACGTCCCGCTGTCCCTGCGCTCACTGCTCCTCATGCGGTGAGGGATGTGGCTTCGGCACCGGAGATTGTGCGACCGGCTGTGGTTCCGATGACGGGAACGCCTGCGGGGGATGCTCCAGCTGTGCCCAGGGGCAAACGGTCTACGATGGCACCCTGCCTCCCGCGTACTCGACGTACTCCTCGATGCCACAAACCACGACCTGCCCCACATGTCATCAGACGCACATGAACCCCATGCAGACCGAGCCAGCGCAGTCCCCGCCGATGACTCCGCCAGCACCGCCAGCCGCCACTCCTTATAATCCGCCGCCGATGCCGCTGCCCAGTGCGCCGGAACCGGAGCAGGCTCGGATGCTCCTGCCCATGCCGCTACAACCCGCCCCCTTGGCAGGTCTGTCGATGGCTCCGCAGCTCATGCAGCCCGTCCCGATGCAGCCTTTGCAGCTTCCCCCGGTGCAAACCCAGCCGATTCAGTACCAGGAATGGCAGCCTCACCCGTCAGTGCCGCAGAGCTTTGTGCCCTACAACCCACCGGCCCAACAGGTTCCACAACAGAGTCTGGTTCCGCAACAGAGTCAAAATGCCGTGCAACCCGTCCTCTGGGTTCCTCCCCAGTCGCAGGCCCCGCTGCTGCTGCCTGCACGATAATCGCGTGGCACGATTCCTGCGTGCCCGTCCGCAGCGCCAATTAATTCGCATTCCACTGGATCTGCAAGAACCTCCGTCCATCCGAAGATGCCTCGCCAGCAGAACCGATCGCGAGCGGGTGGACATCAGGCAGGCGGGCGAAAATAATCTCCCCGCCACCGGGCTGGTCCCATAGGTATCTACACAATTTCCCACCCCGGAGGGGTCACAGCCAATAGCCGGTGGTCGAGCGCAGCGACACCACCGGTTTCGGGCATCCAGAGACTCTTGTATCCCGAAGGGATTCCAGCCGCTCTGGCCAGTTCAGTGCTGCAAAGGCTGCAATCCCTCCGGGATAGACGGGCGTGGGGAGGCCGCGGTCCGGTGGTTTTCGCTGCGCTCGACCACCGGCTATTGGCTGAATTCCCTTCGGGAAAATGACAGCCGCCAGCCGGATGGGTGCCTGCCTCGATGGTGTGACTGGAATCGGCTGTTGAGTTGTGTAATGACCACCGGGCAGGCCCCGGTGGCGGGGAGACTATTTCCCCCGCCTGCCTGGGGCGTCTCGCAGCACGGCGGACTGGCAACCGCCGCTGGCGACCGCTCCCGGTTTTGAAACTTCCGGGGTTCTCCCTTTCCCGGGACCGAACCCGCCGATACGATACGCCGTCCTCTTGCGAGAGGCTGCGCTGGTCTATTGTCTTGGGTCCGCCCCGGATCAGCGTGCATTGATGTTTTCTGAATGCAGCGGGCGGCTGGCGTTCAGACTTCGAAATCGTTGTTCCAGCGAGGGTCACACCAATGACTGAGCCGACCGAACCATCGCAGCGGCGCATGGCCTGACGGCGGCCAGTCGTACGCTGCGTACCCCCGATTACTTTGCCGTTCCGCTTCGTGGCCTGTGCCCGAATGTGAGTCGTCGCCGACAGTTCCGGCAGACGAATCGCTGTTCCTCCAGACCGAGTGGCTCACTGTCTGAGTCTCTTTCTGCGAGGAGTGTCCCGTTCACGGACCGAGTGTTTCCCCAACGGGTCAAACCTCTGTCTCCTTTCCCAGTTCAGTAGCAGACCAATGGACCTTCAGCACATCCGCAACCTGGGCATCTCGGCCCACATCGACTCCGGCAAGACGACGCTGAGCGAGCGCATTCTGTTTTACTCGGGCCGCATCCACAAGATGGAAGAAGTCAAGGGAGATGGCGACGGGGCCACCATGGACTTCATGGACCTCGAAAAGGAACGTGGCATCACCATCACCAGCGCCGCGACGCAGGTGACCTGGGGCGCGACCAAGGTCGATGGCACCGTGGAAGACTATACGATCAACCTGATCGACACCCCCGGCCACGTGGACTTCACCGTGGAAGTGGAGCGGTCGCTGCGCGTTCTCGACGGGGCGATCCTCGTGTTGTGCTCGGTCGGTGGCGTCCAGAGCCAGTCGCTGACCGTCGACCGCCAGATGAAGCGCTACAAGGTGCCTCGCATCGGGTTCGTCAACAAGATGGACCGTACCGGAGCCAACTTCTTCAGCGTGGTGAAGCAGGTCCGGGACAAGCTGCACGTGACGCCGGTGGTTCTCCAGATTCCGATCGGATCGGGTCCGAACTTCGAAGGCGTGATCGATCTCATTCAGATGCGAGCGATCTACTACGAAGGCAAGAAGGGGATGGATGTCGTCTTCAAGCCGATTCCGGCAGACTACCTCGAAGAGGCCCAGACGCACCGCGCGGCGATGCTCGAAGCCCTGTCGATGTACGACGACGAACTGATGTCTTCGATCCTGGAAGAGACCGAATTCCCGGCTGAGAAGCTGGTCCCGATCATCCGCAAGGCGACGCTCTCCCACGAGATCACGCCGATGATGTGCGGATCGGCCTTCAAGGACAAGGGCGTCCAGACACTGCTCGACGCGGTGGCGGCCTACCTGCCCAGCCCGCTCGACCGGACTGTGACGGCCATCGACAACGACAAGACGGAATCCGCTCGGAAGAAGGGGGAAATCCAGGCCGATGAATTCATCCGGATCAACCTGACCCCCGATCCGACCAAGCCCGCGATCGGCATGGCCTTCAAGACGGTCGTCGAGCAGTTTGGTCAGCTGACCTACACCCGCATGTATCAGGGGACGTTCAAGAAGGGCGAAACCTACACCAACACCCGTACGGGCAAGGCGGTGCGGTTTGGTCGACTGGTGCGTCTGCATGCCGATGAACGCCAGGACATCGACATGGCCGAGGGGGGCGACATCATCGCCATCGTCGGTGTCGATTGTGCGACGGGGGACACCTTCGTCGGGCCGGGCCTGGAATCGATGTCCCTCGAGAAGATCTTCGCAGCTGAGCCGGTCATCCGGCTGTCGATTGAACCGGCCAACCGGGACAACGCCAGCAATCTGAGCAAGGCCCTCGAACGCTTCCGCCGGGAAGATCCGACCTTCCATGTGATGAGCGACCCGGAAACGGGCGAAACGCTGATCGCGGGGATGGGGCAGTTGCACCTCGAAATCTACGTCGAACGCATCAAGCGCGAGTACAAGTGCGAGACGAAGGTCGGTCAGCCGAAGGTGGCCTACAAGGAGACCCCGACGAAGGTTGTCGAGTTCAACTACAAGCACAAGAAGCAGACCGGCGGTTCGGGACAGTACGCGCACATCGTGGGCAAGATTTTCCCGCTGCCCGAGGACAACGACAAGAACTACGAGTTCTTCAACAAGATCACGCAGGGCAAGATTCCTGGGCAGTTCATTCCGCCCGTCGATGATGGCTTCCAGCGGGCCTTGGTCAAGGGGCCGCTGTGCGAATGCGAAGTGGTCCGCGTCGGTGCCGAAATCGTCGACGGCAGCTACCACGATGTCGACTCCTCGGAACGCTCGTTCGAAACCTGCGGCTGGCACGTGATGCGTGACAGCCTGCAGATCGCGGACATGGCGTTGCTCGAGCCGATCATGAAGCTCGAAATCGAAGTCCCCGAAGAGTACCAGGGGCCCGTCACCGGTCACTTGTCCAGTAAGCGGGGCGTGATCGGCCAGACCGGGACCAACCTGGGAGTGGCGGTCATTAACGCCGAAGTGCCGCTGGCCAACATGTTCGACTACGCCAATGAACTGCGGTCGATGACCCAGGGCAAGGGCGGCTTCAGCATGGAGTTCGCGTTCTACCAAAAGGTGCCCAAGAGCATCCAGGAAGAAGTCGTCGAACGCCGCCGCAAGGAAAAGATCGAGAAGGCCAAGGGCTAGGAGAGCTGTCAGCGATCAGCTTTCAGCCGTCAGCTTTCAGCCAGAGTAGAGCCCAGGGACACCCGCCAGGCGTGTCCCTGGGTTTTCTTGTAGGCAGCCGTCAGCCTGCTTTGTAGCTCAGTCGCTCCGCGACTGAGATTCCTTCCACCGGAAATCGTTCCTACCCGGAAGAAGACTGCCACTGACAAGCCCACTCACAGGACGAAATGCGAGTCGCGGAGCGACATCGCCTACGTCGCTCCGCGATTGAGCTTCCGCATCACCAACCTCTGCCGCGATTTCAAACGTTCACCCTCTGGCTGACGGCTGATCGCTGAAGGCTGACAGCTTCCCATGGTCGACAACCTCCCCCTGCACACGCACACCCACGGCGGCCTCACCATTGAAGGCTGGTCGCGGGCGGCTGTGCAGACTTACTGGCGCATCCCGGAACTGAAGATCGGGTTCGACATGGGGGGCAGTCCGTGGTCGTTTATGGGGACGCAGACGTTCTTTATTACGCATGCTCATCTCGATCATCTGGCCGCGCTGCCCGCGTTCGTGGCGAGGCGCAAGATGATGAAGATGGAGCCGCCGATCATCTACGTGCCGGAGGAGATCGTCGAGTTCGTCGACCGCATGCTGAAGTCCTGGCAACGCCTCGACCGTGGGCGAATGCTGTGCCAGCTCATCGGAGTCAAGCCAGGGGATGAGTTCGAACTGTCGCGCGAACACCTCGTCACAGCCTTCGATACCAAGCACACGGTCCCCTCGCGCGGGTACATCATCTGGGAACGCCGCAAGAAGCTGAAGCCGGAGTACGTCGGCCTCAGCGGGGACCAGATCCGCGACCTGCGCTATAGCGGCATTGATGTCAGCGGCGAGGTCCGCACCCCGCTCGTCTGCTACTGCGGCGACACCGCTCCCGAGGGCCTCGACGCCGACCCCGCTGTCTACAAGGCGAAGATTCTGATCACCGAGATGACCTTCTTTCGCCCGGAACACCGCCGCGAGAAGATCCACAAGTTCGGCCACACCCACCTGGATGACCTGCTGGAACGGGCCGACAAGTTCCAGAACGAACTGATTATCCTCGGCCACTTCAGCACTCGCTACCACGACCGCCAAGTCAAAGCCGCCATCGAAAAGCGGCTGCCGGAACACCTCCGCGAGCGGGTCAAGCTGTGGTGTTAGGGGGAGAAAGCTGTCAGCGGTCAGCTTTCAGCATTCAGCCAGAGGGATTGCACGCCATCCGCAACGTATTTTCCAGAAGACACTTGGGGCACCTGCGAACTCCCTTGGCGGGTTGACCTCAGTGCAGGACTCCCTCCCCTCTGGCTGATCGCTGATCGCTGACGGCTCAAGGCGTCAGCCTTCCCTCCACGTTTGACGCCCCACCGCCCGCACGGTATCCTTCCCCGCTTCGACTGAATCTCGATCTCGACAGGAGTGCTGGGGCGTGGCAGAAATCGTCGTCAAGGACATTCTGGAAGCAGGCGTTCACTTTGGACACAAAGCGAGTCGCTGGAACCCCAAGATGCGTCCGTACATCTACGGGCGTCGGAATAAGATCCACATCATCGACCTGAAGGAAACGGTGCGGGGCCTAGTCCGGGCTCAGAAGTACCTCCAGAAGGTTTCGGCCCAGGGCAGCCTTGTGCTGTTCGTGGGAACCAAGCGGCAGGCTCAAGAAGCTGTCGTCGAGGCAGCAGCTGCCTGCGGCATGCCGTACTGCACCGAACGCTGGCTGGGCGGTACGCTCACCAACTTCCGGACGGTTCGCGCTCGTCTGCGTCGGTTGGAAGAGCTGGAAACCCTCGAAAAGACGGGTGACATGCTCACCAAGTTCTCGAAGAAGCAGCAGTCCCGCTTGCTCCGCGAACTCAAGAAGATTCGCAAGAATCTGGGCGGCATCCGCGAGATGAACCGGCTCCCTGAAGCGGTGTTCATCGTCGACCCGAGCAAGGAAAAGAACTGCGTTGCCGAGTGCCGCAATCTGGGCGTGAAGATCGTGTCGCTGATCGACACAGACTCCAACCCGGACATGGTCGACCTCGCGATTCCGGGCAACGACGACAGCATCCGCTCGATCCGTCTGATCCTGGGCTACGTCTCCGATGCCATCAACGCCGGCAAAGCCTCGATCCCGCGCAAGCAGGAAGAAGCTGCCAAAGCCGAAGAGCACAAGGCTGTGCCGAGCATCCGCTAAATCGCTGTGCGTTTGAATTCAAGCCCGTGGCGTGACAGCCACGGGCTTCTTCATTGGCAGTGGAAGCCCAAGTCGCCGGACTCTCCGAGTCCGGTGGTTCGACTTCCGCCCCGCGAGCCGATGCCTGACTGTGGGCGCCCACGCACCGGATTCGGAGAATCCGGCGACATGCACAGGCTGGAAGCCTATCCCACTTTTGGCGAACATCGTTCCCGCCCGTGGTGTCCTTCACCCGGACAGATGTCTCCACGACCCCAGTCCGCTACAACACGCGGGTTCCACACCTCACACCGTTCAGTTTCGCAATCCTGGAGGAGTCTCCCCCATGGCTGAAATCACCGCAGCCGCCGTCAACGCTCTCCGTCAGCGGACCAGTCTTCCGCTCATGAAGGTCAAGCAAGCTCTCACCGAAGCGGGCGGCGACCCCGAAAAGGCCATCGAAATCCTGCGCTCGCAGGTCGGCAAGCTGCTGGTCAGCCGTGCCGAAAACGCCACCGAAGAAGGCCGCATCTTCGTCAAGCTCAGTCCCGGCAATACCGAAGCCGCAGCTGTCGAAATCCAGTGCGAATCGGCTCCAGTGGCGAAGGCAGATGCCTTCGTGAATCTCGGTGACGCGCTGGTGACTCAGTTGCTGAACGGCCCGGGAGCGACCACGGTTGACGAACTGTTGGCCCAGTCAACGGCGGACGGCAAGTTGCTGAAGATGATGTTCGAAGATGTCGTGAACCAGATTCGCGAGAAGTTCGTCATCGCCCGCGTCATTCGGGTCAAGGGGCCTGTCGGAGCTTATGTTCACCACGACGGCAAGACCGCCTGCCTGTTCCATGCCGAAGGGACGGATCTCAACGCTCCGGCTCTGCGAGATGTGGCGATGCACATCGCCGCTCTGAAGCCCGCCTTCGCCAACACCGATTCGGTCGATCCCGCTCGTGTGGCGGAAGCCCGCGCCAAGCTGGTCGCCGAGGCCCAGGCCAGCGGCAAGCCCGCCAACATCGTGGAGAAGATCGTCGACGGCAAGATGTCGGTCTTCTATCGAGACGAGGGCGTGCTGACCGAACAGGCGTTCGCCAAGGACGACTCCAAGACCGTGCGGCAAGTGCTGGCCGAAGCGGGACTGAAGTCGAAGGCGTTCCACCTGTGGGTTCTGGGGCAATAAGGTCGTGGGACGGGCACATTTGCCCGTCCTTCTATGGACGTTCCGCCGGACGGGCAAACGTGCCCGTCCCACGAGAATCCAGGATCGCCTCTGGCCCCGCGCCGGAGGCGATTCCGTTTCCAGCCTGGCCCGACTGTCGGGAGGGCGACGCTCCTGCGGAGCCGCGAGTAAAGGTGGACGTTGTCTGGCACAAGCGGCTCGGCAGGAGCCTCGCCCTTCCAACTTTCCCCAATTTTGCCGCGCACACGATTCCCCACTCGCGTACACTAAAAGAAGAAGGCCCAGCCCCGCTGTGAAGCGTGGCGAGCCTTTGGCGATGGTTGTCCCGTGGGGACGCGTTCATCGTTCCTGACTGATTGAGACTCTGATGACATCTTCCCTCATGCACGCGGTACTGGCGGCCAAAGCCTGCGACGATTTTCGTGGCAAGGAGATCGTGGTTCTCGATCTGACCCCGATCACGGCGATCTTCGATTACTTCGTGATCGCCACCGCCACCAGCGGACGCCAGATGGCCGCCATCGCGCATGAGGTCAACAAAGTCATGAAAGCGAACGGTTGGCGTCGTCTGGGCCTCGAAGGCGAGAAGACCGGCACCTGGGTGCTGGAGGACTACGGCAATCTCGTCCTGCACGTCTTCTCCGAAGAGGCCCGCCAGATGTACGACCTGGAACACCTCTGGGGTGATTCCAAACAAGTCGACTGGCAAAGCCTCGTCGCCGAGCTGCCCGTGCTGGAAGCTGCGGAAGTGGAAGTCGAAGAAGCCCTGTAGGCGATGTCGCTCCGCGACTCGCAACGTGGAGATGTTGTACTTGGCATTGGCGCTGTGGCCCAGATACTGCTTTGAGTGTCTGGGTGGCAGAGCCACAAGAGTTTACGGAGGACAACTCACCCCGGAAATCCCTCCAGTTCCTGCGTCACCCAGCTGTCTAAAGCGAAATCCGGCCACCCTGCTTCGCTCAAGAACGACGAATACAAACGATCTGGCACAGCCAGACATAGGGAGACTATCGACATGAACGATCGCACCCAAGTTTATCTGCTGTTCGGATTCTCTGCGGCCGGAAAGACGACTCTAGGCCAACACCTCGCAGAGTTCTTGAAATACCGATGGATTGAGTTGGACGTTCCCAACCAGAATACGGAACAAGCCCTCCGCAATGTTGATCCTGTGCTTGGTCAGACATGGCGGGACTTCCGTGACAGGTGCGATGCAACCGGACTGCGCGATGGATTGCTCAAACAAGTAGCACAACACAGTTCCCTAGGCGTTGTAGCCGGGTTTCAATCAGATGTCGTCCTCACTCCGAGCCAGTGCCGATGCCTGCAAGAGGCACATGTGGGTTGCAGTATCCTTGTTGGAGACCGAACAAGATTGCTGGAGGCATTCTTAGCACGTGAACAACAGACCGGAAGACGCCTCCCCGCGGCGCACTGGCAGAGACACAATATGGGACAGATTGACGCGATGAACGGAAGAGCTTGCCGCGAGTTTGAAGTCG
Organism: Planctomycetota bacterium; assembly: GCA_043778825.1. Lineage (GTDB taxonomy): Bacteria > Planctomycetota > Planctomycetia > Planctomycetales > Planctomycetaceae > TH-plancto1. The sequence continues at coordinate 15,837 of JAYWFM010000139.1, read as the reverse complement.
ATGTCTTCGACCGTAACGGGGAACGCAAGCTCTTGACAGATTTGACAGCGGAGATTGTGAATCACCAAGTACTGGACGGTCGGGTTCCCACCTGATTCGTCGCTTCGAGGACAGGCATTCCCAAGCCGGAACTTGGGAATGAGGATTCAAACACTCCCTTTGGACCGCATTCAGGAAAAAGACATGCCAAGTGCAGAAGAGTCGAAAGAGATGTTCAATGCATTGGTCGACAACGGCCTGTCATTGTTGCAGCGGGCTGTGCGTGACATAGAAAATGAGCCTCACCACGCGGTAATCGATTTCGCTGCAGGACTCGAACTTCTACTGAAGGCAAGGCTTTTCCACGAGCACTGGTCGTTGGTTGGCGAGAAACCTCACAATACGGGATGGGCGGAGATCAAGTCCGGTAGGGCGAAGAGCATCGGGGGAACATTCCTTGTTGATGCGCTGTCGTCTGTACTGGACGCACAGCTTCATAAGCGGTGCAAAGACACGTTGAAGAGTGTCATTGAGCATCGAAATCGCTCTGTTCACTTTGTTCCTGATGAAGATTTCTATTCAATTGCTCAGGAACAATACAGGTGCTGGCAGCATGTCCTCGCAGTATTTGAAGGTTCTTGGAAGGAGGTGTTTTCTGGTCACACAGACAGAATCCAGCAGGTGAATAAGAGCTTTCACACACTGGCTACATTCCTAGAGACCAAGTATGAGGAGATCAAAGCGTCTGGTCGATTAGAAGGTTTCCGAAAGGCTGGAACATTACTGACTTGCGGCACATGTGGACTTGAAGCCGTCGTCGTTCAGGACGTGACCTCAGGTTACTCGATTGGACACTGTGAGGTCTGCCAGGAATCGATGCATGTCGGACAATTCAGCTGCAATCATTGGCTCGTCCTGCCAGATGATTTCACAGACGAAATTGACTGCAAATGTGGATCGCAGCATGGCCCGAGTGAACTTGCAAAACAAATTGCACCTCCGAAAATACACGATGAGCTGTTATGTGATGGAGACGGAGTGGCAAACTGCGGTGAATGCTTGCAGGCACATACTGTTGCCCCTCACGGTGCCGGTTACGTTTGCGTTGCTTGTCACCAGGAATTTGATGAAGACTCAATTTCTGAATGCGAATTCTGCAACGAAAGCTGGGCGGGAATGGACCTTTCGGATTCATACTTTGAGGGATGCGAATTCTGCGATGGACGAGGGGGTCAAGGATGGCCCGACTAAAAGCTAGCGGGGTGACCCAGATCAGTCGTAGGGTGGGACAAGCTCGCTTCGAGCGCCAGCCCACCACGGATGACGCGTGTCCCTGAAATGGTGGGCCTGCGCCCAAAGCGGCTGGTCCCACCCTACGGCTTTATCACTGGAGGCGTCCGCGTCATCACATAGGCAAACAAATCAGCGAGTTCGGTGTCATTGATTTTCTCAACGAGGCCATCGGGCATGATCGAAGTCTCCATCGCCTGGAGGACCTCCACCTCATCCCGGTTGAGCAGCGTGGTCTGGTTGTTGGCTCCGCGGATCGAGACGGTGCGGTCGTCCTGCTTGTCGATCAGACCGGTCAGGACCAGCCCGCTGGTGGTCACGATCTGGAACTGCGTGAACTCCTCGCGGATCGCCGCGCTCGGGTCGACGACGGACAAAAGCATGAAGTCGAGGTTGTCCCGCTCGTACCCGGTCAGGTCGGGGCCGGTCTTGCCGCCTTCTTGGAACAAGGTATGGCACGTCGCGCAGTGCTTGGTGAACAGCGAGTGCCCACGCGAAAGCTGCTCTGTATCGGCTGCCTGGGCTCGCTGTAGGATGAGAGCTGTCCGCAGCCGCGCGACCTGCTTCTGCTTCTCCTCGCTGGAAGCCCGCGTCTTCCCCCACAGCTTGTTGAGCAGAGCCTGCACTTCCGGATCGCTGTGCAGCCGCATCTGCTGCACGATGTCGAGCGGGATGAGGCTCGCCTTGATCCGGAAGGCATCGACCTCCAACAACAGCTGTTTCGCCCAGGGAGCGCGGCTGGCCAGTACGCGGTGCGCGATGCTGCGGAGGTCCTGCTCATCGGGCAGCTGGGAGTGATACCGCGAGCAGATGGCAGTGCCGATCGCGGGGTCATCGAAGTGGAGGAGAGCTTGCAGCGTCGCCCGCTTGATGGCGATCGACGGGGAACCCATTAGGTTGATGAGGACCGGCATGGCCTTGGGCGGCTTCACCTCACCGAGGACCGAGATGTAGGACAGCCGCTTGGGGCGATCAGCCGCTTCGTTCGCGATGAACTTCAAAGCCTCGTCGATGGCTTCGGGCTTGCCGAGGCGGAGGCTGAGGACGAGATCATCCTGGCCGATCGACTTCTGGTAGTCGGTGATCGCCTGGGTGAGTGACTCGGGAAGCTGCTTGATCTCGCGGCCCTGGAAGGCTTCGAGGAACCCGCTGATGAGCGTCTGGCGATGGGCATCTGAAGGGGCGGAGGCCAGAAGCTTGGCACAGGTATCCAAGTCCTCGGGCGTCCCGGCCAGGGCGTACCGCTGCATCAAGCGGGGGACGATGGTCTGGGCGGTGATCGGGTGATTCCACAGGGACTTGTCGCCGAAGAGCTTCAGAACCTCGTCGTGGTCGTTCCCACATTGGGCTTCGATGGCCCACCACAGCAGTAGCGGCATGTGTAGATCGGTCGCGTCCTCATCCCGCTGGAGGAGAGCCTGGACGATCGGCAGGGCGAACTTCGCGGGGAGTCGCTTGGCCGTACTCGCGAGTTGCGAGCGGACCTGGACGTAAGTCTCTTCGCGAGCGAGTTGGGTCATGCGGGCGGCGAGGGACTCCTCAATGCGGTGTTCATCGCCGATCAGCCGCACGGTCCAGCGGCGGATGTCTGCGTTGGGGCTGGCGAGCAGTTCCAGCGCCAACTCCGGCGTGAACCCACCGGTGCGGGCCACGATCCACAGCGACTCCAAGGCCCCCGGCCCGCCGACCTTCGCAGCCGCGGCAAACGTCTCGCGCAGCAATCGCCCCTCTTGCTCCCCTCTCCCCCCGGGAGAGGGGCTGGGGGTGAGGGTCTTCGACGCGATCCGCTCACTCAATGTCCGCACAGCTGTGAACCGCACCCACTTATTGGAGTGTGAGAGCAACCCTCGCAAGACTTCCACGTCGAACTTTGTGAAGTCGGTCGCGGTCCACGGCCTCCCAGCGGGGTCGAGTGTCGGCACCGAGTCCTGCCCGCTGATGCGGTAAATCCGCCCGCTCTCCTTGTGCCAGTTGTCGCGCGGGTCGACGTGCGTGAGTCGCGTGTCGTACCAGTCGGCGATGTACACCGCCCCATCCGGCCCGACCTTGAGGTCGACCGGACGGAACCAGCGGTCGGGCGTCGTCACGATCGGCGGCAAATCCTTCGTGCGGTAGGTCGACGAGTCGGGCATCAGCTCGCTGGCCCACACGCGGTTGTGCAAGGCGTTGGCACTGAGGACCATGCCGTGGAACTTCTCCGGCAGCAGGCCCCCCTCGTAGATCGCAAACGTCTGCGGGAACCGGTCGCCGTCCCCCTCGTGCTTCATATGTTCGAACCATCCGAACGCATACGGATTGGTCAGCGGACCATGCTTGGCCCAGCCCTTGATGCCATAGCTCCCCTGCGGGTAGTACATCCCGCGCGTGCCGCCACCGTTGGTCCCGGAGAAGACCCGCCCCGCCTGATCGATCTCCAGGCTGAAGGTGTTCCCGCCTCCTTCGGCGTAGACCTCAAACACCTTCGACACCGGGTGATACCGCCAGATGCACTGGCCCAGGAACCTCACGTTCTTGGTGACCTCCGATGAGATGTTGGCGGTCGTCGTACTCCCGTTCGCTCCATACAGCCAGCCATCCGGCCCCCACGCCAGACTATTCGCCACCGAGTGCGTGTCCTCCAGCCCGAACCCCGAGAGATGCACCACCGGGTCGCCGTCCGGCACGTCGTCGCGATTCAAATCGGGATAGAAGAGTAAGTACGGCGGGTTGAGCACCCAGATTCCGCCGTAGCCGGTCACGACCGCTGTCGCGATGTTGAGACCCGTGATGACATCCTTCGAGGTGTCGTACTTCCCATCCGCGTCGGTGTCCTCATAGACCGTAATGCGGTCCGCCCCCGGCACATGATTCGGCGGAGCAGCAGGCACCTTGTCGAACACGGCCCGCAGGTACTGGTCGTACTTCACGACCTTCAGCCCCTCGGGAAACGGGTATTGCAGGTACTGCACCACCCACATCCGGCCCCGGTCATCGAACGACATATACAGCGGCTGCCGCACGAGCGGCTCGTCCATCACGAGTTCGACCGTCAGCCCCTCGGTCGTCTGGAAGAGTTTGACCGCCTCAGCTGCCGGAGTCGGCGGGGAGTCGTCGCCGACGGCTCCTTTGCCGCCGAAGGTCTGAATGATCTTTTCGACCTCGGCATTGCCGGCGAGGTCTTTCTTGAAGACCTCGCGCGTGGGAGGTTCCGCAGCCATCATCACCCGGGCGGCGAACATTCCCCACAGGCAGACACTCATCCAACTTCGATTCGCAATCATCAATGAACCCCCGGCAATACCGCCAACCAGTCGAATCGCCAGCTAGCTGTCTCATCGTATCGATCAACGATGCCTGATTCGAGGGGGCGATACTCCGCAACTCGCGAGAATTCCATTGATCCACGAAACTCACTTCCTCGTTACCCGATGGAAGGCCCCAGACTCTCTGAGAAGAAGAATGTTTGACACAATGCGTTCCCCGGTTGGAACCAATATCCAGTGTTACCATCTGTCCCACGAACTCCGTCGCGCAGCGAGGTGGGCAGTAGGGGGCTGTCTTCTGATGGCCCCTGTGGGTTGGTGGCAATTTGTGTTCGTTCAGGGACGCAATCGCTTCGACCAGACAATGGTTGTGCTGATCTTTCTGTGTGGTGCGATGTGGTTCGCGCAGTACCTGTGGCCACAGCTTCGGGTCGATACTCGGGGGATCAGTCGTCGCCTGCTTTGGGGATGGGATCTGTGGTCCTGGGAGGAGTTTGAGAGCGGTCATGTGCGTCAAGGTGTGATCGCGCGAAGTTACAAGAACCCGGATCGCCCCTGGTGGCGACGACAACTTCAACTGGGTTTCCTGGATGACTCAGACTCTGAATCCATTGACCGACTGATTCACCAAGTCTGGACACCGTATCCCGATGATCGCAACGCGACGAGTGTCGAGTTCCGCATAAACCGGCCGGACCGGAGGGTCGTCTGCATGTCCACTCAGGGGATCACAATCCGCCGACACAACACAGAGACTGCCTGGCGCTGGGGTGATGTCTCACTTGTCGAAGTGTGGCGAGTCGAACCCGGTCGTGCTGACTTTCGCGATTTGCGGTTGAGCTTGCCCGGACAGTCACTGAAGTTGCGGCAGTTCATCAATCAAGGGCAGGAGTGTATGACTTGGCGAGGAGCCTCAGCGGAGGCGATTGCTGCGGTCATCGTCCGAAATGTGAGGGCATCGATTCTTCGAGACTTCGCCCTCGACGGAGCTGCAAGAAGTCGAGCGGAACTGGATGCCCGACAGGAATTAGGTCTCCGGCGTAATCGCGAGTCTGATCAGATTCAATGGTGGTGCCTTCGTCTGGCATGGCTCGTCGTGCTGGCATGTCCGCTCGTATTTCCCTGGCCGAATGCCTGGTTCATGTCGGGCTGTGTAGCACTCCAGGTGATCGCAATCCATGCCATCGTTCACGTTTCGCAACGGGACTCTCTGAGACAGATGAGAGCGTGGGAAGCCCAGCGGGAAGCACTTCGGGTGCAAGAAAACCTCGCCGATCAATCCTCAGATTGACGAACAGGCTCAAGTCTCCATCCTGAAGGGATGGCAGAAAAGTGCCGGTGGTTGAGCGCAGCGCAGGCTCACCTCTGTGACCCCTGCCGGGCAACGCCGTGAAGGATTTTCGCAAGGCGTTTCCCAGTGTTCAGCCCCCTCTCCCCCACAATCGATGCTGCTTTCGGAGAGGACTCCACTGTGGGGGAGAGGGCCGGGGTGAGGGGGCCTGAGCGTGCGATATGGCCCCCTCACCCCAGCCCTCTCCCCCGCAAAACGCACAGGGCAAGGGCCACATCGATCGCGGGGGAGAGGGGGCCGGAATCGTGTTGGCCACCTTGCGAACGTGCCCCCGGAGAAATCCTTCACGGTGTTGCCTGCCGGGGTCGGGTTAACCTGTTATTCGTACATCCCGAGTTCTTGTCCCAGAGCCGTCAATTCATTCAAGACGCGCCGCCGCTTCGCATCAATCTGCTCCTTGTAGTTCTGCACATCTTCATACCGCACGCGGCGGTGGGTGCCGACCTTCCGGTATGGGATTTCCTCCTTCTCCAACAGGTCGATCAGGTACGGGCGAGAGACGTTGAGCATGTCTGCCGCCTGCTGCGTCGTCAGCTCAGCACTGCCTGGGATCACCGAGACTGGGTTTCCCTTGGAGATCTCCACGAGGATCAGTTGCAGTAATTCGACCGCGCTTTCGGGAATCGGAATTCCATCCGCCATGTCGGTCAGTTGCAGTGTGACGCGCGTGCCGTTCTTGCCACGCTTGAGCTTGCGCTTCGAAGCCAGCGCAGCGGACAACTGCCGACTGGCATCGGTGGCGACGGAAATCTCCTCCGCAGTGGGAGCCATCGGGAGGGGAGCGATGAAGGTGGCCATGACGTGTGATGCCTCGTATCGAGAGGGGGGGGCGGGACGTGGGGCGATCGGGAGGAGAGCGCTGGAGCTGGCCTTGAAGGGGCCACGCCTGAATCGAATTATACGCAGCATTCGAAGCAGTCGCAACGCCTGTTGTGGGGTATCGACACGGATTCTGCGGGAAGGTGATGGGTTTTGAGGACTTTGTTCAAGCAGGTTCAATCTGCCGGGGTGACGTTGCGCGGACGCCCAGCGGGGCTCGCTCATCGCTCGGCCCTCACCCCCTCTCGCCAGAGGCATTGGTATCTACACAACTCAACAGCCGAGTCCTGTCATCTTCCCGAAGGGAATTCAGCCCATAGCCGGTGGTCGAGCGCAGCGAACACCACCGGACAGAGGCGTCTTCCAATCCGTCTATCCCGACGGGATTGCAGCCTTCGCATCACCGAACTGGCCACCGCGGCTGGAATCCCTTCGGGATACGGAGACTCTGGATGCCCGAGACCGGTGGTGTCGCTGCGCTCGACCACCGGCTATGGGCTGTGACCCCTCCGGGGTGGGGAGTGGTGTCGATACCAATGCCCCAGGGGAGAGGGAGGAAGAAGATCGCCCCCTGCCGTTGGCAGCCGGGGCGAAACGGAGTCGATTCGGTTACCCGGCCCAGTAGACGCGGTCGAGCGTGCGGTAGCCGATCGCTTCGCTCAGATGCACGGCGGTGATGTTTTCATTCCCGTCGAGGTCGGCAATCGTGCGGCTGACGCGGAGGATCTTGTCGTGCGCGCGGGCGGTGAGGCCCATCTCTTCCATCGCCGCTTTCAGCAGCGACTCTGCATCGGGGCCGAGTTTACAGACCGTCCGAATCTGGCGCGGCGACATCGTGCCGTTGAGAGCCCCGGGGGTCTCGCGGAACCGCTCCTTCTGGCGTTCGCGGGCTCCGATCACGCTGTTCCGCATGGAGTCACTGTTGGTCCCGACCTTGTCATTGGAGAGTTCGCGGAACGGCACCGGCGGCACCTCGACGTGGATGTCGATGCGGTCCAGCAGCGGTCCGCTGATCCGGGACAAGTACCGCTCGACCTGCATCGGCGAGCAGTTGCAGTTGCGTTTTGGGTCGCCGCGAAACCCGCACGGGCAGGGGTTCATCGCAGCCACCAGCATGAGACTCGCCGGGAACGTCACGCTGCCGATGGCCCGCGAGATCGTCACGCAACGGTCCTCCAGCGGTTGCCGCATGACCTCCAGCGTGCGGCGGTTGAACTCGGGGAGTTCATCCAGGAACAGCACCCCGTTGTGGGCCAAACTGATCTCGCCCGGTTTCGGCGTACTCCCCCCGCCGACGAGTCCGGCTTCGCTGATCGTATGATGCGGCGAACGGAAGGGCCGTGTGAGAAGCAGCGGCTGGGCGGCGGGCAGCCGTCCGACCGCGCTCCAGATTCGCGTCGACTCCAGGCTCTCCTCCGGCGACAGATTCGGCAACACCGTCCCCAGCCGTTGAGCGAGCAGTGTCTTCCCGGTCCCCGGCGACCCGATCATCAAGAGATGGTGCCGTCCCGCAGCCGCCACGGTGACGGCACGTTTGGCGGACTCCTGGCCCTTCACGTCGGAGTAGTCGACGGAGTAGTTGCCGTATTCGCGGAGGGCGTCCTCCCAACGGAACACGGTGGGGGCAATCGGGAGTTCGCCGCTGAAGAACCCGATCGCCTCGGCCAGGCTGCCGACCGGGATGACATCGAGTTCATCCACGACAGCGGCTTCGCGGGCGTTTTCAGCCGGGACAAGGATCCCTTTGCGGCCTTCGCTGCGGGCCTGGAGAGCCATCGACAGTGCCCCCTTGATCGGGCGCACATTGCCGTCGAGGGCTAACTCCCCGACCACGGAATACTGGGCGAAACGTTCCGTACTCACCTGCCCACTGGCGGCCAGCATCCCAATGGCGATCGGCAGGTCGGACGACGGGGCCTCTTTCGGCAGGTCCGCCGGAGAGAGGTTGATGACGATGCGGTCGATCGGCCGGTGATACCCGCTGTTGACCAACGCTCGCTCGATGCGCGGGATGCTCTCCTTGACCGCCGCTTCGGCCAGCCCGACCAGCGTGGTCTTGGGAAGCGAGGCCGGGGAGATATCGACCTCGACCTCAACCGATTTGGCATCGATGCCGAACAGCGAATAGGTGAACAACTTCGCAAGCATCGAACCAGCCCGTCGCACAGGTTGTGGGAAACGTGAACAAACGCTCCCTCACCGCATCTTGGAGGGAATCGGCGGACGACGCAAGTTTTGTGTAGCAGAATTCGTAAGAATTCTGCCGTCCTCCAGTGGCGTGGGCATCCTGGTCGATCCGGGCAAGTCTCGCTGTTTTGTTCGTGAGACGGTTTTGTGTTCGCGATCCACCAGCCGAGAGGCGTACACTGGCGAGACGATGACACTCTCCCCCGCATCCTCTGATGTCCCGCCTCAGCCAGTGTCGTCGGCACCCGCTCTCCGCAGCGGGTATCGCCGTGGCTGGTGGATCATCGGATTGCTGGTGCTGGCTGGCTTGGGCTACGGCGTCTCGTCGTGGATGACTCGGCTCAGCCCATTCGAACGCCAGTTTGTGGGAGAGTGGACGACCACTGAGACATACCCGGATGGCTCGACATGCACAAAACGACTGACACTCCGCAGTAACCGCACCGGTCACATCCACACTTCCGCTCACTGGGTCGCATCGCGAGGGGTAGCGCCAAATCAGGAATATGACACCGACCTCAGTTGGGCGATTCGCGATGGCCGACTGTGGTTCGATTCTCAAAGTCTGTCCACGGGTCATCTCCTAGATTTTAGTAATCGAGCTTTGCATCGCCTCCGGAATCGGGTGATCAGAACCGCGTGTGCGTGCGATTACGCCGGTGTGTCCGATGGCCGACTCTCAGAGGTCGGAGCCGATTCGTTTTCGGTGAACTGGTTGGTTCCGCAGTATCAAGCCGAACGCGAGACTGAGGTGTATGTCCGCGTCGTGGCTGAACCTCCATTCTCAGAGTGATGAGACGCGAATCAGCCCCGGGGTTCGTAACGCATGGGCGTTGTGTTTGTCGAATCCGAGACGCACACAGCGAATCTCCTGGAGACTCCGCTCCTCAGACCGCTCGCACTCGGCACCGAGGATGTTCTTCCCCCATGATTTTGTTCTTCATGATTTTGTAAAACTCCCCCTCTTCCCTCGCCTCATACAGAGAGACAGGCAGCGGATTCACAAAATCATGAAGAACAAAATCATGGGGAGGCTCGCCGCAGGGGGCGGGTGATGGGGAGTGGAACACTGGCGGAGAGTGGCTGCAATGTGCGGCTCGCACCCGTGTTTGTCGTGCGACTCATTTCGAGCTTGCGGTCCTCGAGCAAACCCGAAATCATGGCGGGGTGTGATGGGGATTCGAAGCTGTCGGTCCGGAAAGTGGTGAGAGTGAATGGCTGGGTTTCCGTTGAAGGATGTGATTCCGCCGCTGGTGACTCCGCGGGCGGGGCGGGATGAGTTGGATCTCCCGGCTCTGGAGCGGATCATCGAGCATGTCCTGGGCGGGGGCGTGCATGGACTGTTTTTGCTGGGGACGACCGGGGAGGGGCCGAGCCTGAGCCATGCGGCCCGGCAGACACTCGTCACCGAGGCGACCCGGCTCGTCCGCCGCCGCGTCCCGGTCCTCGTGGGGATCACCGACTCGTCGTTCAGCGAGTCAGTTCAACTGGCTCGTTTTGCAGCTGACGCCGGGGCCGATGCGGTGGTGTTGGCCCCGCCGTTCTACTTCCCGATGCACTAGCCCGACCTGCGGCACTACTGCGTGGCGATGGCCCGTGAGGTGCCACTGCCGGTGTACCTGTACAACATGCCGAGTCACTGCAAAGTGTCGTTCGAACTCGACACGGTCAAACAACTGATCGACGAACCCAACATCGTGGGGTTGAAGGACAGCTCCGCGCAGATGCTGTTCTTCAATCAGGTGTTGATGCTGGCGCAGGGGCGTCCCGACTTCAGCGTACTCATGGGGCCGGAGGAGTTGCTGGCCGAGGGCGTGCTGATGGGAGGGCACGGGGGTGTCTGCGGCGGCGCGAACCTCTGTCCTCACCTGTACGTCGAGATGTATGAGGCCGCAGTGACCGGCGATCTGCGGCAGGTGCATGTGCTGCAGCAGCGAATCTTGCGGCTCTCGTCGAAGATCTACTCGGTCGGGTTGGCACCGAGCGGCTATCTCACCGGGCTCAAGGCGGCGCTGTCGCTGCTGGGCCTGTGCGAGGCCCGGTTGTCGGAACCGCTCACGCCGCTGCCGGATGAACGCCGGGCGCTGTTGGCCCGGCATCTGGCCGACTTGGGTCTGGCGACCGTTTCGTGATGGCACCGGTTGATCCCGCGTTGAACAAAGTTCGAGTGGCCCGCATGGGACAACGCGGCGAGTTGCGTTATTGTGGTGGGCACATTCGGGCGACGCTCTCCCCAGGGATTCATTCCGTTCTGAATGAGTTTCGATCGTCATGGTCGGGATGGACTAGCCGTCAGTGGCTCGGATGGATTCTTCATGTTGAGCGCGACCCTGGTCAAACACAGCTTGAGTGACCCCGTTACTCAGCACATGCAGACAGGCATTGCCCGGCTGCATGCCAATCACACCGTCGGGGAGTCGCTGACCGCACTTCGGGAAAAGCCGCCAGACAGCCGGATCATTTACTTCTACGTCGTGGATGATGACAACCGCTTGAAAGGAGTTGTACCGACTCGCCGATTGCTACTGAATGCCCCGAATCAGCCGGTGGGTGACATCATGGTTCAAGATGTCATCACCATTCCAAGAACAGCAACGGTCCTGGATGCGTGCGAGTTCTTCATGCTCCATCGTCTGCTGGCGTTCCCGGTGGTCGATGAAGAGCATCGAATCCTGGGTGTTGTTGATGTCGAGTTGTATACGGAGGAGTTAAGCGACATCGACCGAAGGGAAGGAAATGACAGGCTGTTCCAGCTCATCGGAGTGCATCTCACGGAAGTACAACAAGCATCTCCGGTGATTGCGTTCCGGAATCGGTTTCCGTGGTTGCTGGCAAACGTCGCTGGCGGACTCGTGGCCGCTTTTCTGTTAGGAACGTTTGAGGCCGAACTCCAGAAGTCTGTCGCCCTGGCCCTGTTTATCCCGGTCGTGTTGGCACTCGCGGAGAGCGTCAGCATTCAATCGGTGAGTCTGGCCTCACAAGTGTTGCGAGGGAAGCCACCGACAATGCGGGAGATTGTCAAGAAACTTCGAACGGAAGTGATGACCGGTTTGTTGTTGGGAGTCGCATGCGGCATCGCGGTTGCGATTGTCGCATCGTTGTGGCTTGGTCAGGTGCATGTGGTGCTCTGTGTGTTGGGAGGGATAGCAGGCGGCGTGACTTGTGCCGCAGTCATCGGCGTCGCGATGCCCAACCTCCTCCGGCTGTTTCAACTTGAGCCACAAGTGGCCGCCGGGCCAATTGCCTTGGCAACGACTGACATGGCAACGCTGCTCATTTATTTCACGTTGGCGCGATGGTTGCTCGGGCGAGTCGCCGATTAGACCTCTTTCGTCATGACGCGCGCGGGTGAAGTTGCCTCCGCATCTGCCCACGAGTCATGTGAGAGATCGAATCCAAAGGTATCGAGAAGGTCGTCTCAAAGGTTGTCGTGAATCCCACTTCCCCCTTGCGGCCAGCGACAAAACCCGGAATCATGCCGGTGCGTCATTGTTGCAATGCCGTCCGCCCGGAAAGTCGTCAGCCATCAGCCAGAAAAGAACTCTTCATTTTTCATTTTGCACTTTGCACTTTGCACTTTGCAAACAGTGCAAAGTGAAAAATGCAAAGTACGAAATGAAAAGTGATTCTCCTCCCCTCGTCTCCCCCTCCGCCCCGCATGCCCGCCCCTCCCTCCCCCCTCCTGCGATCGATCGCCATCAAGTTCGGGCTGTTGCTCGGCTTGGCGGGCGGGGGGGCGTGCGTGATTCACTGGCTCAAGGGGGCGAGCTGGTTGGAGTCGCTGTATCTGGCGTTCCTGACGCTGTCGTCGCTGGGGTCGCGGGATGTGGCCGAGGGGCCGCATGCTGAGGCACTGATGGCCTTCATGATCGTGTACATCGTGCTGGGGCTGAGTACGTTTGCGTATCTGGCTGCCGATGTCGGGCGTTTCATCCTCAACGCGGAGTTCCGCAAACTGATCGAAAGGCATCGCATGGACCGCTCCATCGCCACCCTCAAGAATCACTTCATCGTCTGCGGACTGGGGCGGATGGGCACCTCGATCTGCCAGTACCTGCACGACCGACAACAGCCGTTCGTGGTGATCGACACGGACGAAGACCAACTCGCCGAGGTCTGCGGCTCGCGGGGCTGGCTGTATGAGGAGGGGGACGCGACCTCCGACAACGTATTAAGGCGGGCCGGGATTCTGGAGGCTCGCTCGCTGGCGACTGTGCTGCCCACCGATGCCGACAACATCTATGTGGTGCTGTCCGCGCGGTTGCTGTCGGCGAAGCTGCAGATCGTGGCTCGCGCCAGTGATGAATCGGCCATCGAGAAGATGCAGCGGGCCGGGGCCACGCGGGTCATCAGCCCCTTCAGTAGTGGAGCCGTCAAGATGGCCCGCTTCATGCTCAGCCCGAGCATTGAGGACTTTCTGGAGATCACCGACAAACGCGGAGGCGAGCTGGAGTTGGCTGATGTGCAGATCCGCGAGACGAGTCGCTACGTCGGCAAGAAACTCGCGGACACCGATCTGCGGGAGCGCGGGGTAATGGTCATCGGCATTCGCCGGGCCAGTGGCGAGAAGCTGCTGCCTCCGCCCGGAACCGCCATCATCATGGTCGGTGACAGCTTGTTCGCGTTCGGCAGTTCGGCAGCGGTCAATGCCATGATTGGTGAGGACCAGCCGCTTGGGACATGAGCGGTGGCGATGGGAAAGGACGGGCAGATGTGCCCATCCCACCGTCAGGTGTCCGTCTCACACAGCCGTTATCGGTTCATCACGTGCCAGCCGACGAGCACCAGCAGGAGGAACATCCCGCCCTTGGCCCAATTGGGGATGGAATCAATACTGAACCCACTGTTCTCGACCACTTGCGAACCGGTGTTCGTCGGGGGGGCGGAAGGCGACACCGAGGGCCCAACTCCGGGTTGAGCGAAGGGATTGTTGCCAGCCCCGGCTGGTTTTTGAAACGGGTTCTGGGCCATCTGGCTCGGCGGGCCGGTCACGTTCGAGAAGGCGATTTTGCAGTACGGACAAACCCCGGTTTTCACCGCCGACGCCGGAATTTCCTTGCCGCAGTTGGAACACAAGAAGACTTCCGTGGCGCCCGCCGTCGCGGGAGGGGTGGTCGCAGCCGGAGTGGCTGCTTCAGTACCAGTGCCCTCGGCGGGCATTTCGGCGGAGGCCGGATCGGTCTTCTTGGGCTTGGTGAGACTCTTGATCCCGCCGAAGCCACCCTGCCCCAGTCCTTTCACGGGAGACTTGGCCACCGGGGGTTTGTTCCTCGGAACCCTTGGGGCCAACTGGGTGCCTGCATGTCCCACCTTGGCAGGGTCTTCGTTGGGGTCGCTGCCGGGGAGCGTAGTCGAAGGAGTGATGTAGGGGGTCGTGGTGTTTTGGGGAGATCCCGCAGGCAGCGAAGCATCCTCAATGGTCACACTGGCAAAGGCGACCACGATCCGCTCCGAGACGGACTGGAAGTCCTCCTTGGGGGTGAACTCGAAATCTCCATCCAGAGTGCGGAGACTTTCGATCCGTTCAAAGCTGATCGAGCTCCCGCTATCGCTCCGTCCCCGATCACGGGCGGGCGATTTTTTCCCGGTATCGATCACGACTTCGCGATCAGTCAGACTCAACAGCTTGCCTCGGATCGAACTCGACGTGCTGGGCTGGACCATTTTGATGATGACTTCCGGCCTCGTGGGAAACACGAACCGCGGGCGTTCGGGCATCTCCGGAGCCTGCGCGAGCGCGACCCCTGTCCATGCCAAACCGAAGCTCACCATCAGCCCTGCAATTCGACCCGACATGACCCATCTCCATTGCGCGTGACTTGTCCGAACATATGAGAACGAACAGAGGCGGAAGATTCCACCTAAATTGGATTCTCTTCCCAGATTTTCATTCTATTGCATGGCGTTTGTCATGCCCAGAGAAATCCCACAATCCGTTCCAGTCGCGCCATAACCTGTTTTTGCAATATGACTTAAAGAGCAATCTGATCGCACAAGAGTCAGACATGGCGTAGTCAGTCCTCACCAAAGCAAACCAGCCCGCGTGGGATTCCCACGCGGGCTGGCGGCAAGACAGTCCCCACCGAGATGCTTCAAGAGAGAGTTTTCAGTTTTCAGTTGTCAGTTGTCAGTGGGGGACAACGGGGGACTGAAGCGTCGAGAGAGCTAGCGAGTGAGAGTCGCTGGATTCGAGAGAGAGTGAGAGAGAGAGGGAGAACACGTTGGTCGCGTCATCAAACCCCTGGGGTCGCAACCCCAGGGCTTTCTGGCTGACAACTGAAAACTGACCACTGACCACTTCAACTTACCGCACATCATCCTGTCCGTCGCAGAAGTCGGCCTGGTCGCTGAACCCGCTGCCGGACATGTGGCCCTTGTGGCCGCAGGTGCCGCTGATGTTGTAGCTCTGTTGCACCGAGCTGAAGGCCGAGCCGACATCTTCGAGTTCGTTGTTGATGTTCA
Source organism: Planctomycetota bacterium (assembly GCA_043778825.1). Lineage (GTDB taxonomy): Bacteria > Planctomycetota > Planctomycetia > Planctomycetales > Planctomycetaceae > TH-plancto1. The sequence goes on along the minus strand of JAYWFM010000139.1, from coordinate 507 downwards.
GCGAAACTTCGCTCAGGCCGACGACCAGACCGAGGATCGCGATGGTCGAGACCAGAACCAATTCAGCCGAAACAATGAAACCGGCTTCGTCATTCTGGAGGGCGGCGATGAGCTTGAGCATGAGAGTGTCTTTCGTGCGGTGGGGTGGTGTTTGTCACTTCGAGGTGGCTGTCACTTCGATGAAATGACCTAATGCAGGCTCGGTGCCAAAGACCTTGAGCGCTGTTCAGAAATCTTGACAGTGCCAGTGGTCTGGCCTCGCAACTCGTGCTGTGAATGAGGCTTGCGGCACCTCGAGAAACCTGCCGCCGGTGTTCATTCATGGAACACCCTCGCCAGCCCGAGGAGGCGTTTTCGCCACGGGAAAATCAGGGTTTCGGCGATGTCGACGGAAGTGGAGCTGGCGTTTAGAGATCGGCGATGATGCCCAAACGCCTCGCTGTGGCGTTTCGGCCACGGGCGGGGAGAGTCGTCTTTCGCTCCGCGAAAGACCGGTCTTTCGCGGAG
>JAYWFM010000138.1:0-5276 GCA_043778825.1 Planctomycetota bacterium | reverse complement strand
TTGAATCCTGTTGAGAACATCTCACAGAATTGTTCCACGTTTCCGCCGATCACATAATCAAAAGTGTTGGATTCTCGCATGGTGCGATTGAATCCGCGTCCGTGATCCGAGACACGGATTTCGACAGAGTAGAACTGTTTCCCGGTGGGAGATTTCTTTACCGCTGCGAAGTAGCGGCTTCCGCTCATCCCGCTGGACTCTTGTCCAATCTTGAATCCGGCTTCGATCATCGCTGTCTGAATTGTGGTGAAGTCGGCTGCAATTTGTTCTCTGGTGGTCAACATGGCCGTGTCTCCGTTGGTGGTGAAGTGGATCGGACAGCGTTCGTTTGCTGTCTGAGGGTAATTGTATACGCTGCGTTGCCAGTTGTCAAGCCGGTTGTTTGCCCAATCTGGAAACTATGTCCTGTTTTATTCGATGATAAATCGCACGTACAGGTGGTTCCCGTTTTGGATGTTACATTCATTATAAAGTCTGCCGAAATGGTTGCCGCAATCCATGATATGGATTCTGTATCCCGCCGGGATCAATTGTGCTATTATGGCATCGGCATATTTCCAGCCCAGGTGATCATACAAGAGGCTGGCAGTTGTGCGGGATGTGAACACATTTTTAGACAGTGTGAGGCCGGTGGGATCGTCTGTGTTCGTATGGCCCAGTGTCCGGGCAATTGTATCATGCAGGGTAGACTTGGTTTTGGTGGCCATGTTGGATTTCCTCGATACAGTGGGAAGGGGGTGGAATGCAGCGGAAGATTGCCCGACTACTTCCATGTCCCGTCCGCGTTCCGGTAGAGCCACACTGGTGATTTTCCGGGATACAGATGCCCCTGCGCTGTGGACAGTTGCAGGTGCAGCTTGCGGCAGGTCGACTGGCCCCGGCGATCCGCCATTTCCACTTCCACCTCTCCGCAGTCCCGTGTCCAAGCGTGCTTCTCGGGATTGTAATCCCGGATAGTGGCCACGTTGTAATGTGTGTGCCCGCCCCGGTAGCGCACCACTGTCCGAATGTCATTGTTATAATCGTCGTACCAAGCCGTGAATGTCCCGTCCGGCTGGATCGTCAGGGACTGGCTATATTCGATGGTGTGTTTCAGTACCTTGTGCGGAGATGCTAGAGCGATCAGAGTCTGAGCAGTGGTGACTGTTTGTGTGGTCATGAGATTGTGCCTCTCGTATACGGGGTGGGGATGGAAATCCCCGGCAATATTTCATGCCGGGAACGATTCGTAGGCAGGGGTCAGCAGATTATAGGAACTTGCTGAATTCCGAGTGCATGGCAATCGCCAGCGTTTCCGCCTGTACGGGGTGGAACTCGTTCTCGTCCTCCTCGAATGCTTCGGCCACATCGTCGCCATTGCAGATCAGGTAGCTGAGCGATTGAATCAGCAGCTTCAGTTGTGCGGGGGTGACGTGAAGGGCAATGGTGTTGTTCATCAGAATCCTCTGGGTTGGGTGGTGAAGTTCATCAGATCATCCGTTGGTTGGGTGGTGAAGTTGATCGGACAGCGTTCGTTTGCTGTCTGAGGGTAATTGTAATCCAACATCGGTACATTGTCAAGTCACTCATCGAGCAGCGGCATCCCTTCGATGAGACGGACGGCCACCCAGCGATAGCCGTTCGTGGACACCCTGCCGGCCATCCCCAGCGATTCGTTGTTGTCCAAGCCCCACAACTGCGCTGGGGTCAGATCGTCCAACTTGATGCAAGCGGCAAGGGCACGTTCGTACTGAGCTTCGTGGCCATCACAACGGCCACAGCCGCAAACTAGCACTGGCATCCCCGATTCGTAGCAGAAGCTGCGGGGACTTGGCGGGGAGATGTCTTCATACTCCAAACAGTCCGCGTGTTGTTGGGCCAGATCGGCCAAATCCTGGCTGATCTCATTGCGAAACTTGATGTGGCCCGTTTTGATCCAATCGGCAGGGATGGTGGCGTTATTCATGGTCGTGTCTCCGTTGGGTGGTGAAGTGGATCGGACAGCGTTCGTTTGCTGTCTGGGGGTGATTGTAATCCAACATCGGTACATTGTCAATACCTACCACATGAAATCTGACCAGATTTCAGTTACCTCCCAAAATCGATCAGGATGCTCCTAGAATCGATCCTGTCCATTCCGAATGGTAATACACGTCCGATGTCTTCCAATGGCCGTCAGTGCGAAGCCAAGAGGCCAAAATCATTCAACCTTACTTGGTTGCTGTGGCGTGTCCTGCCCGAACTTGGGATGTTGCCACATCCACTTTTGCCACGGTGAGCTTTCCCACGACGCGACCAAAAGACAGGATGCCATCGAGCCGGTCTACACCTTCCAGTTCCACCGTCAGCATGGCTTTGCTCCCGGTGGGGAATGTTTGCAGGGCGTGGTCCCGTGAAGCCAGTCCCTGTGCCTTGTTCCTGCCGGTGACTTCGGGTGCCCAGCAGTCCTTGAGTCGCACACGGATGCGCAAAGTGACTTCCACGGTGGGCGTGTCCCCGTCGTACCACTCTGTGATGGTGCAGGGAATGACCAACTGTGCCACGGGTTCCGTGGGGAGTGGCGCAGAGGGCAGCGTATGGGGCAGACAGGCCAGTAGGATCAGGCAGGCTGTTGCGGTGGGCTTCAGAGACATAGGTGGGTCTTTCTGGGAAGGTGGTTTTGCTTACTACTGTAGGATGTTGCAGGGAACGCATCTGTCGGCATTTTATGCTGGAAGCCACTGCACCAGCCACTAGGGCAGGTGAGAAGAAGCTATGGCACCATGTCTCTACGGCAGAGAACAAAGACACCAGCACAGGGAATGTACGCCACGTCGGTTCAAATCAGTCCCATCGCTCTAGGATCGTGTTGTGGCACCGATCCATCACCCTCTTGCGTCATCGTGTTTCTCAGATTCTTCCCCCCAGTAGGAGGGCTGGTGTTTTTGAACCAACTTGCGTTGGCTTATGCCGGGATCACCGAGGCGTCGCGTTCGTTCGTGGGATCATGCGGTACACCCACCCGTTGCTCGGACAAACCACTTTCGTGGAACACCATTTGACTGCGCTCAACTTTGCCGTGGGCCGGGAACACATTGCTCCGTACTGGCGGCGACGATGAACCCCCGAAAGGACGGGGGCAGGCTTGCTCTGAGCCTCTCTCTGATCTCTATCTTCCCCTTGCGGGCCGTGTAGGAAACCATTCCCCAACGGAAGAGATGGGACTGGCTGATCTACCGTGGAAAACAAAATCAGCCGGAGTCCTTTGCAGGGTCCGGCTGATTTCGTGGAGTTTTGGCAATGCGGGCCAGTGACAGATTGTAGCTCTGTCGGGCTGTTGCGTCAAGTCTTTTGGTTCCGCATTGCTTGATTTCACGTTCCACGGTGAATCAGCAAGTGCATTTGAGCCGAAGGGACAGGGATGTGCAATGCTGCGTTGATGTGTTCCGCATCCGTGTTGCCCGTATTCCGGAAGTTTCCCAAAAAAGCAGGATGTCGTACAGTCGTAGGGTTGGGTGGGGTGTACTAGGGCAGTGGTTTCTTTTTGGGTCGGTGTTTCTTCTTTTTCTTGACGCACTTGGCTACGAGGGATCGCAGCACGAATGCTTGGGCGTGTCCGGGGTTCGTTTCTAGTTTCCAGAGCACCTGCGTGAGGAACAGCACATCGGCAGGGTTCTCAGCGTAGAGCGTGAGTCGGGATACTTGCCTGTCTTTGGTGTCGGCACTGGTTCGCATGGGTTTCCTTTCAAGCACACAGCAGAATGTCGTTGGCTTTCAAACCGGGATTGATGCCCATCTCCCCGAAGAATCGGCGAATGGCCGTAGCGACGTGGGGGATGTGCCGCTCAGTGGTCAGAATGCTGTCGTGAATCGTAATCAGCGGGATGTCACCGAATTGCTGCATGAGGTAGGCGCACACTTGGTTAATCATCAGCCGGGATTCAGCCCATTGGCAGTCGCGAGCGAGCTTCTGGTAGCAGGCTTCTTTGGCGTCCCAGATGAACTGAGCCACGGCAGGGAATTGCCTCTGAATGACTTTGAGCATGGGATGCGCCAGCATCATTTCGCAGTCACAGAACAGGAGCAGGATGAATGACCGCTTGGCGTGACCCCGCAGGATGTCTTGAGACTTCCAGTGTTGCTTCCATGTCCCCGGCTTGTAGCAATCGCCCAGCATCAACCCGGCCTCTCGGCAGGTCGTGGCGAGGAAGTCGTATAGCGTTCCCGACTGGCAGAGGGATATGAATTCATCCAGTCCTTTTGTCTCGCTGTAGCCCATCAGACGCATCAGTGTGGGAAGCATCAGAGGTTGGCAACAGGAGACATCCACTTCAATCAGTGATTCCCCGCCAAGCGTCGTGAGCAGCCGTCGTGCGGCTTTGTTCAGCCCCGTGAATGAGGAATGAAACCGTCCATAGGTGCAGCGTGTCGCGTAGAAGTTGCGTTGCCTGATTTCTTGGATCAAGAGTCGATCCCAGCCGTCGAATTTACCGCTGTCCGGGAGCTTCACTTTGGAGAAGCATTCGATCAGCCCCCAACACACGGCGTCGGCAGGATCGAGCTTGATTTGCAGTGGCTTCTTTTTCCGAAGGGACACTTCGACTTCAGCGAAGTCGGGAACGCGGTGGCAGTTGGTAAGACGGAAGCTCTTGGGCCAGTTGCCGACGCTGTACTTCCCGTTGGTCTCGATGATGCCCTTCTGCATGAGGGATAACAGGGTGGCCTTGTAGCAGTCCCGGCCAAGGAGAGCAATCCAATCGTCTGAGTGGACGTTGATGAAGTGGCCATCCTGCGCGTCGTGGTTCCTAGCCGTGCGGGCAAAGAGGAAGTCGACAGCGAGCTTCTCTTTTGGGCAGAGGTTGAAGTGTCGGATAGAGATGGGCAGGATGAGGCGAGAGTTGAACATGGGCAGAGTCCTGAGATGGGGAACTGCTGCCGTGAAACGAAATCAGCCGGAGTCTCTTTCGAGGTCCGGCTGATTTCGTGAGGTTTAGCCGAGCAGGGCTTTGACAGATTGTAGCTCTGTTAGGCTGTTCTGTCCAGTAGAGATTCGCATCTGCTCAGCTTGTTCACGTCTCACGGTGAATCAGCAAGTGCATTTGAACAGAAGATGGCAGGGATGTGCAATGCCTTGTTGATGTGTTCCGTGCCTGTGGTGGTCCTGTTCTGGAAGTTTCCCCCGAAAGAGTGTGATGGCGTACAGATGTAGGGTTTGGTGCTTTTTCCACTCACCCACTCACCCACTCACCCACTCACCCACTCACCCACTCACCCACTCACCCACTCACCCACTCACCCACTCACCCACTCACCCACTC
>JAYWFM010000137.1:0-5280 GCA_043778825.1 Planctomycetota bacterium | reverse complement strand
CTGGCATTGGAGCGAGAGACGGGAGTCATCCGGCAAACCCTGATGCCCTTCGCCCGTGGCGAGTCGGGAATCAACAGCGTTGCCGCCGACAAGCTGGCCGTGTATTTCGGGTTGGAACTCCGACCGGTGACACGCAAGGCCGCGACGAAAGCCATTCCGAAGCGAAAGGGGGAGTGACATGGGCAGCGTCTTCAAGAAGACCGTCACCCGACCGCTACCCGTGGGGGCGGAACTGTTCACCAAGGCCGGGGAGCAGTACGCCCGCTGGAAGCCTGCCAAGGGCAAGACTCGCACCGCCAAGGTGACGACGGGGAAGGACGGATCGCTTCGCATCCTCGACGAAGCGGGAACGTACGTCGCCAAGTTCCGCGACGGCTCGGGGTATGTCTGCGAAGTCTCGACCGGATGCCGTGACCTGGACGCTGCGCGTTCGGTTCTCGGCAAGCTGGAACGCCGGGCCGAACTGGTCAAAGGCGAAGTCATCAGCCCCGCTGAAGCCGCGACCGCCGATCATCAGACGACGCCCGTGGCCGATCACTTCGCGACGTACCTCGACCATCTGCGGGCGAGGGGGACATCGTTGCGGCATGTCGCCGACACTCGACGGCTGGCGGAACAACTCTTCCGCGACTGTCGCTGCGAGACGATGCGGGACATTCAACGCGAAGCGGTCGAAGGCTGGTTGGCTCTCCGCTTCAAAGATGGCATGGCAGCCCGAACCCGCAACAGCTATCTGCAAGCGGTACGGGGGTTCTGTGGCTGGTGCGTTCAGACGGAACGCTTCTCGGTCAATCCGCTGGCTCGCATCAGCAAGGCCGATGAGAAAGTCGACCGCAGACGGCAACGGCGGGCGATGACCGAACCGGAACTGCTGAAGCTGTTGCAGGTGGCTCGACTGAGGCCGCTGGCCGAATGCGGGCGAGAGACGCTGGCCGTGGATGGGAGCGAAGCCGAAGCGACCGGCAAACGACGCAAGCGGTCGAACTGGACCTACAAGGCGTTGACGCTCGATGCTCTCCCCGCTGCCGTCGAACGGGCACGGGACCGGCTGGCCAACAATCCCGCCTACTTGGCCGAACTGGAGCGGCTCGGGACCGAGCGCGGGTTGATTTACAAGACGTTGGTTCTGACGGGGCTGCGAAGGAACGAACTCGCCTCGCTGACGGTGGCACAGATGGTACTCGACGGGGCGCTACCGTTTGCCGTGTTGAACGCAGCCGACGAAAAGAACCGCCAAGGCTCGATGCTGCCCCTCAGAACCGACCTCGCTGCCGAGTTGCGGGAATGGATCGGTGAGAAGCGGGAACGCTTCCACGGGCGTTCGGATGCGTTTGGACGGGAACCGCTGTTCGTCGTCGCCGACTCGCTGGGGAAGATTCTCGACCGCGACCTGATGGCCGCTGGCATCGACAAGGCCGATGAACGGGGCCGGACGATTGACGTTCACGCTTTGCGGCACACGTTCGGAACGCTGCTCAGCAAGGGGGGCGTGACACCTCGCACGGCTCAAGCGGCGATGCGTCATTCATCCATCGACCTGACGATGAACGTCTACACCGATCCGAAGTTGCTCGACGTGCAAGGGGCGTTGGACTCGCTGCCGTCGCTCGCTGGGAGGACGCCCGACGCCTCGACCGAACGGGCCGTTCTGCGAGCGACGGGCACGGATGGCCGGGACACTTCGGCGAACCCTCGACGCCCGGACTCCGCTGGTGCAACGGAGAAAAGTTTCGTTGCACCAGTTGTTGCACCAGATGTTGGCGAACGGGGGCAATCTGTGTCATTTGCTGTCTACGCATCAGCAATGGCAGATGAATCAACGCAAGGTCGGGCGATCGACAAGAACACGGTAAAACCCAAGAAAAAAGCCTCATTCGCAGGGTTTGCGAATGAGGCTTCAAGGCGAGGCGGACGGGACTCGAACCCGCAACCTCCGGATCGACAGTCCGGTGCTCTAACCAATTGAGCTACCACCCCAGGTTGCTCGCCGCAGCGAGTCAAGAAGTGTAATCGGAACCGGGGAGGCGTCAACCCCGTCGATTCGGGGTTTTCGGGCTGATCCTCGGTCTGCCACTCCCCGATGGGCACACGACCGGCAGGATTGGTACTTGCCATCCCCATCCCCTGACCGGTACACCTGTTAGCATCGGATTTCTGTTCGGGCGGTTGTGGGGTCGTCTCACCGGTCGCAGCCTGATATCCTGCCCGATGATTTCCCCTGATCTCCTCGGAAGCAGGGCCTGACCCGCGCTCTTCACTCCCCCGATCCCGACGACCATGGCCGCTGAACCGATCTTTGACTACAAGCCCTTCAACTACGACAAGCCCCTGTTCCCCCTCGACGAGATCCGCAAGATCAACCCCCAGCGGCACGAGATGGAACAGCTGACGGGGATCGTGTGGGTCGACCTGTCTCAGCACGGGCTGATCGGGTTTAAGGATCTGACCCACGACGAGTTCTGGATCAAGGGGCACATGCCCGGCTTCCCGCTGATGCCCGGTGTGATGCTGTGCGAGGCGGCAGCTCAGTTGGCCGGGTTCTATGCCCGCAAGTACAACATCTTGCAGGGGGGCGATTATCTGGGCTTCGGCGGGATGGACACCGTGCGGTTCCGGGCTCCGGTCTATCCCGGTTCGCGGCTGATTCTGTGTGCCAGGGCGACTCGCGTGATGCCGCGCATCTTGGCGAAGTTCGAGTTCCAGGGGTGGGTCGATGACAAACTCGTCTTTGATGGCGGCATGATCGGCGTGCCGATCAGCCGCAACCACCCGACGCCGGGGATTTAGCTCCCCGCTTCCCCGCTTCGCTGCGACGCGAAGTCTTCGAAGCGGAGCATGCTCCTTCTCTGACGGTGATTCCCATGCTCGCTCACACTCTCCGACTGCTGCTGCTGATGGCCTTGATCTGTGGCTCACGGCTTCACGCTCAAGACCCGCCGACCTACTTCGAGCAGGACGTGAAAGACTCCCACCCCCTGCGGATCGAGCAGTATCAGGAACTGGATGCCTACATCCTGTCGATGAAAGAGCAGACCACTCGGCTACAGAAGCTCCTGCCGGATGATTACACTTCGCCGCAGGCATTCGAAAAATCGGCCCAGCGCTACCGGAAAGCCTTCAGCGACAGCATCGGCTATCCACCTCCGGGCGAGGTGCCGCAGGCCGCTGCGACCTTCACGCAGATCGGCGAGGACAGCCACGGCACGTACTACCGGGCCATGATTCCGATCCTGCCCGGCGTGCATGCCGAGGGGATCTACATTGTTCCCAAGTCACTCAAGCCCGGCGAAAAGGCCCCGCTGGTGATCTCGATGCATGGCGGCGGCGGTTCGCCCGAGGTGGCTCTGTTTCGCGGCGGCTCCAACTACCACGACATGGTTCGCGGCGGCGTCAAACGCGGGTACATCGTCTTCGCCCCGCAGCATCTCTTCCACGTCGAAGGCCAGCCCAAGGACGTTCGCAACCGCACCGACGAGCGGCTGCGCCTGGTCGGCACCAGCATCACCGCGATCGAGATCGCCAAGATCACTCGCAGCCTGGATGTCCTCCTCAAACGCCCCGAGGTCGATGCCACTCGCGTCGGCATGGTCGGTCTCTCGTATGGCGGTTACTACGCGCTGGTCACCCCGGCCCTCGATCCGCGCATCAAGGTCTCCGTGTGCAGCTGCTACTACGGGGTGCAAGAAGCCCGCTACGAACGCGACGAGTTGAGCATCCCCCGCGACTTCCAGTCAATGGACCGGTTCTCGCTGTTTCGAGATTCCGACCTCGTGGCACTGATTTGCCCCAGGGCCTTGCAGATCCAGGCGGGCCGCACCGACGGCGTCGACCACCGCGAAGGCGGCGTGAAGCTCGCCCCGCAATCGGCGACGTACTACACCAAGCTCGGCCTGGGCGATCGCTTCCAGCACATCGTGTTCGAAGGCGGCCACGAATTCCACGACGAGACCGCCTGGGAGTTCGTGAAGAAGCATCTGTAAAACGGCACGACGTTTAGCCGCGACGCGAAGTCTTCGAAGCGGAGCGTCTCTCCGCGATCCACATAGACACTCGACCGCACGCGGGCATAGACTGAATTTCGTCCATTCTTGACCGGACGGTTTTCCCGACGACGGAGTTCCCCCCATGTCCACGACTCTCTTGGATGAAGTACGCAGCGGGACCGCCCTGCCACTGGTACCCATCACGGTGGACCAATACCAACTGATGCTCGACACCGGCATCTTGCACGATGGTGATCCAATCGAGCTGATTGACGGCCTCCTGGTCCGCAAAGATCGCAGCGCACGCGGAGAGAATGAGATGACTCACAATCCACGTCATGCCTTGCTGATCAAGCGATTGCAGCGTCTGTTGACGGTTCCGTGTGAAGCGGTCGGTTGGCACTTCCAGATTCAACTGCCCGTCGCGTTGACCCAGATCAGCGCCCCGGAACCCGATGTCGCCGTAGTGCGCGGCACGGAAGAGGACTACGCCGACCGCCACCCCGGCCCTGCGGACCTGCCGCTGGTCATTGAGGTGGCCGATTCTTCTCTCAGCATCGATCGCTCGACGAAGCAGCGGTTGTATGCGAACGCGGGCATCCCCCAGTATTGGCTCGTCAATCTTCCCGAGTCGCTGGTCGAAGTCTACGAACATCCGGACTCAGCGACCGGAAAGTACGCGCTGAGAACGGACTACGGGATGAGTCAAACGCTCTCGTGGGTCATGTCCCCGACGCAGATTCTGGAGATCAATGTCACCGATCTCTTGCGATAGTCGATTACCAGTCACTCTCTTCGCCCCGAAGGGGCAGCCACAAATCAGCCCAGGGCAGAGTGACACGACGCCAGTCGTGGAACGCCGCCTTGGGGGAGGAGTCCTCCGCATCACTCAAGCCCTGAAAGGGCGGCACAATCTCGGGCGATTCGTTGTCGCGCCCCTTCAGGGCTGGGGGCGGACGTGGCGCTCGCAACCCACGGCGGCGCAGCACGACTCGCGTCGTACCGCTCTGCCCTGGGCTGGTTTGTGGCTGCCCTTTCAGGGCGAAGACTCGGCGGTTTCACCGACAGGGTGAAGGGCGGGGGTGGCAACGACGCTGCTTTGAGCGTCAGGGTGGCGGGCGTCACAAAAGTGCGCAGCCACCGCCCCTCTGCTCCCTCTCCCCACTGGCGGCCTGACTTTCTGCGAGGATTTGGCTGTGGGGAGAGGGCTGGGGTGGCCTGGTGAAACGGGCGGAAGTTGGGGGGCTTGGGTTTGCGGGGAGAAAGCGAATCTGTTGCGCTCAGCTGACCCCCAGAA
>JAYWFM010000136.1:0-12437 GCA_043778825.1 Planctomycetota bacterium | reverse complement strand
CGAAACGCCACAATCCTGGCCGCTCTCAGCCAGCAGGCCCAAGAATCCTGGATTATCGCCTCGGTGGACAGATCAATCTTGGACAAACTCCTAGTGCCCCGTCAAGGCTAGATTTTGGGGTTCGACTCCCTGCGGGAGGGCGAGGCTCCTGCTGAGCCGCAGCCACCAGACAGCGTGTCCCCTGGCTCGCGGCTCAGCAGGAGCTTCGCCCTCCCGAGCGGGCCTGGCTCAACCCCAACTCCTGGCGTTGACAAGGCACCAGGTGGGCGACTGCAACTCATCCCGAAGGGATTGCAGCCCAGCGCCGGTGGTCGAGCGCAGTGAACACCCAGACGCATCCAGTAAAGGAATCGGCTCTGGCATGAATACGGGGAGTTCCTTCTCCATCCGGGGTGGTGGCGCAAGTCATCGAACTGGAAGAAGGAACTTCCCCTGGACAGCGTCGCACGGATGGCGGGGGTCTCCTGCGCAGGTCGAACTCTCGTAGAACCTCACCGAGCGGCCTCCCTCGCTGACGCGTCGGGTTGCTGTTGGCACTCACGACGCAGAGCGCCGTGCCACGATGCACTGGCCTGTCTGGTGCAGGACGGGGCGTGGTATATACTCCTGCCGACGAGAGACGGTCAGTGGCATGAGGCGGCTGGCGGGCCCGGCATGCAGTGGACACGATCAATGAGCGATCATCCCGGTGAGGATCTGATGGAGCCCGTCCTGACCTCCGACACAACACCCGCGTCGGGTCCAGTGATACCCGATGGTGGGAATCAGCCGAGTCGCGGGGACCAGTTGCGGGGGTTTCTTGTGACTCACGCCTGGGAGGTGGTGAGTCTTGTCGCACTCGTGGGTGTGTTGTATGCCCCGATTGTGCGTTATGAGTTTCTGAACCTGGACGATCTGGCGTATGTCGTCCACAACGATCTCATTAAGAGCTGGCATCCGCTCAATCTGTGGCGGGTGCTGACGGAGCCGGTCGCGCGCAACTTTGCCCCGCTGACGATTGCGACATTCCTGGTCGAGCATACGCTGTGGGGGCTGAACTCCGGCGGGTATCACGCCACGAATCTGCTGCTGCATGCGTTCAATGCCGTGCTGGTGTTCGCTCTCATGAGGCAACTGACCAGGAACAGTTGGACCGCGTGGATCGTGGCGGCACTGTTTGCGGTGCATCCGTTACAGATCGAAGCGGTGGCGTGGGTCTCGTCGCGGAAGACGCTGCTCTCGTCGGCGTTCATGTTGTTGAGCGGGTTGTGCTACTTGCGTCCTCATCGGAGTGGTCGCGATGAGGCGTGGGGGCTGTTGTGGCTGGCCTTGGGGTTGTTGAGCAAGGCGTCTGCGGTGGTGGTGCCGCCGATTGTGGTGGCCTATGACGTGCTGGTGGCACGCAAGAGTTTGTCCGAAGCCGCCGGGAGGCAGGCGGTTCCAGTCTTTCTGTGTGTGCTGCTGACGTACATCACCATGTCGGCGCAGTTCACGGTCGGCGGCGGCCTGCGCGGTCATTTGGAGCTGAACAAACTGCAGATCATCGGGGTCGATGCGACCTTGCTGTTCCGGTATTTGGCGATGCTGGTCGTGCCGCGAAACCTGTGCGTGTTCTATGATCCTCCGTATCGCGGGATCGCACCGCAGATCGCGGCTTCGCTGCTGGCCTGGGGCGGACTGACCTGGTTTCTGTGGGCCAGGCGGGAACGCTATCCGCAGTTGGCGTTCGCAATGGCGACGTGGTTGTGGCTGTTGTTTCCAGTGATGAACTTCTTTCCGATCACGACGTTGATGAACGACCGGTACATGTATTTGCCGTGTCTGGTGGTGTTCGGGGTGGTGGCGGAGTCTTTGAGAAAACTCGGCGAGTGGCTGACCGGACAGTGGCAGTCTTCGCCATTCACGCAGGGGCTCTCCGTCGCCGCCACAGCGGCCCTGAGCGCTGCGGTCATCGGTGGCTCTCTCCTGGCCTCGAAGAGCTATTTGCCGGTGTGGCGAAACCCGATCAGCCTCTGGAGCCACGCCCGGCAGCAGACCCCCTCGCTCCCGATCGTCCACATCCAATGGGCGGACGCTCTGTACCGGTCCGGGGATGTCCAGGGAGCCTTGGAAGCCTTGGAGGCCGCGGCGAAGCACCCGCAGCTGGACGAGGGGAATCGGTCGAACATCGACACAATGCGACAAGAATGGTCGGCACCGCTCACGGTCCCTCTCAACACGCCCGTGAAGCCAAGCGGGGGGTGAACCCGATGGGGGGTTGGACCATCCCGTAGGGGCCACGCCGTGGTGGGGGGAACGTGTGTGCGTCTGAAAAGTCGGCAGCCCGTCTCCTCTGCCCCCTCTCCCCACTGGCGATGTGGCTTTCCATGCGGACGTGACTGTGGGGAGAGGGCCGGGGTGAGGGGCGAGTGTCTTGCGTGTGGCCCCCTCACCCCAGCCCTCTCCCCCGCGGTGACGTTATTGCCCGACGATCCAGCCAATGGCGGGGGAGAGGGGGCAGAAATCGGCCGCTGCCTACTTTCCTGATGCACACACCGAGTGAACGGCGTCTGGCGGATCGCTGTCTGCGGCCCCTCAAACTCGCTACCCTTCAGGGCTGGCTCGGGCGCGACATGCCATCTGATGGCTGCGGTCAGCGCCAGAGCCTCATCGCTCTCGGGAATCGTTCATGGAATTTCGACAGTCCGTCCTCTCGAATGGACTTCAAGTCATCGGCGAGATCAACCCCCGCGCCCAGAGTGCGGCGGTCGGGTTCTACGTCCGCACCGGCTCGCGCAACGAGACCGAGGACTGCTCCGGCGTCAGCCACTTCCTCGAACACATGGCCTTCAAAGGCAACACGCGGTTCTCCGCAGCCGATGTGAACCGGGTCTTCGACGAACTCGGTGCGAACTACAACGCCCAGACCGGCGAGGAGTTCACTCTCTATTACGCGGCGGTGCTGCCCGAGTACCTGCCGGGCGTGTTCGAGCTGCTATCGGCCCTCATGCAGCCCAGCTTGCGGCAGGACGATTTCGAGGTCGAGAAGCAGGTGATCCTCGAAGAGATCGGCATGTACGACGACATGCCGGGGTTCCTGGCCCATGACCAGGTGATGGCCGCTCACTTCGCGCAGCACCCGCTTGGCAAGTCGATCCTCGGCACGAAGGAGAGCATCCTGGCCCTCACCGCCGACCAGATGCGGACCTACTTCCAGCAGCGCTACCACACCGGAAACATCACCCTCGTGGCCACCGGGCGCGTCGACTGGGAACAGATTCTGTCACTCGCCAACCAGCACTGCTCGGACTTGCCACAAGGGGCCAGACAGGAGCAATGGGCCGCCTGCCATCCGGCGACCACACGCACGGCAATGACCCGCCCCATCCTCTCGCAAGCCCACACGATGCTCTTCGCCACAGCTCCCACAAGCCGCGACCCGCTGCGATTTGCTGCTGAGATGCTGTCGGTGATTGTCGGCGATGGGGACAGCGGTCGGCTGTATTGGGAGTTGGTCGATCCGGGTTATGCGGAGTCGTGCGACCTGGCCTTCAGCGAGTTCTTCGACAACGGCATCTGGGGCGGCTACCTGTGCTGCGACACCGAGGAGACCGAGACCAATCTGGGTCGCATCCGCGAGGTGTTCGAGGAGATCAACCAATCGGGCGTGACCGAAGACGAACTCGACGAGGCGTTCAACAAAGTCGCCTCGCGGATCGTGCTGCGGAGCGAACGCCCGATGGGCCGCCTCTCGGTGATCGGCGGCGACTGGGTCTACCGCGAGGAGTACCAGTCGGTGGAACAAGAGATCGAAGCCTACCGCCGCGTGACCCTCACCGACATCCGGCAACTGCTCGACCAGTACCCGCTGGCGATGACCACGATCACGGAGTTGAAGCCGGAGGCGTAGAACGGAATTTATTCCGTTTCTCACCACCCAAAGGAACGGAATGAATTCCGTTCGACGCACACCCTTGCCGCTCACTGAAAGGGCCTCCCACCCGACGCTCCTTCTTTTTGATCGTGCCATCCCAGAGTACAATCACAGTATGCTCAAACCTCGTGTCTACGTCGAAACGTCGATCCCGAACTTCTACCACGAACTGCGGACCACACCGGAGGTGTTGGCCCGTCGCAAATGGACTCGGTCGTCGAATTGCTCGGAGCCGATCATGAATCTAACCCCGCCTGATCCCGTCATCGACGAAATTCGTGAAATCCGGCATCAGATATCCGTCTTGTGTGACCACGATCCGGCCATGTTGGTGGCCTATTTCCGACAGGTTCAAGAGCAATACCGTGATCGCTTGATTACCTCTCCTCGCTTCGCGGCGCCAGTCACCTCCCCACAGGTCAATCCCTCTGCCACGTTGACTGAGGCTGAAATGCCCTGCGAAGTCTGAGTTCCCCATCGTTCCCCGAACAATCTCTTGCTATGACCAACTCTCCCGCTCCCGCTCCCGCTCCCGCTCCCGCTCCCGCAGACGACATCGAACGCGATGACGCGATCATTGGCGTGGCGTTTCTCTATTCGGCCATCGTCCTGCTGGGGGTTGCTCTGCTCGGCGCAGGCGGCTACTTCGGTTGGAAGTGGATGCAGCCGCCTCCGCCCCCGCCAGTGGTCATTCAGCCGATCGAGCCGCTCAAGGGGCGCGAGGCGACCGCGATCGCGCTCCCCAGGATCCCGTTCCGTGATATCACGACCGAGGCCGGGATCACGTTCGTGCATGAGAACGGGGCCGCCGGGGAGAAGCTGTTGCCGGAGACGATGGGCGGCGGGTGTGCCTTTCTCGACTACGACAGCGACGGGGACCAGGATGTGTTGCTGGTCAACAGCCAGCGCTGGCCGTGGGACAAGCGACCGGCTCCGGAGAAGCTGGCGACGCAGGCCCTGTATCAGAACGATGGGACCGGCAAGTTCGTTGACGTGACGATCGAGGCGGGACTCAACGTCTCGTTCTACGGGATGAGCGTCGCGGTCGGCGACTACGACAACGATGGCGATGCCGACCTGTGCTTCACCTCGGTCGGGCAGAACCGGCTGTTCCGGAATGAGAATGCCAAGTACGTGGAGATCACCGAGGCCGCGGGGGTGGGCGGGCCGATGGAGGCGTGGGGCAGCAGTGCGGGTTGGTTCGACTATGACAACGATGGCGACCTCGATCTGTTCATCTGCCGGTATATCGTGTGGTCAGCGGACATCGACCGGAAGCAGGAGTTCAAGCTGACCGGGGTCGAGCGGGCCTATGGTCGACCGATGCAGTTCGATGCGACGTTCCCGGTCCTGTATCGCAACAACGGGGACCAGACGTTCACCGATGTCTCGGCGGCGATGGGCGTTCAAGTCACCGATCCGCAGACCGGCCAGCCATCGGCCAAGTCGCTGGGTTTGGCGTTCGCCGATGTCGATCATGATGGGTGGCTGGACGTGCTGGTGGCGAATGACACGGTGCAGAATTTTCTGCTGATGAATCGGGAGGGGAAGAAGTTCGAGGAGGTGGGTCGCCTGCAAGGGTTCGCCTTCAGCCCCGAAGGGAGCGCCCGCGCGGGGATGGGGATTGATGTCGGCATGTTCCGCGAGGGGACCGAGGACTGCGGGGTCATCGTCGGGAACTTCGCCAACGAGATGACCGCTCTGTACGTCGCAGCGGCGGGATCGTACTCGTTCTCCGATGAGGCGGTCTCCTCGGGACTCGGCCCGCAATCGCGACTGACGCTGAAGTTCGGCGTGATGTTTCTGGATGCCGACCGGGATGGCCGCCTGGATGTGTTTCAGGCCAACGGCCACCTCGAACAAGACATCGCGAAAGTGCAGGAGAGCCAAACCTACGAGCAGCCCGCCCAACTGTTCTGGAACGCCGGGCCGAGCCAGAAGACGGAGTTCGTGCCGCTGACCGAGAAGGAGTGCGGGCCAGACCTGTTCCAGCCGATGGTCGGGCGCGGGGCGGCCTATGCGGACATCGACAACGATGGGGATCTCGACATTTTGGAGACCGCTTGCGGGCGGGGTCCGCGACTGCTCCGCAACGAGTCGCCGAAAGGATCCCACTGGGTGCGATTCGCCTTGCAGGGTTCCCACTGCAACCGAGACGCCATTGGAGCGGAGGTCACGATCACCGCCGGAGGCAAGAAGCAGTCGCGCATCGTTTCCCCGACCCGCAGCTATCAATCGCAGTGCGAGAAGGTCGTGACGTTCGGTCTGGGGATGAACGAGAAGATCGAGTCGGCCACCATCCGCTGGCCCGGCGGGCAGGAGCAGGCTCTGGAGTCGACCGAGATCGATCGCGTGATCCCGGTCGAGCAGCCCGCTCGCTGATCGCTTATACGAGCGGTCAGACTTGTCTGCCCCGTGGGATAGGCTTCCAGCCTGTCTTTTGGCGGACGATGACAGGCTGGAAGCCTATCCCACGGTTCAGACCGATCGCCTTACGGCACATACGGCAGGGCACTCGACGTGCTGCCGGAGGCTGGGATGTACGCCTTGGAGACGTAGTCCATCACCATGCGGTCGGCGTTAAACCGCCAGCCGAGGGTTTTCATCGACCGCTTCATGCGCTGGATCCAGTCGTGCGGCAGTCCGTCTTTATCGCGCTCGTAATAGAGCGGAATGACCTGATCCCGAACCACGCGGAGTAGGTCGTCCCCGTCGCGAGTATCCTGGATCCCCTGGTCGGAATGAATCAGACCGTTTTCGATCATGAACCCGTTGCGACCATCATACGCCTCGGCCCACCAGCCGTCGGAGATCGACAGGTTCAGTCCGCCGTTGAGGACCACCTTCTGGCCGCTGGTGCCCGAGGCTTCGAGCGGCCGGCGCGGGTTGTTGAGCCACACATCGACCCCCTGCACCAGGTGGCGGGCCAGGTTGATGTCGTAGTCCTCCAGGAACACGATCCGCCCCAGGAACCGCTCGTCATGGGCGATCTTGTGAATTCGTTGCAGGATCTGCTTCCCAGGGTCGTCCGCGGGGTGCGCCTTGCCCGCGAAGATGAACTGCACGGGGCGGTCGGTGTTGTGGATGAGCTCGGCCAGCAGATCAAGATCCCGCATGATGAGGTCGGCCCGCTTGTAGGGGGCAAACCGCCGCGCGAACCCGATCAACAGAGCCTGTGGATCGAGCAGCGTTTGAATCCGTTCGATTTCCTTGTCGCTGACCTTGTGCCGCTCGGCCTGCTTGGTCAGGCGATACCGCGCGTATCCGATGAGCCGGTTCTTGAGCGACTCGTGCGTCTCCCAGAGTTCCCCGTTGGTGATGTCGTCGATCCCCTGCCACACCTGCGGCTCACCGGACTTTAAGTACCAGTCGAGCGGCAGCACGCGGTCGTACAGGAAACGCATCTGCGGGGCCAGCCAAGTACTCACGTGGACGCCGTTGGTGATGTGCCCGATCGGCACTTCCTCTTCCTTCCGCCACGGCCACAAGCAGCGCCACATCCGGCGGCTGATCACTCCATGCAGGTTCGACACCCCGTTGGCCCGGCGGCTGGCATTGAAGGCCAGGACGGTCATGCAGAACTTCTCGTTGTGATCCGAGGGGTTCACCCGACCCAAGGCCATCATCCCATGATGATCGAGCCCCAGTTCCTCGCGCAGCGGCCCCAGATGCTCGTCCATCAGTCCGTTGTCGAACCGATCGTGTCCGGCAGCCACGGGAGTGTGAGTCGTGAAGACCCCGATGGAGGCCGTTTCGCGGAGCGCGTCATCAAAGCTGAGGCCGTCGTCCTTCATGCGGCGGCGGATCATCTCCAGAGGAGCAAATGCGGAGTGCCCCTCGTTCATGTGGATCACGCGGGGCCAGATCCCCATCGCGATCAGGGCCTTCATCCCGCCGACGCCGAGGACCAGTTCCTGGCGGATGCGGATCTTCTCATCGCCACCGTACAGACGGGACGTGAGACGTCGGCCGGCTTCCGTGTTCTGCGGAACATTGGTGTCCATCAGGTACAGTGAGATCCGGCCGACATTGACCTTCCACACGCGGGCGTAGATCGTCTCGCCCCGCGTCTGTACGCTCACGACGACCGGCTTGCCCTCGGTGTCGAGGGCGACGTGCATCGGCAGATCCTGGGGATCGGAATACGGGTAGGTCTCCTCCTGCCAGCCCGCGGGACTGACGGTCTGGCTGAAGTAACCCTCCTGATAGAACAGGCCGATGGCCACCAGCGGGATGCCCAGGTCCGAGGCACTCTTCAAATGGTCCCCGGCCAGGACTCCCAGCCCGCCCGAGTAGACCCGCAGCGATTCGTGAATCCCGAACTCCGCCGAGAAGTACGCCGCAGGGCGATGTCCCAAGACCGCAGCATGCGTGTCGCCCCATGTCTGGTCGGAGTGCATATACTCCTGCCACCGGCGATACGCACCATGGATGCGAGCATGCAGCACAGACTCGCGTGCCTGAGCTTCGAGCTTCTCGGAGTGGTACTCTCGCAACAAGAGAATCGGATTGTGCGAGACATCGGTCCACAGCTGGGAGTCGATCTCGCGGAAGATCGAGGTGATTTCGGGCTGCCAACTCCACCACAGGTTCCCGGCGAGTTCGGAGAGCTTCTGGTGGATCGTGCGTTCCTGCGTCATGATGGGTGCGTTCTCAAAGTGGAGTGGTCGCTGTCCGAGCGGGGCGATCATAAGAGGCGGGCGCGAACGCGGTCCATGACCCGGAATGAGGGAACCGGCTATTTTAAATAATTCCGGTTTCATGGCCTCGGAGACCGAGACAGACTTCTCGCAGATTGCTATACGAGGATTTCGACTTGGGCAAACGGCAGGCTCGCCATCCCGGCATAGAGTCCCTGCGTATCGCAGTGGACCTGGTACTCGGCGGGCAGCTTCGTCAGGGAGGCGGCGTCCCATTCGATGATGAGCTGCGGGGCCTCACCGGATCCCGATTCGACGATGGTTCCCGTCCAACCCGCGATACTGATCGCGGCAAATTCCGGCATGGTGACGCCGTCCTTGACGCGAATCGATGTTCCGTCCAGGGACCGGCTGGCTTTCCGCTTGGCCATAGTGGGCAAGTTCTCCCGAGAATCCGTTGCGCCTCACGCGGGGGCAGCTTAGGAGGACCGGTTGCCGACTGTCAAATCCGGAATTGGCTGGAGCGTCCGCTGAAACCCGGTGCGGGGTCCTGAGTGACCACGAATCGCCTACCTCCCGTGAGATTGCCGGTTACGAAGTCTGTCGCGATTTCTCGGGCCTCAATCACGGCTCGGCTGCAATTCGCCGATGACGATCCAAGAGACAGGAGGCTCGCGTGCGCCGAGAGCTTTCATATGATAGGGGTCGCCTCATTTCGGGGACGATCGGGAGGTTGCGATGTCGGCTGCATTGTGGATGTCTGGAACAGGGAACATGGGACGCCGGGAATTCCTGGCTGTCGCAGGAGCGGGGGCACTGAGCCTGCTGCCCGGGTCAGCCCGCGCCGAAGCCGTTCAAATGGCGGCCTTGATCGACCAGGCTCCGCAGACCCACGCCCTCATCCCGGCACTCCGGACCGCACTCGTCGCTCTCGATGCAGCACGGGCCCTCAAGGACTATGAGGCCAGCTTTACGAAGATCGAATTGATCGGACGCCAGACCCTCGCCACGCGGATGCAGGTCAAGGTCCGCCACACTCCGTTCAGCGTCTATATTAAATTCGTCGACCCTCACGCGGGTCGCGAGGCAATCTACGTCTCGGGCAAGAACAACAACCATGTCGTGGTTCACGATACCGGGCTGGCGGCCCTGGTGGGCACGCTCACCCTCGACCCGACCGGTTCGACGGCGATGGAAGACAACCGCCATCCCATCACCCACATGAGCTTGCCGATTCTGGTCGAGTCCGTCATGGGAACGTGGCTGACTCAGGCCAAGCAGAACGCCACCGGAATCACCGTCAACAATTTCCCCAACGCGAAGATCGGCGAGCAGACCTGCCAGACGATCGAAACGGTTCTGACTCAGCCGATCGGAACGGACTCATACCAGACGACGCGGCTCTACATCGACACCACCACCAAACTGCCGGTGCGGGTGCAGCAGTATGCGTTTCCGATTCGCCGGGGCCAGAAGCCGGTCCTCGTCGAGGACTACCTGTATCAGAACCTCAAGACCAATATCTCGCTGGCCGACATCGACTTCGATGCCCAGAACCCGCGCTACGGGTATTGAGGCGCTGTGCCCCGCTGTCGAAGACGGGGGGGGGCAGGCGACACAACTTCAGAGTGACCATAGCGCATCCCCCGATCCGCCCCTGGCCTGGATTGCGGACTCGTCAGACCCCGGCAGGGGTCACAGCCCTGAGCCGGTGATCGAGCGCAGCGACACCACCGGATGGCAGACGCCCAAATCAACCCTTCCCGGAGGGATGGCAGAGATCGCCCGGCGTTGACCGACGCAAGTGCCCAACCCACGAGCCACACTTCTGGCATCCCTCCGGGATGCGGGGCCACTCGCAAGAATATTTCTTCAGCTGTGTCGCCTGCTCCGGAGCAGCCTAAAGGCTGGACTCCAACCTCTACTCGTGGTCGGCGATCCCCACGACTTGCAGTTCCATCGACCCGCGTGGCAGCTTCACCTTCACCTTGTCGCCGACCTTTTTGCCCATCAGGGCCTGGGCGATCGGGCTGGTGGTCAGGATCTTCATCACCGGTCCGTCGTAATTCTCCTCGCCGGGTCCGACGAATTCGTACTTCTCTTCCTCGTCCATGCCGAGGTCTTTGACCGTTACCGTCGAGCCGAACGTCACGACGCCCTTGGGCATCTCGGCCTTGTCGACGATGTAACACCCGGCCAGCTTGGTCTTCATCAGCGAGATGCGGAGGGCCAACCGCCCTTGCTCTTCGCG
This sequence comes from Planctomycetota bacterium, assembly GCA_043778825.1. Lineage (GTDB taxonomy): Bacteria > Planctomycetota > Planctomycetia > Planctomycetales > Planctomycetaceae > TH-plancto1. Next base: position 1,654 of record JAYWFM010000136.1, on the reverse strand, counting down.
CTGACCGTGGTACTCGGCGTTCTCGCGCAGGTCGCCCTCGGCGCGCGCCTCCCCGATCCGCTCGGCGATGGCGGGCATTAAGACTTCTTCCAGATGCCGCAGTTCGTCGCGGATCTTGTCGAAACCTTCACGGGTGATCGGTTGGCGTTCCATGTCAGAATCCTGGGGGTGCAGAGCAACCAGTCCGGAGACCGGTGGACTCCCCGCACACACGAGACAAAAAAACGAACACGGGACGCGCAGTGTGCCGCGCCCCGTGTTGCAATGCTGATATTCTTATCGGACGGGTTCACCTCTGTCTACACTGGAACATCGCCACGGGATTCTCGATGCCCCGTTTGCCCGCAGGCTTGACGTTTGAGGGCAAAGCGTTCACCGTGATGGGGAATCTCGGCAACGAATTGGATGAGTTGCCGAACCGTGTCTCCCTCCCTTGTCCGTGTCTCCATCGAGGCAGTTATGTCACGTCGCATGTGGGCCTGTTTGTCATTGTGTCTCTCGTTCGTCGGAGGTGCGGCCTCGACCTTTGCCGCCGACCCGCTGTGGGTCGTGTATGAAGGGAAAGAGGGACCGGGCAAGGGCAAGCAGATCGTCCTCGTCAGCGGTGACGAGGAGTACCGGTCGGAAGAGTGCCTGCCCCAGCTCGGCAAGATCCTGGCGGAACGGCATGGGTTCCAGTGTACGGTCCTGTTCCCGATCAACCCCGACACGGGAGAGATCGACCCGAATCGAAACAACAACATCCCCGGGCTGGAGGCTCTGGCCACTGCGGACCTGATGATTATCGCCACGCGGTTTCGCGACCTGCCCAACGACCAGATGAAGCACGTGGTTGACTACGTCGAATCCGGGAAGCCAGTGATCGGCATGCGGACGGCCACGCACGCCTTCAACTTCAACAAGGACTCCGCGTACAAGGACTACAAGTGGGGCACAGCCGGAGCCTCGGATGGCGGCTTCGGACGACAAGTATTGGGCGAAACCTGGATCAATCACCACGGCCACCACGGCAAGGAAAGCACGCGCGGACTCGTCGCACCCGGTCAGGAACAGAACCCGATCCTCAAGGGGATCAAGTCCGGCGATGTCTGGGGACCGACCGATGTCTACACCGTGCGACTGCCTCAGCCGGAAACCTGCAAGCCGCTGGTGCTGGGGCAGGTTTTGACCGGGATGAAGCCGGAAGATCCTCCGCTCGAGGGACCGAAGAATACCCCGATGATGCCGGTGGCGTGGGTCAATACCTATACCGGGACAGCGGGCAAAGAGACGCGGGTCTTCACCACCACGATGGGGGCGTCGCAGGATCTGCAGAGTCCGGGATTCCGCCGCCTGCTGGTCAATGCGACGTATTGGTGCGTCGGATTGGAGGACAAGATTTTGGAGTCCGCCAATGTGGAGATCGTCGGGGAATACGTCCCCACCGCCTTCGGCTTTAACGGCTTCGTGAAAGGTGTGAAGCCTGCGGCTCATCAGAAGTAGAGGGCCGATGAGGGTTGAGGGGGATGAGTGCCACGGCTTCCCAGGTGGGTGTTTCCACGGAAACCCCGAATTTTGTCCCGTCAGGGACACCCGATAATAGCCCACCGTTTCAACGGTGGGAGAGCTTCCACGGCTCGCGATCCAGTCCCGTCAGGGACGGCAGAAGCCTGCG
>JAYWFM010000135.1:0-2140 GCA_043778825.1 Planctomycetota bacterium | reverse complement strand
CCGATGTGCCCGTGGCCAGTAGCTCACGTCGCTCCGCGACTGAGACACCTCCCGCCAGACACCCTCCGGACCTCGGGACACCCCGCGTGAGTCGGTCTGCCCTCGGGCGGAATGCGAGTCGCGGAGCGACATCGCCTACGAGGTCGATTTCGGAGAACTCGACGACATTCAGGCTGTCCCTGCGCCGCAATCGTGTTCACAGCACTGGGGCGAGGCTCCTTCCGAGCCGCAAGCCAGGGGACGCGCGAACTGGCAGCAGCGGCTCGGCAGGAGCCTCGCCCTCCCGGCGGAGGGTGAACCCCAAGATTAAGCCTGGACGGCCCAGTCGCCACGTTTCGCCAGAACATGAACGCGGGCGAACTGGCTCGCGGGCCCGCCCTCTCGCGAGGGGCAGCTACGGCACAGTCGGGGCCGCATGAGGGATAAACGCTGCCCGCAGGTCTTTCAGGCTCTGCGGCACTGCCGTGGCTGGATCGGCTTTCCCTTCCATTTCCAACGAGATGTACCCGCTATAGTTCGCCACCTTGAGGATCTCGGCCACGCGTTTGTAATCGATGTCCAGCGTGTACCACTTCCCGCCGCCGGGGTAGGTCTTGGCTTGCACCAGTACCGCGCGCGGGGCCAGTTGGGCGTATTGCTCGTACTGGTACTCCAGGAAGTTCCCGGTGTCGAGCGTCGCTTGCAGCCACGGGGATTTGATCGCGTCGATCACGCGCAGCACCCCGACGGCATCCCGGCCCAGGCCCCAGTGGTTCTCCAGGCCCAGCACCACCCCGCACTCCTCGGCCCGTTTGAGGCACTTCTCCAAGCTGCCGATGACCCAGCCGAAACCGTCCTCGTCGGTATAGCCGGGGAGCCGGTCCTCGATCCCCTTGTTCGCCATCAGGTCGTCGAAGCTCTTGGTCGTGCCCCAGCGACCGGTGTTGACACGGATCGTGGGGATGCCGAGGGCATAGGCCAGCTCGATGCAGCGGATCGTGTGGTCGACGTTCTGCTGCCGCTCGGCTGCGTCGGGCTTCACGAACGACTGATGCGTCGAGAACCCGCACAGATCCAGCCCCTGCCGAAACGCCCGCTGTTTGAGCTGCTGCAGCCGCCCGTTCGACACATCCTCGCCCATCTGCACATGCAGAATCTCACACCCATCGAACCCCATCTCGGCGGCGCGGTCGATGCACGTTTCAATCGACGGCGGATCGCCGTTGAATTGCCAGAAGGAGTAGGTCGAGACGCCAAAGCGAATACGAGGCGAGACCGTGCGCGGCGGGACAGGGATTACCGCTGGCGATTCGGCGTGAAGCACACTCGCCGCCAGGCCCCCCAAGGCGGCAGTGGCGGCGGCGAGAGCGGTGCGGCGGGTGGAAGTCATCTGCATGGTCAACCTGGGAAGTGATGAAACCGTGAGCAACTCCTGGCTGAAGTCATTCCGAGGATCGCATCAATGCGACTGGGCCGTGGCTTCCCCGCGTCCTCGCATCGCTTTGACGAATGCTCCGATCATGGCCAGCAAGTAGGTCGGTATCGACAGGAACAGGGCGATCGATGGAGGGGCCAGTGCATCGAGCGCGAGCATGTAGTGATCCACGGGATTCAGCTTCGACACAGCGTCAGCGTTGGAGAGCAGAAATCCGGTGATCTCCAACAAAGAGCGAGTGGCCAAATGCATCCCCGCAAACATCCCGAGCATGAGGGGCGAGAAGACCACCAGCACCAATGCCGCCCCCGCGAAATTCCCTTTACCGCGCCAGAGGATCAGGCCAGTCAGAAGGAACGCGAGAAGAGCTGTCCCCACCACATGAATGCCAAACGGCCCCAGTGCTTGAAAGTACTGGACGATCATCGGCTGAGGGGGCTGAATTCGGCCCACGAGGAGCATGTCGTGCATCATGAGAGGTGAGACCCGAAGGGTGAGTAGAGATCAAAGACGGTGCCGATTCTGGCACTCTCGCCATCGACTCTGCAAGTGTGGAGGGTGGCAGGTTTCGAGGAACCCGAACGGGGAAGAGAAAAGGGGGAAGAAGGAAAACATAGGTGTCAGGAACGAATGGCACTGTCGCAACTCATATTTCCGACTGCCCGCGCGGACATTGGTCTGGGGCGGCGGGGATCATTGTTCTATGATCGGTCCGGCCCGGGGTGG
>JAYWFM010000134.1:0-12457 GCA_043778825.1 Planctomycetota bacterium | reverse complement strand
CGCCAGACACTGTCCGGGCCTCGGGAAAACCCGCGTGAGTCGGTCTTCCCGCAGGCGGAATGCGAGTCGCGGAGCGACATCGCCTACGAGGTCGATTTTGGAGAAATCGACGACATTCAGGCTGTGCCTGCGCATCAATCGTGTTCACAGCACTGGGGCGAGGCTCCTGCCGAGCCGCTCGTACCAGACAACGTCCACCCTGGCTCGCGGCTCGGCAGGAGCCTCGCCCACCCGGAGGAGTCGAAAATGGTCACAGTGCGGCCCTATCGCGAAGAGGACGGCCCAGCCTTACTCGCCCTGTTCCGAGACACCATCCGGCGGGTGAACGCGCGGGATTACTCACCCGAGCAAATCCGGGCGTGGGCCTCCAACGAGATCGATGTCGCACAGTGGACGGCCCGGTTCGAGGGACGGTTTGCCATCGTGGCCGAGGAGGCGAATCAGCCGGTCGGGTTTACCGACCTCGAACCCAGCGGACACCTCGATCGGTTCTTCGTCTCTGCCGATCACCAGCGGCGCGGCATTGGAGCGTTGCTGCTGGCCGCAGTCGTCGCCGAAGCCCAACGAATAGATCTGCCGGGTCTCTTCACCGAAGCCAGCATCACGGCCCGCCCGTTCTTCGAGGCCCAAGGCTTCCGCACACTGGCCTCGCAAGTCGTCACGTGCCGGGGAGCCGAGTTCGTGAACTACCGGATGGAATACAGGCTGGGGTAGGAGCTTTGTAGCTGCACTCGCCAGAGTGCGGGCACCCGCGTTCTGAAGAACGCAGCGACTCTCATGATACGCGCAACATCCCCGCGGGGGTCTGCTCCGCGAGATCGGCGATCATGTCCCGCGTGGCCTGCTCCACAGCCAACTCCCAATCTTTGGCCGCAAACCGGTCACGGTATTCCGGTCGACTGGCCGCGAAGAGGATGCCGCGCGAGCTATTCACCAAGGCCCCGGTCCCATCGGGATGAAATGCACTCGCCACATCCGCGGATGTTCCGCCCTGGCTTCCGTAACCGGGAATCAGCAGCGGCACATGCGGCATCAGCTTCCTCAGTTGGGCGAGCTGCTCGGGGTGCGTGGCCCCCACGACCGCTCCGATGCAGCCGTCGTGTTCGGCAGTTGTCGTCGTGTCCTGGGCCAGTTGCTCGACGACCTCGGCCAGGCACTCGCTGACCGACTTGCCATCGGTGAGCCGGTCCTGCAACAGCCCCGAGCCGGGGTTGCTGGTCTTCACCAGAATGTACAACCCCGCGTTTCTCGCCTTCGCCGCCTTCACGAACGGGTCGAGTGTATCGCGCCCCAGGAACGGGTTGATCGTCAGGGCATCCGAAGGCCAAGCCGCCGCCTCGGGATCGTCGCCCGCCAGCCAGGCTGCGGCGTACCCTTCGGCGGTCGACCCGATGTCGCCCCGCTTGGCATCGGCAATGACGATCAGCCCCCGCTTGCGGGCGTGCCGCATGACCGTGTTGAGGGCCTCCATCCCGTCCGGCCCGCATTCTTCAAAGAACGCCACCTGCGGCTTCACCGCCGGGACGAGCGGAGCGACAACATCGATCACGCGAACGCAGAACTCCTCGTAAGCCGTCGCCATTTGCAACCGCCGGTCCGGGGAGGCTTGTCGCGCCCGTTCCAAAATGTCAGCAGGCAATTGATCCATCCGCGGATCCAGCCCGACCAAAGCCGAGGTCTGCTTGGCACGGATCGCCGCGTTCAGTCGTTCGATGTAGGTCGCCATGCGGCGGATTGTGACACAGAGCGGCGGGAATGTGAACAAACCGGGGATACGTACAGCGATACGGTGATGACGAGGAGAGGCGTTACCAAGCAGCGATCGGGAACGAGATGTGAAAGACAGACTCCGGGAGCAGGCGGAAGCCTGAACTCAGTGTGCATCAGATAGGCAGGCTAAGATTCACCACGGAGACACGGAAGCACGGAGCGATGCAGCTCTCGGATGGCCTTCCCCACTAGGCTGGAGGACGAGGATGATTTGACAGGATGAACAGGATATACAGGATGCCGACACCCTGTATATCAGAGGCGGAAATCATCCTGTTGATCCTGTTCATCCTGTTCATCCTGTTCATCCTGTCAGATCTTCCGATCCGTGCGGCAGTCATTCGATCTCGAACGTCTGGAGTTCTCCGTGCTTCCGGAGTGAATTTCCGACCGTTGCCGCGGGGTGGCCCAGACTTCGCTTTGGATGTCTGGGTGACGAAGGAACAAGAGGGATTGAAAGGCGAACGTGTCCCCCGTAACCTCTTGTTGCTCTGCAACCCAGACGCTCAAAGCAGCGTCTGTGCCACCCCGCCATCGCTTTGGGTAATAAGGGATTGGGGACCGCACCATGAAAGCCGCTTGCATGATTGTCGGATGTCTGACGTTGATCGCGGTCCTGGCGTTGGTCATTACGTCGGATTCGACTCCAGAATCGGTCCCATCACCACCTCCGAGATCTGCCGAAGGGGAGAAGTCTGTCAAGCGGGTAAAAGAGCTCGTCTTTCGGGGAGAGGGTGAGCGAACCGACCAGGAGATGTTCGATCTCACGGATTCGATGATCCAGCACAGTGATGAGATCGGCAAATACTGGATGAACGTGCTGGACGACGAAGAGGGTCAGACCATGCAACGAGTCATCACACCAGACAAGCATCGGTTGTTTGCCGTTAACCAACGACGTGTTTATGCAGCGAAGGTCTTGGGCCAGATGAAGTATCTTCCTGCAATCCCAGTTCTTATCAAGCACATCAGACTACACGACATGACAGTCACACTGATCTCTGACAGTGGAGATGGATTTGCCTCACAAGAGGCGCTGGTGCAGTATCGGGATGCTGCAGTTCCTCAAATTGTGGACGCCTACTTGAACGACACCGGTCGCAGTCTCAGCTCACATTTCGTAAGTGCCATCAGTTCTGGACAGCCTGACGTGGTCGCTTCAACGTATTTTCTTGGCTTACATGCGAAGCACGATAGACGGATCACTGATAAGGACTTCGAATACTTCCGATAACCCGGCGGGGTGGCACTGTCGACGAAGTCCGTAATCCGCGGGGTGGCCGCGGGGTGGCACTGACGACCGAGAATCTCAAGCCTGAGAGGGACTGATTCGGGTGCCACTGGCGGTCGCTCTGGGCCGCCAGTGTCTTCGAGCGTGACCCGACCATGAACCGTCCCTCCCGTCGTCGAACGTCTTCACACGGACGAGTCAAAGCCCGCGCCAGTGGCACACTTTTTACTGATCCGTGAGTGACTACCCATGAAGCCCCTGACCGACCACGATCTCCCTCTCGGCGTCCCGGCCCCCGCGGCGCGCATCGACTCTTCCCCGGCCCGGTGTGCGGTCCTCGTCCCGTTTCAGGGGCGGATTGTTTCGAAGTGTCAGGCAGCTCTGATCGAACTGGAGTGTCGCGGGTATACGGTGCGGCGGATTGAGGGGTACTCGGCGATCGATCAGGCCCGCAACGAGTTGGGCAGTGACGCTCTGCACGATGGGTTTGATGAGACGCTGTGGATCGACTCCGATGTGGGGTTCGAGCCGAATGATGTGGAGAAGCTGCGGCGGCATGGGTTGCCGTTGACGTGCGGGATCTACCCGAAGAAGGGGAAACGGGAACTGGCGATTCATATCCGCCGGGGACGGAGCGGCTGCGGTTCGGAGTCCACGGGGGGCTGCATGAGATACTGTACGGCGGAACGGGGTTCCTGCATGTCCGGCGCGAGGTGTACGAGACGATCGCTCGCCAGCTGGAGCTGCCGGTCTGCAACGAACACAGCGGGCGTCCGCTGTGGCCGTTTTTCCAGCCGCTGATCCGGTCGGCTCCACGCCAGGCGGGTGAGGTCGCCGATCCGGAAGCCGCACGAAAGGGGCACTGGTATCTGGCCGAGGACTACGCCTTCTGCCACCGCGCCCGACAATGCGGAATCCCGATCATCGCCGACACGACGATTCGCCTCTGGCACATCGGCGACTACGGCTACAGTTGGGAAGACGCCGGGATCGACAGGCAGCGGTTCGCGGATTATGACTACCGGTTCGAGGGGTGAGGGCGGGGTGGCCCGGACGCTGCTTTGAGCGTCTGGGTTGCGGAGCAACAAGAGGTTACGGTGGACGGTTCACCTTTTAATTCTTCTGGTTCCTGCGCCACTCCGACAACGAGTCGTAGAACGGAATTGATTCCGTTCTCGGGGGCCGAAGGGAACGGAATGAATTCCGTTCTACACCTCGCCGCCAATAAAAAACGGGAGCGACCGCTGGGCGGGCACTCCCGTGATTCAGGTCTCGTCGATTCGTGACCGACGAATCAGTCGTTCCGCAACCGCATGCCCAGTTCCGAGAGCTTGGCGCGGACTTCGTTCAGCGAGGTCACGCCGAAGTTCTTGGCGCCCATCAACTCGTCCGGCGTCCGCTGGCACAGCTCGCCGGCTGTGGTGATATTCAGGCGGGTCATGCACTTGCGAGACCGGACCGACAGGTTGAGGTCGCCGATCGGCGTCTGGAGAACCGCCTGCTCTTCGGGGGTGAGGTCGCGGAAGTCGGGTGAGGCGTCGCGGGCCTTTTCGTTGACGCTCATGCCAATCTTGAGATTGTGCAGGGCCATCAACTCGCGGACTTCCTTCAGCGACGTTTCGCCAAAGTTCTTGCCCGCCAGCAGGTCCGGCTCGGTGATGCGGGTCAAGTCGCCCAGGCACCGAATATCCATCCCTTGCAGGCAGTTCCGGCTGCGAACGGAGAGTTCGAAATCGGTGACCGGACGGCTGAGGAGATGCTCCAGCTTCTGCTGCTGCTTGAGCGTCTCTTCGTCGTAGTACATGCTGCTGGTGGCCTCAATATCCTTGAGGTACAGCAGGGCCCACTCGTTGTTCGGATCGTAGCGCAGGACGCGCTCGAAGCAGTATTGGGCGGCCTGGTAGTTCTCCTTGTCCTCATACAGCAGGCCGAGATTCAGCAGGGCTCCCTGGTAGTAGGGAGGCTTGGAGAGGCAGCGCTCGTAGAGCTGGATTGCCTCTTCATCGTTCCCCTGCCGCGCGGCCTGGAGCGCGAGAGCGAACAGCGCCCGCTGGTGGTGCGGGTCCATGTCGACGGCACGTTCGAAGTACTCGATCGCCCCGTACGTGTCGCCGCGATCGGCCATCACGCAGCCCATCTGATAGGAGTATTCCGCCTGGCGGGCTCCCTCGGAACCGGTGCTGCGAATGATCTGCTCGGCTTCGTCAAGCTTGAGTTGCTTGCGGACTTCCCCGGCCTTGCGGAGGGTGCATTCGACCTTGTTTTCGCCGAGCTTGATGGCCTCGTCGAATTCCTTGGCAGCCTCTTCGTGCTTGCCGAGTGTCGAGAGAGCCTGCCCCCGGTAGTAGCGGCCCATGCCGTCCTTGCAACCGGCGAGAGCTTCCACCGATTTGTCGGGCTGGCCGAGGAAGAAGTAGCCGATCCCGGCCCGGACCTTGAGAGACGGGTTGTTCCCGGCCTCGCGATGGACCTCATCCACCACGCGGCGGAACTCGGCGGCACCCGGCCCCGTGGCCGCTCCCAGCACGCGCTTGACCTCTTCACGCCCAAAGGAGGGGCTGTCTTTCATCGCCGAAAGAATGTCCAAAGTCACCATCTCCGAGTTCCCGAACCACTGTACGAGCAGGCTGTTACATCAAGCCTTGATCGCTCGCCACCCGCTGAATTCCACGAGCCACACGAAGATCCCTCTCCGTCGGCCTTCGGACCGCGAATTCACCATGGGAACAGGGTATCGAAATCGGCGGAAATTGCAACAACGGGACGGCGCGGGAGTTGCGGCGGAGTGCGAGAAGCACTTTGCGCCGCCTCTGTACCCCAAAGGGGTTGCAGGGGATAGCCCAGGGTCGCGACGCAGGAGCGCACCCTGGGAAACGCCCCCAAGAGCTTCCAACCCTGAAGGGGTTGTACCTCTCCTGCTGGCTGGCGAGTCATGGAATCCAGGGAGCCAGGACACAGGTTCCGGGGCATCTCTTCCCCATGATTTTGTAGTTCATGATTTTGTGATCCCCTTCCCACTCGGGGCCGATGGATGAGCCGTTCATGAGTCACAAAATCATGAACCACAAAATCATGGGGAGGCTGAGCGTGGGGGGCGGCAACAATCACAACGTGCGTCGCACATTCGTGGCGGCCAGCCCCGTGGCGGGACTTCCGTCGGACATGCCGGATTCGTCGCAGGGAACGGGCAAGTCGGAAGCGTGCCCTACGGAGAGCGACACCACCGGGGCGTTCTCCGGCCAGACGCCTGCTCGATCCTCCGCGTAATGAGTCTTGAGCAGCTGTTCGATGTCACCGACACTACTCGCCGTGGCCAAGGCGTTGCGGACCTCGGCGTGGTCGGGGTGGAGCTTGGCGTACTTGACGAGGTGCTTGCGGAGACGCGGGACGCAGGCTGCGTCGCCGTAGACTTCGCGGGCCAGACGCAGGTGCTCGCGTAACAACTCGTGTTGCTCGACCAGTCGGGGCGGGGCAGGGTGGGGCTGACCGCTGAGCAGGGCGGCCACACTGGCGAAGATCCACGGGTTGCCGATGGCACCACGGGCGATCGAGACGCCGTCGACTCCGGTTTCGGTCAGCATGCGGACGCAGTCCTCGGCGGTGAATAGATCGCCACTGCCGAGGAGTGTGCGGTTTGGGAAGCTGGCCTTGGCCTCTTTCAAGAATGCCCAACGGCTGGGGCCAACGTACTTTTGTTCCACGGTGCGGCCATGCAGAGTCACAGCTGCCGCGCCGAGATCGAAGACCCCTGCGAGGATGGACAGACAGCGGTCGCGGCTCTCGGCGGTGTCGTCGATCCCGCGCCGCATCTTGACGGTGACGGGGATTTCGGGCGGCACGACTTCGCGCACGCGCGCCACGATTTCGAGGGCCGCCTCCGGTTGGCCGAGGTGATACCCACCCCGGCAACCGCCGATCGCCGTCTTCACCGGACAACCGAAGTTGATGTCGATGACATCAAACCCGGCCTGCACAAGACGCTTCGCGGCGAACTGAAACTGAGCCGGGTCGGAGCCCATCAGTTGGCCCCCGATGGGGTGGTCCGCGTCGGCGATCCGCAGATGCCGACGGACAAAACTCTCCGACTGGGCCTCCACCGCGAAGCGATCGATCAGGACTTCCGCCAACGCATAACTCGCTCCAAACCGGCGAGCCAACAGCCGCATTGGTCCATCGCTGTAACCGCTGAGCGCGGCCTGCGCGAGAGGGGAAGCGATGCGAAGGAGACCGATTTGCATGGAGGGGATGGTTGATGGTTGATCGACAGATGGAACCCGCCTGTTTAGCCGCGACGCGAAGTCTTCGAAGCGGAGCGTTTCCGCGTGCGACACTACTGGACCGGGGCGAAGCGCAGACGGCGGTAGCGGAGGCGGTGGCCTTCGGCTTGCAGACCGATCAACCCGCTCTTCAATTCTCCGGGTTCGCCGACGGCCACAACCTGGCCGTTGATCGAGGCGGTGATCGCTCCGGCCTTCGTCACGATCTCGATCGAGTTCCACTCACCGACTGGTTTCCGGGCCGACTCACGCACCTCGGAATGGTCCTCATACACGACCTTGAGTTGCTCAACCTCGGCCTTCGAGCCATTCGGGCGCAGCTGGCCCATCTCACTGTGCTTGCCCTGGACCTCGATCGACTTCGGCCAGATCGCGTGCGGTTCCTGAATAAACAGCAGCACACCGGTGTTGTGAGCGGCGAGCTTTGTCGGGTCAGTGATCTTGGGGTCCGGCTCGAAGCGGTAATCGAATCGCAGCGTGCCGTCACCGTACGGAGTCTTCGTGTGCAAGTAGCACTTCGGCTTGCCGGTGCAGAGGATATCATCCCCGACCGAAGACCAAGTCCCGCCGGTCGTGTCGTCCGCCGGGAAGACGGCCATGTCCTGGAAGGGGAGGAGTTGGAATCCCTCCTCTATGACGAAGGGGGGCGTCTCGACAGTGGGGATTGGCGTGAGAGCAGTCGTGGCCTCCGTGGTCGGAGACGCAGTGGGTTGCGGGGGGGGAGTTTCCGGACCGGGGGCGTTCGTGGCCGGTTGGCATCCGACCGCGATCAGCATTCCCAACAGCCAGATCGACCGTGACATGCGATTCATGGAAGCATTCTCCTGGAGGTCAACGCAGCAGTAGCCACCTTCGCCAGAAGGTGGGCGACTTGTCTGGGCGTTCGTGGTTGCCGAAAGACTTCCGAAGTCTTCCGAGACTTCGGAAGTCTTTGCCCGTTGTCGACTGCGGGTTCCACTCGCCCGCGTTCTGGCGAACGCAGTTACGGGGGTGGCTACGGCCCAGCGGTGGCCAGCGTCAACTCCGTCAACCGCAGCTGCCCGCAGGCGGCGTCGATGTCGGCCCCCTTGCGTTTGCGGACAGTGACGTTGACCCCGCCGTGTTCCAGCATCTCGGCGAACATCTTGGTGCGGGGCTCGGCGGGGGCGGTCAAGTCAATCGGAGCCACCGGGTTCATCGGGATCAGATTGACGTGCGCGACATGATTCCGCAACAGCTTGGCGAGCTGCTTGGCCTGCTCGGGACCATCGTTCTTACCCGCGAGTAACACGTACTCATATGTCACGCGGCGACCGGTCTCGACAAAGTATTCCTCAGCCGCTTCCAGGATCGCGTCAATCCCGGTGCGTTTGTTGGTCGGCACGATTTCGGTGCGAAGAGCATCGTCCGGGGCATGCAGCGAGACGGCCAGGTTGTACGGCGTCCCATGCCGGGCGAGTTCCCGCATCTTCTCCGGCAGGCCCACCGTCGAGATCGTAATCCGCCGGGCACCCAGCCCCATGCCGCCCTTCTCATTGAGTGTGTCGAGCGCGGGCAACAGCGACCGCAGATTCGCCAGCGGTTCCCCCATCCCCATCACCACGACATTGGTGATCCGATCCTCTTTATCGAGCAGCCGGTCCACCCGCAGCACCTGCTCCAGAATCTCGCCGGTCGACAGGTTCCGCTTCACCCCATCCAGGCCGCTCGCACAGAACACGCATCCCATGCCGCAGCCGACCTGCGTACTGATACAGACGGTCGCGCGATCGGTTTCCCGCATCAACACGCACTCGACCAGGTCGCCTTCTCGCATTTCCAGCAGGAGTTTTTCGGTGCGGTCACTCGACACCTGATGACGGACAATTCGGCCCGACCAGAAATCGAACTCCTCCGCGAGCTGTTTGCGGACAGCTGCGGGAATGTCGTGCATGTCAGCGAAGCTGTTGACCCGCTTGCCGAAGATCCACTGGCGAATCTGATCGGCCCGGTAGGGCGGAATACGATGCGCGTCGCACCAAGCCAAGAGCCCGTTACGGGACAAGTCGGTGAACAGAGGAAGAACGGGGCGAGCAATCGCGTCTGTCATGCGAATCGGGTCTGTCATGCAATTCCGGTCTGGCAGACCCGACGATTCTCGGCCCCACTAAGCAGGGACCGCAGCCTCGCGGTGTCGTTCGTTGTACTTCAGCCAATCGGGATGGCTGACGAGAATGTGATCTCCGGTCTCCAGATCGAGCAGGCCAATGGCGTTGGCCTCGTGATCATCTGATCGAATCAGCCGGGACCGTGATGTCAAACGGCTTTCGAAGACCGAAGGCGTCACAAATTGACGGGAGGGCAACGGTGTTGACTGAGATTTCCGATGCGGCATCTGACCACGCTGTTTTGAAGGATCGATCGGGCCTACTCCGCAAGCCGTATCGATGACAGTCTTCCGGCAGAGTCCCCTGCCGATCAGAACACAACCAGATCACACACTCCACGGTGCCGACCTCGACGACAGCTTGCGACCACCGTCAGGCTCCTCCAAGCATTCTATCACCGGTCGCCAGACAGGCCATTCTGCCAAGGGGCCGATTCGGCGATTTCCGGATACTGGGGAGAAAGTCGGTTGACAGTGCGAAACAGCACCACCCCGGTGGAATCGTTCGAAGTCAAGCATCCAGAAGAGGTTGTGTCGCATTGTTCCAGCCATGCTGCCGGATCTCCCCATGCTTTTGTTCCCCCTGATATTGTCCATCTCCTGGGATGTCGGAAGGGACGAGAAGAGGAGGAATCACAAAATCATGAGGAACAAAATCATGGGGGAGTGGCAGCCGGGAAACGTTCCATCTCTTCCAGGATCAATGACCTCCCAGCTGTGGTCCACTCCTCGGCGCGCCTTTCCTTCGTGGCCCCCGTCCGGCAGAATGCGGCCCCCTCGGGGAAGGGGAGGGTTGATGGTTGATCGACCAGAGGACCATTGAGCCAGTAACCAGCCACCAACTCCCCTCCTTCGATCAACCATAAACCATCAACCATAAACCTCTTCCCCCCATGTCCGACCGCCTCTCCATCCTGAACCCCGCCCAGCGTGACGCAGTCACCACGCTGTCGGGGCCGCTGCTGGTCTTGGCCGGGGCGGGGACGGGGAAGACGCGGGTCATTACCTACCGCATGGCGGAGCTGATTCGCAGTGGGGTGCGGCCCGAGCGGATTTTGTCGGTGACGTTTACCAACAAAGCGGCCAAGGAGATGCTGGAGCGGACCCGGCATCTGCTCGGCGGCGGGGGATCGCGACAGCAACGACCGTGGATCTCGACGTTTCACTCCTTGTGCGTCGATGTCCTCCGCACCGATATTGAGGTTCTCGGTTACCCGAAGAAGTTTACGATCCTCGATCGCGGCGACCAGGAATCGATTGCCCGCTCGATCCTGCGCGACATCCGCGTCGCCGAGTCGTCCATCAAGCCCAGCGAACTCCTCAACATCATTAGCAAGTGGAAGTCCGTCGGCATTCGACCCGACCGCGCGGGCGACGCAGCGGAGGACGACAAGGAGTTCCTCGCCGTCGCCGCCTACCGCAAGTATCAAGCCCGTTTGAAATCGACCGGCGGCGTCGACTTCGATGACCTGCTGTTGCTGACCAACGAGCTGTTCAACAACCACCCCGACATCCTCCAGCGGCATCAGGAGCGGTTCGACCATGTGCAGGTCGACGAGTACCAGGACACCAACGGCACGCAGTTCGAGCTGATTGAAGCCCTCGTCCAGGAGCACAAAAACATCTGCGTGGTCGGTGACGATGACCAGTCGATCTACGGCTGGCGCGGGGCCGAGGTGCGGCACATCCTCGGCTTCGCGAACTACTTTCCGGGTGCCAAGACGGTTCGGTTGGAAGAGAACTACCGCTGCACGGACCAGATCCTCAACGTCGCCAACTCACTCGTCCGCCACAACCGGGTCCGGCACAAGAAGCAACTGCTCGCGACCAAGACATCGGCCAACGAGGTCCGCTTCATCGAGTACGAAGACGAGCAGCAGGAGGCCGAAATGCTGGTGCGGGAGATTCGCTTTCTGATCCAGCAGAAGGGGGTGCCCGCCCGCGACCTGTGCATCCTGTTCCGCACCAACGAACAGCCGCGCATCTTCGAGCAGGAGCTGCGGCGGGCGGCGATTCCCTACTTGTTAATGGGCAGCCAGTCGTTTTACGACCGCAAGGAGATTAAAGATGTCCTGGCGTACCTGCGAGTCCTCTCCAGCTCCAAAGACGAGTCGGCATTATTGCGCATCATTAACACCCCACCGCGCGGCATCGGCGATGCCAGCGTCGAAAAGGTGTTGACCCGCGCGGTGAAGTCGGGACTGCCGTTCTTCGACCTGATCCCCGCCTGTGTCCAGGACGGCGAGATCACCGCCAAGGCCGCCGGAGCGATGCAGACCTTCCAGGAGAAGCTCGACCGCTTCCGCCGCCGCTTCGAGGAACACCCGCGGCAGATGGCCGAACTGACCCGCGAACTCATCGAGGCGATGGATTATCACGCCGAAATAGAGAGGCAATATAAAGAGCCGCACCAGCAACTCGCCCGGCAAGCCACGCTCGACGAGTTCATTAACTCGATCACGCAGTATGTCGAGAAGACGCCGAAACCGGAGTTGTCGGGGTATCTCGCGACCGTGGCCCTCGAAGGTCGCGAGGAGCAGCCGGACAAAACCAAACAGTCTCTCGAAGACGCCGTGAAGCTGATGACGCTGCACAGTGCCAAGGGGCTGGAGTTCCCCCGCGTGTATATGGTCGGCATGGAAGAGGGCATCCTGCCGCACAAGCGCTCGGTCGATGGCACGGAAGACAACATCGCCGAAGAGCGCCGCCTGTGCTACGTCGGCGTGACCCGCGCCCAGGACTACCTGACCCTGACCCGCGCTGCCAGCCGCATCAAGTGGGGCAAACGCCGCCTCTCGATCCCCTCGCGGTTTCTCAAAGAGATGCGCGGGAATACCGCCCAGGTCTCCGACGAGGAAGAGTAACCGCCTGTGGTGGGAGTTCATCCCCCTCAAAAGTCGGTTGAACCGTTTTTCCTCGGAGTGGGGCGTTACGACCGATTTTTGTTCGCATTTCAATCTGCACTTTAGGCGAACTCTGACAGGTTGAGTTCGTCCGATTGGGATTTGGAAAACCTTGGCTCTCGGCGATGCTGTGTGTTGTGAGACAGCACCT
>JAYWFM010000133.1:0-5295 GCA_043778825.1 Planctomycetota bacterium | reverse complement strand
CCTCGAAACGCCACAATCCTGGCCGCTCTCAGCCAGCAGGCCCAAGAATCCTGGATTATCGCCTCGGTGGACAGATCAATCTTGGACAAACTCCTAGCGGGACAAAGAGTGGCCAGCGGTGGCCTCTCGTTCTGGGGAGGCGTGTGATTTCCCTGTGTTCCACACCTTGGATGCCCTGGGGGTGAGGACCGAGCCCCTGCGTAGAATGGCGACCACACTCCTTCCGGCGTTTGCAGTGCGGAGAATGGAGTGCGAACGCCCTGGCCAGAGACACCGCGAAGGCGGACCCTGAGTGATCGACGTGGAGGCCGTTTGAGACGTACCCAGTGGCGTTGACATTCGAGCGTGGCCTCCCCGTTCGTCCTCGTTCTTGGCGAACGCAGCGACGGCGAGTTCGCCCGCTCACCTTACCGGGGAGCGGTCTCGGGCCGCCGAGCGACGGTCTCGACTGCCTTGCGTTGCAGGACCAGCACCGTCCCCGGCTTGGGGAATGCGGGGCGTTCGTAGACCTTGACGAGGCCCGCCTGCACCTCGGGGGAGAGCTTCCCCCAGTCCTCGTCGGAGGTGAACAGGTAACTTCCCGGCTGGGCGAGGTGTCGCTCAATCTCCTCCGGCTTCGTGACCCGCACGACCGGCTGCTTCGCGTAGAAGATGAGGCTCGGGGAATTCAGGTGGTACGAGGCCACCCGCACGCTGCCGGATGTCGTCCGGCTGTGGCAGGCGTTGGCCAGCGACTCGCTCGACTGATACTGGTCCAGATACGCCGCAGCTCCTCCGAGGATCCCCAGGCAGAACACGACCGCGGTGACGCCAAAGGTCCGCAGCATGAGGACCGGCTGGCTGCGTTCGGCGAAGTGCCAGCAGAGGACGCCGCCGATGAGGGCGGGCAGACCGACGAGTGCCAACGGCCACAGTTCCCTGGCGATGACTGGATGCAACTCGGCCTTCACCAGGAGCGGTGCCCCGTCCATCTGCATCCAAGCCGCGAGAGGGACCAGCACCAGAAAGCCGACACCCACGGCGGCCAGCGAGCCGAAGGCCCACCGGCTCCAGAATTGCAGGTTCACCGTCGGCTCGCTCAGCCAGCGACTCACGAACCCGGCCACCAGCAACGCCAACGGCGGATAGCACGGCAGCGTGTAGTTCGGCAGCTTCGTCTGAGCGATGGAGAAGAACACGAAGATCACACTGAACCAGCACAGGACCAGCCGCCAGGCCGCCTGCTCGCGAGCGGGCGTCAGATTCTCCGCCGATTGTTTCAGTCGCGACCGCAGAGTGATCGCCGACGGAACGATGAACAGCGACCACGGGAAGAACCCGATCCAGATCACTGGGATGTAATAGATGATCGGCCCGCTGTGACTTTCCATCGGGGTCAGGAAACGCTGGATGTTGTGGAAGCCCAGGAACTCGCCCAGGAAGCCGCCCCCGGTGCGAGCCTCGACAGCCGCAAACCACCAGCCCGAGACGACGACGACCGTGGCGATAGCGGTCAGGGGGCGCAGAGCCCAGAAGACTCGCGGGATGTTGACGACGAAGCGGGTCAGCCAGCCGCTCCAGGTCGTCTCGGCACACGACAACTGCCACAAGACGAACAGCCCGATCGCAGTGCCGGGGAGCAGAATCCCGATCGGCCCTTTGACCAGCACGGCCAACCCCATCGCCGCATACATCGCGACAAACCCGGCCCAGGTCGCCGGGAGCCAGCGAGCGAGGCTCAATGGATCAGTCGTCTCCGTCGAAGGCTGTTCCACGCGAAACGCCGGAGTCCACCGCACATACGCCGCAATCACCAGCGTCATGAAGAACACCAGATACGCATCCGCCGTCGACGCCCGCGACACCACGCCAAACATGATGCAACTCGCCATCGCCAACCCGGCCAGCAATCCGATCCGCTGTCCGAGTAATCGCGTCCCCACCCAGTGAGTCAGCAGCGCCGCAGCTGTCCCAAAAATCGCCGAGCCAATGCGGGCCCCCCACTCGTTCTCCCCGAAGACGAAGAAGCCCAACCGCATCACCCAGTACATCAGCGGGGGTTTGTGGGCGAACACCTCGCCGTTGTACCACGGGACGATCCACTCGTGGCGGTGGTGCATCTCGGCTGCGGTGGCTGCGAAGAAGCCTTCGTCCTCATCCCACAGGCGGGTCGTTCCCAGGCCGGAGAAGAACATGACAAGAGCCGCAGCCAGCACGAGCAGGCGATCGCGAGTGAGAGTCGAGGACATGGAACGAGCCTGTCAAACAGGAGGAAATTCAGAGAGACCGAGCCGGTTCCGCATGGGCCATTGCCGGAGAACTGGCTGCCAGACCACCGACCTGTCCCGGCGCTTCGTCGGGAAAGTAACGGCGCTCCATCCGGTCATAGACCAGCCCCAAGGGAGTCGTCCCGAGGAAGTACCGAGCTGTCACCAGCCCGACTGCCGCCCCGGCCAGCACGTCACTGGGGAAGTGGGCCAGCGTGGTCACTCGATGCAGCGCGACCAAGACCCCCAGGCCCAAGAACCAGCGGCGGGCTTGGGGAAACAGCTCGCCCAGCATCACCGCCAGCGCCATCGCAAACGCGGTATGGGCCGACGGGAACCCCTGCTGTACCGACCCACCGGCTCCCCACTGGAACAGTCCCGTGAAGCTCGACTGGATCGACAGTTCGAAGTCGAACGCCTTGGGACGTGTCCGGCTGACGCATAACTTGATGAGATCCGCCAGCAGTCCCGCCGTGATGGCGGCGACCAATGTGCGGGAGACTCGCGATCGCAGATGAGGATGAGTGAGCCAAACCGTGACCAGAATCAGCGCCGCCCCATACGGCGTTCCGAAGTGTTCTGCAGCTTGGAACAGGTCGGCGAGTTCGTCCGACAGTCGGTGTGTATTCAAGTAGCCGGAGACCGCCTGATCGAGAACCGCGACACTGGCCGCACTGAAAAGTAGCAGTCCGCCAGCGGTCAGCCAGGTGCGTACGAGCGGGCCTTGGGACAGAGACGGACGACTCCCGTCTGTGTCACCGCGCCAGCGAGGCCAAGCCCCAGTTTCGGAATCCATTCCGCACATCCTCCATACCGCGCGTCCCGCGCGGGCGCTGGGAGTCTAAATCAATCGCAACTTCTGCGGCTAGACCATCTGGCAGCCTCCCAGAAACCGATCTTGCAGCCCTTGGCCCCGTCCGCAGACACTCTGGGCATGAAAGCCCCCGGAAACATCCCGCGTGACTACGGCGATCCCATGTTGCCGATGGTGGACGTAGTGTTCAATCTGTTGATCTTCTTTGTCGTCACCGCCAGCGGTTCCGTACCCGAGAAGCTGTTGCCTGCTGACCTCCCCGCGAGCGGTGCGGTCGTGTCGCAAGTCGTCCCGGATGAGCAGCAGTCAGTCATCACGGATGATGTGTGGCTCAAGCTGAGCGTGGCTGCGGAGACAGACACCCTGCAAGTCGATATGAACGGCACGGTTTACCAGAACCTCGACCAACTGAAGGCCAACCTGCGGGCACTGGCCGAGGTCGGTCCCGAGAACCCCGTGGTCCTCGATATTGCCCCATCGGTGCAGATGGACCAGCTGGTTGACGTTTGGGATACCTGTATCGCAGCCGGGTTCCAATCGGTGAGTTTTGCGGTCGACTCGGGGAAGACAAAGCCCGCCTTGGAGCCGGGCGTGGAGTAGGTTATCGACGAGGGATCCGTCAGGGGTCAGGCACTTCGGAATTCGGAATTGGCCGATTTCCGGCGTGCTATTGTCATCCCTGTGGCTCGGCCCATTCCGAATTCCGAAGTGCCTGACCCCGGCTGGTGCGCCCATGAACTCCATCCGTGACTGTCTCCTCGCCTCTCTGTTCCTGCTCGGTCTGGCTGGCCTTGCGTCGGCGGAGACCTACAGCGTGGGGCCGGGGAAGGCGCTGAGCCATCCGGGGCATGTGCCGTGGAACACCCTCAACCCCGGCGATGTGGTCGAGATCCACTGGCGACCCGAGCCATACCGCTCCAAGTGGGTCATGTCCCGGCAGGGGACCGCCGAGAAGCCGATCATCGTGCGCGGCATCCGCAACGAGAAGGGCGAGGCTCCGGTCCTGGATGCGGCCCGCGCGTCGACCCCGACCGGCCTGGACTTCTGGGCCGAGGCGCGGGGCGTCATCAAGATCGGCGGTTCCAGTGACTCCGGCGACCTGCCTCCCGCCTATATCGTCCTGGAGAACCTGCACATCCACGGGGCCAAGCCCGAGACCTTCTTCCTCGGCAAGCAGGGGCTGGAGGAGTACGCCCAGAATGCCTCGGCGATTTATCTCGAAAGCGGCAATCACATCACGATCCGCAACTGCCGACTGCACGATTGTGGCAACGGGTTGTTCATCGCACCGGCGGCTGAGGAGATCCTCGTCGAAGGCTGTGACATCTTCGACAACGGCATCGAGGAGAGCGTGTACGAACACAACGTCTACAGCGAAGCCAAGGGGATGGTCTTTCAGTTCAACCGCCTCGGTCCGCTGCGGGTGGGGTGCCGGGGGAACAACCTCAAGGACCGCTCGGCGGGTCTCATCATCCGCTACAACCGCATCGAGAAGGGCAACCGCCAACTGGACCTGGTCGACTCGCAAGAGGGAATGGAGATCCGCAACGACAAGCGGTATCACCTGGCCCAAGTGTACGGCAACCTGCTGATCGAGCACGAAGGGATCGACAACAACCAGATCGTGCATTTCGGCGGCGACAGCGGGGATGACAACGCCAACCGCCGTCAGCTTCAGTTCTACCACAACACGGTGATCTCGACGCGGACCGAGAAGACGGTACTCCTGAAGCTCACGACGAACATGCAGTCGGCTGAGGTGTGGAACAACGTGATCTATACCAACGGTGCGGGGTCGACGTTTGCGATCCTCGATGAAGACGGGCAAGTCCGCCTGCGCGGGAATATCATCAAGCCCGGTTGGCGGAAGAGTCACGGCGAACTGAAGGGGACGATCTCCGCCACGGGGATGATCGAAGCGGAGAACCCCGGTTTCGCTGATCCCGCAAAGGGGGACTATCAGCCGGGAGCGAAGTCGCTCTTGCGAGATGTCGGCATCGAGGCCCCGCCGCGTTCGCTCCCGGTCGAGTTCGAACCGCCCTGGCTCACCCGTCCGGCGGCCAAACGCCCGCAGACGGGGCGGATCGATCTCGGATGCTTCGAGGGGAAGTGAGTCTTCCGTGGGACGGGCCCCTCGGCCTCAGTCTTACCCACATTTCTGCATCATCGCATCCGCACCGCGGGCCATCAAGAGGAGCGTTTCATCGCCGCGCCAGATGGTCTGCCAGCCGGGTT
>JAYWFM010000132.1:0-12518 GCA_043778825.1 Planctomycetota bacterium | reverse complement strand
TCTTTCGCGGAGCGAAAGACGACTCTGGAGGAGTGCCGTGCCGCTCAAACGGACGCCAAGCATCCAGTCACCCGACGCGTCAGCGAGGGAGCGAGGGCGGTCGCTCGTTGGCGTGCTGCGAGAAATCGACCCTATCGCTTATAGTGACGGGTCGTCCCACCTCGCTATGCTCGGCCCTCACTGACGCTTGGGGTGACAGGGGGAGGAGGCGGACGCTTGGGATGGACACAAGCACCGAATCATGGATTACTTTGAACTGTCAAGACAGACAGCGAAGCAGTGGCTCGAAGAAGGGAGAGGGTCATGACCAACACACCACACAACACCGGACCAGCATTGGCTTGGCTGCTGCGGGCTGCCGATGCCGAAGACGCTTGTCGATCGATTTCCGTGGGGGGACTCGCGGCGGACTTGGGAATGCTGTCTCGCCCGAGTGGAGAGTGCATTCCGTCAGAGCCGATACCAGAACCTGCACCCGAGAATCGCCGAGAACTCGTAAAGGCACTGATCAATCTCTTCGATGATGAGTGAATGATAGCCTTTCGAAGTCTTCGCCTCTCCGCCCACGCTCTGGCGAGACGTGGCTACGATTCTGGTCCGTACTGGGCCAGGAACTCGTCCTCGGTCAGGACGCGTATCCCGAGTTCCTGGGCTTTGGCCAGCTTGCTGCCCGCGTCCTCTCCGGCGAGGACGAAGTCGGTTTTCTTGGAGACACTACTCGCGGCTTTGCCGCCTTGGGCGTGGATGTAGTCTTTAATGCTGTCGCGGGTGAAGCTCTTCAAGGCTCCGGTCGCGACGATGGTCTTCCCCGCCAACTTGCCCGCTCCGGCTGCCACGCTCGCCACGGCTTTGACTTCCACGGGCGGGGGAGCGACGCCGCTCTCGACCAGCCCATCGACGATCCGCTGGCCGAACTCCGAGCCAAAGAATGTGGCGATCGCCGTCGCCACGATCGGGCCGATGTCGGGGACTTGGGCGAATTCCTGTTCCGTCTTGGACCGGATGGCTTCCAGGCTCCCGAAATGGTCGGCCAGGGCCCGTGCGGTGGAGACGCCGACATGCCGGATATTGAGGGCGGTGAGCAACCGGAACAGCGGGCGGGTCTTCGAGGTCTCGATCCCGGCCAGCAGATTGTCGATCGACTTCTCCCCCTGTCGCTCTAATGCAATCAACTCATCGCGTCTGTTCCCGAGCCGATACAGATCCGCAAACCCGGTGACGAGTCCCGCGTCGACCAGTTGCTCCACGAGCTTGGTCCCCAGGCCCTCGATGTCCATCGCCTGTCGCGACGCGAAGAACCGCAGCCCCTCTTTGAGTTGGGCCGGGCAGGCGGGGTTCTGGCAGCGGATGTAAACGCCGCCCTCGTCCTTCGCGACCTCGGCGTGGCACACCGGGCAGGCGGTTGGGAAGACGAAGTCTTGCTCGTCGCCAGTGCGGCGGTCCTCTTCGACGCGCACGATATGCGGGATGATCTTGCCCGCCTTCTCGACGATCACCCAGTCGCCGATCTTGAGGCCCAGCCGGTCCAGTTCCTCGCGGTTATGCACGCTCGACCGCGAGACCGTGGTCCCGGCGATCTCGACCGGGGCCAGGTTGGCCACGGGGGTCAAGGTGCCGGTCTTGCCGACCTGCACATCGATCGAGAGTACCTGCGTACTCGCCTCGTACTTCTCCCACTTATACGCCGCCACCCAGCGCGGCACCTTCGAGGTACTCCCCAGTTGCTCGCGCTGGGCGAACTGGTTGACCTTCACCACGAGACCGTCGACCTCGACATCGAGGCTGTGGAGGTTCTCCATCATCTGGTGGCAGAGCTCGAGCGTGGCGTCGATGCCGGTGCGGGCCTCGACGTTCGGCGTAGTCGGCACCCCCGCCGTGCGTAACCAGGCGAGGTACTCGATGTGCGTCGCGAACGGTTCCCCCTCGATATACCCCCGACCGTGCGCCAGGAACCGCACCCGCCTGGCCCCGCACAGCTTCGGGTCGAGCAGCTTGAGTGCCCCGGCTGTGGTGTTACGGGGATTGGCGAACGTCTCTTCGCCGCGTGCGCGTTGGTCCGCGACGAGATGGGCGAAGTCGGTGTTGGAGATGTATCCCTCGCCGCGGACTTCGAGGATCGGCGGCGGGTGGTCGACCGAGAGCCGTAGCGGGATGCCGCCCAAGGTGCGGGCGTTGTGCGTGATGTCGTCGCCTTGTCGCCCATCCCCGCGCGTGATGGCGAGGGCGAGATGGCCATGCTCATAGATGAGGGCCATGGCGACGCCATCGATCTTGTACTCGACGGTGTACTCGACGGCCTCAACGGCCAAGAGCTTGCGGACCCGCTCATCGAATTCTCGTAGCTCCGGTTCGGTATAGATGTTGTCGATCGACAACATCGGCAGCCGGTGTTCGACGGTGTGGAACCCCGTAATGGGAGCGCCGCCGACCTTGTGCGTCGGGCTGTCGGGGGAGTCGAGTTCGGGGTGTGCCTGCTCGAGTTGTTGCAGATGTTTGAGGAGCCGGTCGAAATCGCCGTCGGAGATTTCGGGTTTCGCCTCGACGTAATAGAGCCGGTTGTGCCGCTCGATGTCGGCGCGGAGTTGGGCGACTTCGGGGGCGGGTGTGGGTTCACTCATCGTGGGATAGGCTTCCAGCCTGACATGGTTCTTAAGAGAACGTCGGGAGGGACAAGCTGCTTTAGGCTCTGGCCCACCATTCAGTGGACTTCTCTGGAATTCCGCACCGATGTATCGACACTTCTCGTTGCTGCCGACAAAGTCGCCGGACTCTCCGAGTCCGGTGGTGCGACTCCTGCCAAACGGGGCGATATCTCACGGCGGGCGCCTCGACACCGGATTCGGAGAATCCGGCGACGATCGGCTTCCAGCCCTGTCATGGTTCTCGAAAGACGACAGGCTGGAAGCCTATCCCACGACGCCGAGCGTCGTGCCCCATTACGGCCGCTCCAGCCGGCTGCGGCGGTCGACCCACGGAATCGTGAGCTTCTTGAGGTGCGTGTCCAGGAACTTCAGCATCGGCACCTCGACCAGCTGTGTTGATTTCCCGAGCAGATCAGTCCCGCGGTCCTTCATGTCCGGCTCCACCAGATAGACTCGCTCTTCCGCCTTCTTGGTCCCGCCGCCACACGCCTTGAAGCAATTCTTCGCAGCCCCCTTGTCGGCTCCGTCTTGCTTACCCACGATAAACTGGAACGCCAGGTTTTGTCTGTTCAGGAACACGAGCGACCGATTCGTCTGCAAACGCCCCGCAGCCGGGTCCGGGGAGAGCAGAATGATCGCCTTGACATCCTGGCCGCGCGGGGTCCGCATCGCGGGAACCGGGGAGTCGTCGTGGGGCTTCTGTAACCAGTCGTACTCGGCGAATGCGACGGCCACCGGAGCACTGAACCCGGCTCCGATGATCGCCATTTTCCCCATGTTGAGTTTTTTTTCCTGATGCTCTTTCTGAAGGAAGTCCTTGACGGCCTTCAAATCGCCCGCAGCCATCTTGGCGTAATCGTCCGTTTGCAGCGGGTCTTCGCGGCCCTCAATCACGCTCTGGCCGTGCTTCCGCAGATCGACGGTCACCACAGCATAGCCTTGCTCTTGCAGCACGGCGGGAAAGGTCGGCTGGCTGGCGGGGGCGGACCCCTTGTCCCAGTTGATGCGGCTCCCCTTGTCCCCGTGCAGCAGAATCACCACTCCGGTCTCGGACAAACCGTCGGGATTCTTGTCGGCGCTGGCCGGGTAGTACGAGAAGCGGATCGGGAACGCATCCGGAGCGGAGGCGCTTTCGGCCCGCAGCGTTGGTGTGAATTTGGTTTGGGCCTGAAGCGGCGAGACGAACAGACCGCACCCCAGGAGAGCCCCCAGAATGAACATCTGTCGTCGTACAAGTTGAGTCATCTCGGATCCCTTTTCGAACAGTTTCGGGAGGCCCGTCACGGGGGCAAAAAATCCCTGCAAATCCAGTGTACGGCGGCCTGCAATGGGGGTCAATTGGGATCAGCCGACGGGCCGGGTTCGAGTGTGCGTCAGAAAAGTAGGCAGAGATTCACCACGGAGACACGGAGGCACGGAGCAGAGCCACTCTCGGATGACTGGCACCACTTTGCCAAAGGACGAAGAAGAATTGACAGGATCAACAGGATCAACAGGATTCCCATATGCTGTGTCAGCGGCGGAAACCATCCTGTGGATCCTGTTCATCCTGTCCAATCGAGCGATCAGACAGGCTCACGTCCGTTTTCGCACATGTGGAGTTCTCCGTGCCTCCGTGGTGAATTTCCGACCGCTGCCTACTTTTGTGATGCACACACGGTTGCAGAGTGCCACAGTGTTTCACACTGGGCAAGCTGTCAGCCAGTAGGGGGACACCCCGAGTGAAACAGTGCCTTGCCGTGGCCGAAGTGCGGAGGCGGATTCACCCGGAGTCCATCGGAGGGGCCAGTCGCACACTGCACTGCAAACCATCCAAGTTTGCGTGTCTTGAGAGAATTTACACGCTCCGTTAATTCTCGGTGGCCTGAAGACCTATACCCCGAAAGGGTTATCCATCACAGCCCAGGGTCGCGACGCAGGAGCGCACCCTGGGAAACAGGCCGCCGCCAATCCAACCCTGAAGGGGTTGCACATCCGCTCGCGACGTGTGGAACCCCTTCAGGGTTCGTCTCCGCACGGCGTGTTGACCCAGGGTGCGCTTCCTGCGGTCGCGACCCTGGGCTGTGATGGATCACCCCTTCGGGGTGCAGAGGCCGGATCGCCAGAGGTGGTTTTCTGGCTGACGGCTGATGGCTGACGGCTGATGGCTGACTGCTTTCCCTTCGGTTGCGGCGATGCCGCGTTGCGGTCGCGGTCGAGGAGCCGACTCAAGGCGGGGCTCCCACGGCTACACCACCGGGGCAAACAGTCGACTGACGTTCTCGACAAACACCCTCATCAATGACCGCTCGTCCCATTCGGCTAGGCGGATCGGTCGGCAGTGTTCCAGATCGGCCTGAAACTGCTCCTCCAATTCCCGGGCGTATCCCTCACCGTACAGCGCCAGCGCCACCTCGAAGTTCAGCAGCATGCTGCGGTAGTCGAAGTTCGCGGTGCCGACGAGCGACCAGACGCCGTCGATGGTCAGCGTCTTCGCGTGCATAATCCCCTTGTTGTACTCGTAGATCTCCACCCCGGCCCGCAACAGCGTGTCGTAGAACGACCGACCGACCCACACCGTCCAGGGATACACCGACTTCCCCGCCACCATGATCCGCACCTTGACCCCCCGCGCCGCGGCGGTCTCCAGCGACATGACCAGCGGGATGGTCGGCGCGAAGTACGAGGTGGCGATCGTGATCGATTCGCGAGCCTCGTTCAGCGCGGCAAAGGTCAGCATGTGAAACGGCTCACGGACGCCATCCGGCCCACCGCAGACGACCTGAGTGATCCCCTGGCCCGAACGGGGCGGCGGCGGGAACCGGGCCTCATCGGTGAGCTCCTCGCCCGTCGCGTAGTACCAGTCCTCGGCGAACACCTGTTGCAGTTGCCAGACGGCGGGGCCCTCGATTCGCAGATGGGTATCCCGCCAATGACCGATGTCGGGGTTGGCCCCCAGGTACTCGTCCCCGATGTTCATGCCGCCGGTGAACCCGACGGTGCCGTCGACGAGCACGATCTTGCGATGGCAGCGGTTGTTGAACGACCAGCGCTCCCGGATCGAGGAGCCGGGCAGGAACGAGACGACATGAATCCCGGCCTCCGTCATGGGGGACAGGAACTTCCGATTCAGGGCCATGGACCCCAACGCGTCGTAGAGGAAGCGGACCTTGACCCCCGCCTGGGCCCGCTCGATCAGCATGTCACGCACCCGCGTGCCCGTGCGGTCGGGTTGCCAGATGTAGTATTCCAGGTCGAGCGTCTGCTTCGCTCCCAGGATTGCCTCTTCCATGCGCTGTTGAGTGAGCAGCGTATCGGCGATGACCTCGACCGTGTTGTTCCCGGTCAGCACGCCGCCGCATTCCCGGCTGATGAGCAACGCCAGGCGGTTCTGCTGCGGAGTCAGCTCCAAATCGCGCAGCTCGTACTGACTGAGATTCGGCAGCTTGGGGGCCAGGTCGCGAGCCGCGGCCAGTTTCCCCGCACGCCGCCGATGGATGTTATGAGTTCCGAGCAGGAGGAACAGCAGGCCGCCGAAGATCGGAATAAAGATGATCGCCAGAATCCACGCGGTCGCCGACACCGGTTGCCGCTTGTGGGAGAGGACCACCCAGCGAAGGAGCAACAGCGTCACGGCGTAACCCGCGATGAGCAGAAAGATCCGGGTGTAGACAGACATGCACTCTCCTTTGTAGCACGACGCTCCGCGTCGTGAGTGACGACGCGGAGCGTCGTACCACAATGCCTCACTGCCGGATACGGTAGATGCGAATCGGGATCGTGTACTCCGGCCACTCGCCTCGTTTGGGCACCTTGTGTGCGAGTTGTTGAAGGCGGGCCGAATCGAGAGCGACCATGTCGCTCACGAGGACTCGCTGTTCCCAGATCAGCTCAATCTGTCCGATGGCCACTGCGGCATCGATCTCCGCGACGGGGACATGCGACCCCGTCACGATGAACTTGGGAACAGACGGTCCCGCCTTGGGGGCCGCCACCGACATGCTGGAAGCCGGACTGGCCACGAACTGTAACTCGCTCGTCTGGCTGGCCTCGGCCATGTGGCAAAACAGGGCGGGCTCGCCGACGACATACACTGCGGTGTCGAACCCCGAGATCTCCGAGGGCCGCATGGAGCGGCGGCCCATGTCGATCTCGTGGATGATCTGGCCGGTGGCCTGGCGCAGGCCAGTGCGGTCGGACCACGCGGGGAGGTGGCCGAATTCGCGCAGGCTGAAGTGCGTCTCCGGTCGACCCGCGACCATGACCAATCCCAATGCGGGCGAAATCAAGCAGACCCCTGCGACAAACACGAGGGAAAATTCAATTGTCATACGAGAGTGGATGATCAGATGCGAGAACATCGAAGCCAGAACTCCGACCAGCAGCCAGGTGGAGACCAGCCACGGCAGCGAGAGCCGGGCATAGGGAGCGTACAAGGGAGTGGAAAGCATGAGCCCACCCCACCACGTGACCAGCATCGCTTCGAAGAGCCGACTGGGACGCTCATCGAACTGCGGCGAGCAATACCAACGGTAGAACAGCCCGACGACCCCGAAGAAAGCCACGCCACCGAGGACGGCTCCTGAACCTGCGAACGCCGAGAGCGGGACCAGACAACACAGAGAGGCAGCCAAACTCATTCCTCGTCGCCCTTCAGTCACCAGCAGCAGCGCTCCGACCACGAGGGGACCACCCACGCCCACCAATGTCGTCAGCCATCCGTGGTACGCGAAGTGCATGCACAACCCGTCCCACCACCCCGATCGCCCGACCAGATACCCCGCATGATTCTTTGCGACGACGGAGTAACCGCCGACCGCCTGCAACCCATACACCACCGGACTCCAGAGTACCGCAGCCACGACCGCGAACAGCCCCCAGCGGAGCAGACCCTCGCGATCGATCCCCGCCAGCCGGGTCTTGACCGACCCCGTCTGCTTCGCCAACGCCACCATCACCAACAGCCCCCAGCCTCCCAGCGGAATCGCCACCGCCAGCCACCCGTTGTACTTCGTCCACCACGCCAGAGCCGCACAGATCGCAGCCCCGCCCAGTGTCAGCCCACTCCCCGAACGCATCCCCCTCCCCGCCAGCCAGACCGCCAGCAGCAACCAGAAACCGAGCGACACATCGGTCAGCGCCGACCGCGAGAAGAAGATGTGGTAATCCGAGGTCGCACACAGTGTGGCCGAGACAATCGCAGCCACCGTCCCAAAGCTGTCTCGGGCGGCGAACCACACCAGCGGGACCATCAGCGACCCGAACACCAGATTCACCCAGATCGCCGAATCCGGTGTTCCGCCAATGCCAATCGCCAACTCGCACAGCAGCGGGAACAGCGGCGGGGCATACAGATGCCGCTGGGGATACCGGTAATGATCCAGATCGGCATAGAGGTTGGCCGCATAGACCCCCTCATCGAAGTGTTCGATCGCCAGATGGTCCAGTCGATGCAACCGCAGCCCCACTCCGATCAGGCAGATCACCGCCAATACGATCCACTCCCGGCGTGTGGGCCAGGGTGGGGAGTGAGCGTCAGTGATCGGCAGGCTGCTCATGAGGTTGGCATTGTGGCACGACGCTCCGCGTCGTGAGTTGACGACGCGGAGCGTCGTACCACAATGCGTTGGCCCGTGGGGTCGGGCCGCACTATGATAGGCCCCAGTCCGCCAGCCAGCGATGCTGTACCCACCGGGGGTAATCGCCCCGGTCCGCCCCAGAGAATGCCCACATGCCTGCCGTCCACGAAATCTACGACGAAGCGATCCGCCTGAAGGATGCTGGAAACCTCGAAGGGGCGGTGGCCAAGCTGCATGAGGTGCTGGCCATCGAGCCGGGCCATACCGATACGCACTCGGCCCTGGCGGTGTACAACCAGCGTCTGGGGAAGTTCGACGAGGCGATTGCCCACGCCCTCAAGGTGGTGGAGCTGCTGCCGAATGAGGCGTTCTCCTACACCCAGCTCTCCGTGATCTACATGCGCTGCGGCAAGATCCAGGAAGCCGAAGACGCCAAGGCCCGCGCCCACGCGATGGGTCACGGGCACTGAGGGGTGCCTCCCCGTAGCTGCGTTCGCCAGAACGCGGGGGACCGAGATCGACACCGAACAAGCTGGTAGTCCTTCAATTTCAATATTCAGGTCGCTGCACTCGCCAGAGTGCGGGCTCCCCGCGTTCTGGCGAACGCAGCTACACCACGAGCCACTCCCCCACCTTCTGGCGAAGGTGGCTACGAGAGGTCGCAAAACCAGAATCTCGCTCGGTTGTGTGCCCCCGGAGAGAGGGATAGACTGTGGACTTCGCGCGAAAGCGTCTCGCTTCCGTGGCGACCACTGGACATTTCGACAGCAGGACGATCCCATGCGTCACGTTCTCTCCGCGCTGGTCATGAACCGGCCCGGGGTGCTCGCTCATATTTCCGGCATGTTGGCCTCGCGAGAGTTCAACATCGAGAGCCTCGCCGTCGGTGCCACCGAGAACCCCGAGTTCTCGCGGATGACCTTCGTGGTGGCCGGGGATGCGCGCGTCCTCGATCAGATCCGGAAGCAGCTGGAAAAGATCGTGACCGTGGTCAAGGTGATTGACTACTCCAACCAGGAGTTTGTCGAGCGCGATCTGATGCTGATCAAGGTCAGCACGCCGAACGGCTCGCGGTCGCAGGTCAAGGAGCTGGTCGAGATTTTCCGGGGCCGGATCGTCGATGTCAGTGCCGATCATGTCATGATCGAGATCTCCGGCCAGGAGCGTAAGATCGAATCATTCATTGAAGCGGTCCGACCGTTCGGCATCATCGAAATGGTGCGGGCCGGGCGGATTGCCCTGCTGCGAGGCAATACTTCGTCCGAAGTGTCCGCCAACGAATAGGTTGATGGTTGATGGTTTATCGATAAACCATCAACCATAAACCCTCCTCCCTCTCTCCTTCTTCATCTGTGAACTCCGCCATGTCGATCAAGGTCTACTACGACGATGACGCCGATCTGTCCATGCTCAAGGGCAAGACGATCGCCATTCTGGGCTACGGCAGCCAAGGTCATGCCCAGGCTCAAAACCTGCGCGACAGTGGCTGTACCGTGGTCATCGGCCAGCGTCCCGGCAGCCCGAACTACGATCTGGCGGTGTCGCACGGCTTTAAGCCGGTGTCGGCGGAAGAGGCCACCAAGCAGGGCGATCTGGTCAACATGCTCCTGCCCGACGAAGTCCAGGGGGATGTCTACAAGCAGTCGGTGCTGCCGAATCTGAAGCCCGGCGCGCTGCTGATGTGCTCGCACGGGTTCAACATCCACTTCAACCAGGTCACCCCGCCGAAGGGCGTCGACACTGCCCTCGTCGCTCCGAAAGGCCCCGGGCACCTCGTCCGCAGCGAATACGTCAAGGGGGGCGGCGTCCCCAGCTTGATCGCGATGGGACCAGGATCGTCTGAAAACAGCCGCAAGCTGGCTTTGGCGTATGCCAAGGGCATCGGCGGCACCCGTGGCGGCGTGATCGAGACGACGTTCGCGGAAGAGACCGAAACCGACCTGTTCGGTGAGCAGGTCGTGCTGTGCGGCGGCGTCAGCGCCCTCGTCAAGGCGGCCTTCGAAGTCCTCGTCGAAGCCGGTTACCAGCCGGAGATGGCCTACTTCGAGTGCATGCACGAGCTGAAGCTGATCGTCGACCTGTTCTACCAGGGCGGCCTGAACTACATGCGGTACAGCGTCTCGAACACCGCGGAGTACGGCGATTACACCCGCGGCCCGCGGATCGTGACCGCTGAGACGAAGCTGGAGATGAAGCGGATTCTGAAGGAAATCCAGAGCGGCCAGTTCGCTCGGGATTGGCTGCTGGAGAACAAGGCCAACCAGGCCAGCTTCAAGGCGATCCGTCGCAACGAGCGGGAGCACATGATCGAAACCGTCGGTCGCAAGCTCCGCAAGATGATGAAGTGGATCGACTCGAAGGAAATGTAGGGAGAAGCCTTCAGCAGTCAGCGATCAGCATTCAGCCAGAGAGATGTTTTCTGGCTGAATGCTGACGGCTGATCGCTGACAGCTTTCCAGCATTGAAATCACCCCGCGAGCGGTTACACTACCGCGTTCGCGATTGTGCGGAACTGAATTGGAGATTGGTCTTGGCTCAGCATTTCTACGAGTGCATGTTCCTTCTGGATAGCGGACGTTACGCGGTGAATTCCCGCGCGACGGAGGATGCGCTCCTGGAGATTTTGAACCGCTGTCAGGCGGTCGTGGTGGCTCGCGCCCCGTGGCAGGACGGCAAGCTGGCTTACCAGATTGGCAACCACAAGAAGGGCCTGCACTACCTCGTCTACTTCAAGATGGACAGTGCCCAGGTCAACGAGTTCCTGCGGCTGTGCAAGCTGAGCGAAGTCGTGGTCCGCCAGATGCTGCTGAACCATCCGGAGGCGCTGTTCACACCGATGGCGGAAGCCCTGTCGCAGCACGTGACGGGTCAAGCCGACACGACGCCGATGGGTGTCAGCCCGGACAAGATGTCCTACTAGCGACTGTTGGAGTTCAGTCGTTGGAGTTCAGCCTTTAGGCTGCCTCTGGGAGACCGTCCAGAGGCAGCCTAAGGGCTGAACTCCAGCAATTCGACTTGTGTTTTGTGGTCGGACGTGGCATTGGTGCCGATGTCCGCTCCGTTTGTGGGTCTTTGCACGGGGGAGCCTGACATGGCCAACTACAATCGTGTGATTCTGATCGGGAACCTCACCCGCGATCCGGAAGTCAGGTACATTCCCAGTGGCACGGCTGTGGCTGAATTTGGCCTGGCGGTGAATCGGCCCTCGACTGACAAGAATACCAACGAGCGTAAAGAGGATGTCACATTCGTTGACATTACTCTGTGGGGTCGCGAGGCGGAACTCGCAGGGGAATACCTCGCGAAAGGGCGTCCGGTGCTGATCGAAGGTCGGCTCCAGATGGATACCTGGGACGATAAGGCGACTGGCCAGAAGCGGTCCAAGC
The DNA here is from genome assembly GCA_043778825.1 of Planctomycetota bacterium. Lineage (GTDB taxonomy): Bacteria > Planctomycetota > Planctomycetia > Planctomycetales > Planctomycetaceae > TH-plancto1. The sequence continues at coordinate 932 of JAYWFM010000132.1, read as the reverse complement.
TCAAGGTTGTTGGCGAACGCATCCAGTTCCTCGGGACCAATACTGGTCCAGGGGTCGGTGAAGGTGGTGCTGGCGGTGGCGGTGGCGGTGGCGGTGCAGGCGGCGGCGGCGGTTTCCGTGGCGGTGCCCGCTCCAATACGGGCGGCGGTGGCGCTCGCCCGGCTCCCTCCGGCGGTGGCGGTGGAAACAGCGGCGGCAGCGAGCCCGATTACTACTCTTCCGGCCCGGCCCAGCAGTCCGGTGGTGCGCCCGACGACGACGTGCCGTTCTAACGACCATCGCCACGTCCCACCGTGGGAGTTCAGGCTTTAGCCTGCCTCCCGGGGAGCAGCCGATACTTCGCGCGGTGCCGAGTGATTCGTAGCTGCCCCTCGCCAGAGGGCGGGCTCGCGAGCCATTTCGCCCACGTTCTGGCGAAAGTGTGGTTACTGCCCGTCCACGCTGAATCTTGGGGTGCGCCCCCGTGCTGTGAACACGATTGCGGTCATCGTGGGGCACGTTACCGACGTGCCGGTGGCCCGTCGCTCACGTCGCTCCGCGACTGAGATTCGTCCCGCCAGACACCGTCCGGACCTCGGGAAAACCCGCGTGAGTCGGTCTTCCATCGGGCGGAATGCGAGTCGCGGAGCGACATCGCCTACGAGGTCGATTTCGGAAAAATCGCCGACATGCAGGCTGTCCCTTCGCATCAATCGTGTTCACAGCACTGGCCTCGCCCTCCCGAGTGGAGTGCCACCCACCACCATTCTGAGCTTGGACAGCCCACGACATCAGAATGTGTCACTACTGCCCGAGTGAAATATACTGGAGGTGACAGCGCCCCCACCCCAGGCGTGGCCTGGTGAAACGGGCGGAAGTTGGGGGGCTTGGGTTTGCGGGGAGAAAGCGAATCTGTTGCGCTCAGCTGACCCCCAGAATAGGCGAGCCGGGCG
>JAYWFM010000131.1:0-12555 GCA_043778825.1 Planctomycetota bacterium | reverse complement strand
GCCCCCGGAGCGCGCCGAGGTCGCCAACAACCTCCCGCCAAGCCCCGCTACACCCCGCTAACGAGGGTCACAGTGCAATTCTTGGACAAACTCCTAGGCAACCCGTCGACCGTTCGCAGCTTCTCATTCAATTGCCCGCGTTGAACCGGCGGGAAGCACCAAGCCGCATCACAAAGACCGGGCGCGGGCCTCGATGGCGAGTTCGATCTCCCGGCGGACATCGCGGAGGTTGACCGGCTGGTGGAGGATCCGGGCGCGGCCGGGAGGCACGCTGATCTTGCTGGCGAGATGCTTCTGCGATTCGGCCAAGACGACCACGCCCGCCATCTTCGAGTCCCGCCCCGCGCGGATGGCCTGTGTAAAGTACTTGGCCACCTCATCCCCGATGGTTTCACCCATCACCAGCAGGCATTCGGGCGGCTGCTCGTTGATGCGTTTCATCGCCCGCTGCGGGTCGCTGATGATGAGTACCTGAAAGCCGCGCGAGGCGAGATAATCGCGAAAGAAATCCTGGTGCTTGGGGCGATTCTCCAGGCACAGGACCGTGGGTTTTCCGCCCTCCTCGCGGACGTTCCCGCCCAGAGCCTGCATCGTCCGCTGGATCTCTCCCAAGACTTCCGTGGGGGTCTGATAGCGTTGCAGGGGATCGATCTCCATCAACCGGTTCACGATCGAGGCCACCGCACGTGGCAGAGAAGGATCGATCGTCTCGACGGGAGGGATATCGCGATACCGCTGGAACGATTTCCGTTCGTCGCGATCGCGCGTGCGGGCATAGGGCGGCTGCCCGGTGAGCAGTTCGAACAGGATCCCGCCCACGAAATACAGATCGCTCCGCGGATCATTCTTCGGGGCCCCCGTGTTCTTCTCCAGTGTCGAATACTCCAGAGCGTTCTGCAGCGCGCCCCCCCCGATCCGCGAGATCATCTGGTCGTCGGCGGCCAGTCCAAAGTCGATCAGCTTGGCCACCCCCCCACTGCTCAACAGGACGTTGGTCATCTTCAGGTCGCGGTGAGTCACACCCAATCGCAGGGCGTACTCCAGCCCCTTCAGAATGTCGGCAGCAAAGCGAAGCGTCTCCAGTGGGGCAAACTTCTTGCGGATCTTGAGGAAGTCCCGGAGGTTTCCTCCCTCCACGAACTCCATCAGCAGGAAGTGAAACTTCCCGTCCGATCCCACGTCGTAGATCGGAACGATGTTGGGGTGTTGCAGCCGCTTGCCGATCTCCCCTTCCCGGCGAAACAGGGTGATAAAATCGGGGTCGTTCGACCAGCGATCCCGCAACACCTTGATCCCCAGGTTTTTCCCGTTCGTCACGCTCTCGCCGCGATAAAAGCGGGCAAAGCTGCCACTGGCCACGCGGTACATCAGCTTGCAATCGCCGAGAACGAGGCCTTCGGTATCGCCCGTTCGCAGCCGTTCCATCTGAAAATCGGTCAGGATTTGCTGCTTGACCAATTGATCGCACAGGGAGTCGGGCGAAGGGGCCGACAGCTGAGCCCGAATGCCCTGCACGACCTCGGGAGGTGCCAGACGCAGCCGGATGATCTGGTCAACAAGCTGGTCGAGGTTGGGGAGGGGCATCGGATGGAATCTGAGCCGACAGTCAAAGAGCAACAGCCCTGGGATGGTGTTCAAAAGCGAACCATGATGACACCGGACTCGGCATGGCCCTGTGCGAGTGGCCCTTCTGCTGAAATCGGCAGGGTGTATCGTACCAGTGGGGGGACCACCGTCAACGGGAGGGCAATGGGGAGTCGCTCCAAAGCATTCACCCGTCGGCCCGAATCAGATCGGGAAGCCGTGCCGGGGGAGGAGGAGCTTGATCCGCTGTGGGCCACTGCTGGACCCAGTCGCTCCAGATGACCTCCGTCTCCCGGAACAGGAGTTGGTTTCGCTCGACGACCGGAATGCCAGCGGCGGGAGTCCCATCGGTTCCCACGGGAGTGATGGACAGGCCCTCCGCTCGTAACGGATACACGACCGGAGCGTGGTGCGAGGAGATCAGCCGGACGGCCTCGTGTTCCAGTTCCAGGCCCGGTTCGGGATCGCGGGACGATCCCACGGCGGACAACACCTGCTCGCGCACCAGATCGACGCCCGCCAGTTTGTAGAGCCCCGTCAGCGCGACGTTCAGCCGAGTGCGCGTGTCGCTCGGCAACTCCGTCATCCAACCCGGATCGACGATTCGCGCCGCCAGCCAGCCGTTCAAATCCTCCCACCGCAGGATGAGAGGACGCTCCGGGGCCAGCGAACTCCACAGTTCCAGGTCGAACCGATTCGTGGCAGGCTCCAACCGGCCCACGGACACGGTGGCCCCATTGAGCAACCGCGTCTCGGCGATCAACACGCAGAACTCCCGCTCCACGAACCGTCGCACCGCCAACACCACCGCGTCGATATGGGCCAGCTGCCGCGTCGAACGATACCCGTGACCCGGATCGGATTCGAGACGCAGCGCACTCCTCAGCTTCGTATACAACTTGGCCAGCGTCCCCGAACGAAACCCGGGACGCAGCAGTGCCGTGATCGACTCGCCGTGGCTGCCGACTCGCACGGGTTGCATCCCCGTCGGACGGTTGGCCACGTAGAGCTGCCAGTTCTCCTTGAGTTCCCAGACCAGGAACCCAATCACGCCGGGAGCCAGGATCACGATCGTGCTGGCGATGGCCAGAGCCGTCGCTTCGGCCATGCGGGCCTCGCCGACCGAGCCGTGAATCAAGTCCCGCATATGAAAGGTGTACGGCAGCAGAATCTTGTGCGAGATGGTCACCACCGGGAAGTGCTTGATCGGGTTGATCTGCGGCTCGACCAGCAGCGTCATCACAAACCGGATGACATAGGATACCACCGACCAGACCGACCCAATCAGGATCTTCAGCAGCACAAACCGTCTCGGATCCCCAGCCCGGAATCGCAGCCACTCGTCGACGGTATACAGCGTCTGCTCGATCCACTGCATGGCATCATGGAACAAGTCCATCACCCAGTGATAGATCACCCCGAAAATACGGAACCGCAATTCGTGCCAGGCTCGCACGCAGATGTCCAGCACCCGTTCTTCGACGGATCGACCCGCTGGAGAATTAAGAAACAGGTTCAGGACTAGAAAACTGTCGAGCCAGTTCCGCCAGCTGAGCGAGTGTTGGAGTAAGAATCGGAACGCCCCCACGATGACCAGCGTCACCCCCAGGGGTCGCAGGACGTACGCTTTGAAGATCGCAAATCCCCGGCTGTCCAGGACGCGATGCACGAGCGGGGAATCGATCACCGACACCGGCAACTCATACACCAGCCAGCGCGAAGCGGTCCACAGCCGCGTGAAGAACTTCACCAAGCTACGGCGGAACTTGGGACGGTCCAGCAGCATCCACAGGAAGATGCCGAGTGCCAGCCAGGCGGCATAGAAAGAGGGCGTATGCGGTTGAGCATTCTTGGCCTCTTCCAGGTTCTTTCGGGCGGCCTTTCCGAGTGTCGCGTCATACGTCTTCGTCGTCACATCGACCGCCGCTTCGCCAACGCCTTGCAGCACATCCACGGTGCGGTCACCGAGTTTTTTGACGCGGGAGGGTGTCTGGGCCACTTCCTCGGGCGCGGCCTCCGTGCCGGGTGCCGATACGAGAGGGTGAGCAGATAATGGGGGCTGGTCATCCAGGGAGTCCCCAGCGGGACTGGACACGGCGATTGTCTGGGCGGCCATTCTCTCGACAGGATGCGGAGGAACAGGTCCGATCTGCGGTGAAGCCAGAGTCGAATCCATGGGTTGATGTATCGCAGGGGGTGAAGACGCCACCGGCTCCACCGGGTGCGGCGCAAAGAACCCCTCCCAAAAATGAATCAAGACCGCCAGTGCCAGATACGCCCCGCCAAACGGCAACACCACATGCCGCACCAACAACCGACCCAGCCCGGTCCCAAAGGCCAGTGAACTCAACCGCTGCGACGAGCGCAGGTAGATCGCCCCCTGCCGATAGACCCCATCCAACACCTTGGCCAACTGCCGGTCCGCCCGCAACAAGCGGTCGCCCCACGCCAGTTCCAGCGGCCCCGACACGTCCGGCAACTTCAAGCTGCTCTGGGAGAGGGCATCCCGCACATCGCCCATCGTGATGAAGCCGCGTTCGACCAGCCGGTCGAGAAGCCCTTCGATCACTTTGCGACGGGCCACCTTCTCCGGAATGTTCTGCGGCACCAAGCCGACATCGTCGAAGGTCTTCTCGATCAGCGGCCGCACGGTCTGCCGCAGCTCCTGATCCGAACGGGTTTGCATCTCATCAATGAGAGCCATCAAGCGGTTGCGGTCGCTGGCTGAAATGCGGATCGACGAGGCCCGATCGGCGGTCGATCTCAAATACTTCGCACTCTGCACCGTCTCCAAGAGCGGAAGTTCCCGCCGCAACGGCTCGCCGCCCAAGGTCTTGACCCAGCCCCAGACGTTGAACCGGTAGACCCCGCGTTCGTGGGCCACGCAGACCTTTTGCAGGTCGTACAGCACCCGCGCCTCAACGCTGCGGTAGCCCTCAGCGGCGCGGGTCAGCAGCGGACACAACGCCCGCCACCACGCTTCCATCTCGGCGTCACTCAGCCGCCAGACACGCTGCAACCGCTGGGCCAGTTGTCGCAGGTCGGCCTCCGCAGCGGCCCGATTCTTGTCCGCCGAGGACGAGTCAGCCTTCACCGCCCGCATCCGCAGGATGGCGGCTTTGACCTGGTTGCCGACCTGACCCGCCCACTCGGCTCTTGCGAGGAGCATGGCGGGCATCGGTGATTCGAGCCCTGCGGGCGGCACCGCCAGAGGATCAGGTTCCGTCACCTTTACTGGCATCACTTCCTGATCGTGTCCGACAGGAGTCCCGGTAGCGTGGGCTTTAGCCCACGCAGGAGCGTTATCTTCCATGATGCGTGGGCTAAAGCCCACGCTACTTCGACTCTTGTCGGGCTCGTCTTCGAGAGGCACCACATCCACCTCGGCAGGCACCAACCGCTCGGGAGCCCCCTCGGGCTGGGTCTGGCGATACCACTCCGCATGAGGCAAATCCGCCCACAACGGCTCCAAGGCGTCCCAGTTTCGGATCGCCGGGAAGAACAGCTCCTGGTCCCACGGAGCGAAGTATTTCAGTTCCAGCGCCACCGCCAGGAACTCGACATACGCCACCTCATCATCCTGCGGAGGGAGCAGCAACTCATCCTTGAGCAACACATGCCGCACCTCCGCGAACTCACCCGCCCCGATCCGCCGAATGCGCTCCGCGATCAAGGCCGAGGTCAGCTGTTGGTCCTCGATCTGCTGCTCGACCTCCGCATGCACGCGCCCATGAAACATCAGTCGCCAGAACGCATGCAGCCGCTCCGCACTCGACAGCCGGGCAAACTCCTCGTCATCCGTCGGACGGGCCAGCAGGATCATCCGCCGGGGCAACTCCTCTGCCGGCGAGAGTCTGAGTTCCGATCGGTCCGCGATGATCAGCAGCCGCTCGCGCTCGATCGTATACACCTTCGAGTGCGGCACCCGCAGCCCCAGCCCCGGAATGCGACGGTCCTGAATGATGACCCGCCGCAGGATGCGCGGCTCGACGAACAGCGCCCGCGGCTCGGCTTGATAGACGAGCGCCTCGATCGCTTCGAGGGAGAGCAACGGCGGGGAGGGGGAGGCAGCAGTCATCTCGTCAGTGTATATGTAACGGGGAGAGTTTGCCCTCTCCCCGTGGCTGGTCATGTAGTACGACGCTCCGCGTCGTGATTGTCGCCTTTCGCTCCGCGAAAGGCCGGTCTTTCGCGGAGCGAAAGACGACTCTCATTTCTCGAACGGTCAGTCAGTCGTTCACGATGCCGAACGTCGCACCGGCGATTTCGGAGAAATCGCTGACAATTGAGACGCTGACTGGCTCGCAGAATGCGAGTCGCGGAGCGACATGAGCGACATCGCCTACGGGCTGAGATGCCTCACACGGCGGAGCGTCTTGCTACAATGGATGTCCTGCCTTTGCGGTCCCGCCCAACGAGTTCCTGCCATGCCTCGCCCCGCCCCTGTTCTGGCCATGCTGTTCGTCCTGCTCACCTCTTCCGGGACGCGCGCGGACGACCTCACCGGCGAGCAGATCTACGCTCAGCAGTGCGCCCGCTGTCATGGGGCGAAGGGCGACGGAACGACCGAGGTCGGGGCACCACTCACCGGGGATCGATCGCTCAAGGAGTTGACCCAACTCATTCACGAGACGATGCCCGAGGACAAGAAAGAGAAGTGTTCCGCACCGGATTCTGAGAAGGTCGCAGCCTACATCCACGAGGCGTTCTACTCGATCCTGGCCCAGGAGCGGAACCGACCGGCCCGCGTGGAGTTATCCCATCTGACCGTCCGGCAATACGAGAATGCGGTCACCGATCTCATCGAAAGCTTCTCCGGCGATCGCGAATGGAGCGATGATCGGGGACTCAAAGCCGAATACTTCAAGGAGCGCAAGCGGAACAAAGAGTCGCGAATGATCGAGCGCACCGACCCGCAGGTCGACTTTCAGTTCGGCGACGGTTCACCTGACAAGCAAATCGGCAACGAAGAATTCTCGATCCAGTGGGAAGGCTCGCTGCTCCCGCCCGAGACTGGCCTCTATGAATTGATCGTCGAGACCGAGAACGGTGCCCGGCTGTTTCTGAATGAAGGACAGCAACCCTTCATTGATATCTCGGTGCGATCCGGCGACCAGCGCGAGTATCGCGAATCGGTCCGCCTGCTCGCGGGGCGGGCGTACCGGCTGCGATTGGAGTTCTTCAAGTTCAAGGAGAAGACCGCCTCCATTCGGCTGAAGTGGAAGCCGCCGCTGCGCCCGATCGAGGTCATTCCTCAGCACTGCCTCACGCCCCAGTGGAGTCCGCGCACGTTTGTCCTCAACACCCCGTTCCCGCCCGATGACCGCAGCCGGGGCTACGAACGCGGCAGTGCTGTCTCCAAGGAATGGTACGACGCCACGACCCACGCCGCCCTCGAAGTCGCCGCTACGGTGGTGACCGAGCTTGATCGTCTGAGCCAGTCGAAGGCCGATGCCGGGGACCGCTCGCGCAAGGTGCAGGAGTTCTGCGGCAAGTTTGCCGAGCGGGCCTTTCGGCGGCCACTCAGCGACGAAGAGCGCGCGTTCTACATCGAACGCCACTTCGCCGAGGGAACCGACATCGACACCTCCACCCGCCGCACGATCACGCTGGTGCTGCAATCGCCGAGATTCCTGTACCGCGAGGTCAACATCGGCGAATTCGACGACTACGATGTCGCCAGTTGGCTGGCCTTCTCGTTGTGGGATTCGATCCCCGACCAGCGGTTGCGGGAAGCGGCGGGCAAGGGGCAGTTGAAGACCCGCGAACAGATTGCCGACTGGACCGAGCGGATGCTGAAGTCGCCCAAGGCACGGGCCAAGACCCGCGACTTCGTGCAACACTGGCTGCGGCTCGACCACTTTCCGGAGTTGAGCAAAGACCCCACCGCCTTCCCGCAGTTCACGCCCGAAGTGGTGGCCGATCTGCGAACCTCACTCGACCTGTTCGTCGAGGACATCGTGTGGAAGCGGTCCGGGGATTTCCGCGAGTTGCTGACCTCCGATCAGGTGTACCTCAACGGGCGGCTGGCTGCCGTGTATGGCGCGGACCTCCCTGCCGATGCGCCGTTCCAGGCGGTCTCGCTGCCGAAGCAAGCCCGCACGGGCCTGCTCTCGCACCCGCTGGTTCTGGCCTGCCTGGCCTATGACAAGACGAGTTCGCCGATTCATCGCGGCGTGTTCGTCTCTCGCAGCTTGCTGGGTCGGCGGCTGAAGATGCCGCCGATCGCAGTGGCCCCACTGGCTCCCGACCTGCACAAAGACCTCACCACGCGGGAGCGAATCACGCTCCAGACCAGCCCGCAGGCGTGCCAGAGCTGCCACACGATGATTAACCCGCTGGGGTTCACGCTGGAGCAATTCGACGCCATCGGTCGGTTCCGTACCGAGGAGAACAGCCGCCCCGTCGACGCCACGGGAAGCTACATCGCCCGCAGCGGAGACGCGGTGAAGTTCCAGGGCAGCCTCGACCTCGCCCGGTTCCTCATCGACAGCCCCGAGTGCCGTGAGTCGTTCGTCGAGCAGTTATTTCATCACCTCGCGAAGCAACCGGTGCGGGCCTTTGGCCATGAGTTCCTCACCCAGAGGAGCGAGAGTTTCCGCCAGCACGATTACAACATCCGCCAGTTGATGGCGGAGTTGGTCATCGAATCGGCGTTACACCTTCGCGAGCACCCGTAGAACGGAATTTATTCCGTTGTCTGTTGCGAAAGCGAAAACGGAATAAATTCCGTTCTACGGAGCGGCGAGTTCGGCCTTGGCCGCCGGTATCGCGGGCGAGGGTTCGACCACCGGTTCGGGGATGAACTGGTAGGTGCCCTGGCTGTCGCGGGCGATCTCCTGGAGGTTCTTCTCGCCGCCTTGCCCGCCGAAGCCGATCGTATGAATCGGAATCCGGCCTGGGTTGTGTTCGCGCGCGGCGCGGACACTACGGTACGAAAAGTCCCCATCGGTCAGGAAGTAAATCTTGTCCGGGTTGACCCGCAGTGCGGCCAGCAGTGCGGATTCCGGGTTCGTTTGCCCCATCGCCCGCGTCGAGAAAATCCACTTCAGATACGGACCGACCAATGCCGGGTCGGCCTTCACCATCCCCGTCGCGGGCATCGGGATCGGCTCCGTGTTGAAGAACACGACGAAGAAACTCTGATCCGGCGTCATCTTCTGGATGGTGTGATACAGCTCGATCTTGACCCGTCCGAGGCGGTTCTTGGCCTCGCCGGGATAGGGGTGGTTCATACTCCGCGAGGAATCGACGACGAACACAAACCGCTCGCCCTCCAGGTCCAGTCCGAAGAACCCGTCCCCGTCTCCGATGCCGGTCCCATTCCCCAGTCCGATACCGCCCCCTTCGCCGCCCCCGCTGCCGCCGTCTCCAATGACATCGGTGTAGGACAGCCCCTCCCCGCTCCCCAGCGCCAGTGGGCCACCGACGCTGAATCCGCTCAACTGAGGCTCGAGCGGAACATCTACGGTCATCGCCGCAGGATTGGGACGCCCGCCCCCTCCCGGAGAGGATGCGGGTTGCCACGCGCCCACGTTCAGCAGCACCGGTGCGGGCTCAACCAGCACGGGGTCGATGTCGGCCTCGACGACCCCATTCTGTTCCGTGGTGGACGATTTCGGCGAGAAGACAATCGCCGCACCGATCCCCAAACCGGTCAGATGCACCACCAGCGACACGCCCAGCGCTCCCCAGGGAGCGGCGCGGAGGATCGAGAATGGGACAGCCTGTGACACGTCGATTCCCCGGTGATACCACTTCTCTCCATCGGTACGGCCAGGCTGCCAATCCAGAGAGAATGGCAAATGCCCTACGACCGCTACAAACGGTCGTGGGACACGGGCGTTCTGGAGTCCGCTGTGTCATTACAACAGAGGAGTCGGTGGAGTCCAACGAAAATCCCCTGGGGGGTCGAGATTTTTCCGCCAGTTGTGGGGTCCGAGTTCGAATCGTCGCTTGTCCGACTCACGTCTGAAATGGGCGCACGCTGCGTAAAATGTCGGTGCCGGCGAAGCCTCTGTACACCGAAGGGGCAGGGCTTCCAAGGTGGTCATTCCCGAAGGGAAATCCTGGTTTTTGTCCCGGCAGGGACACCCGAAAATAGCCCACCGTTTCAACGGTGGGAACAGCAGGGTTGCCAGGCCCCCAGCCCCGTCAGGGGCGACAGAACACGCCGCGCGACGTGGTGATCGACAACCCACCGCCGCTTACCCTCTTCATGATCTTGTACTCATGATCTTGTGATTCCCTCTTCTGGCGTCCACCACTCTGATCACGACCGGGGAGAAGAGATTCACAAGATCATGAGTACAAGATCATGCAGAGGCTGGCTCGTGGGCCTCGCGGTTTGCAAGGAGCGAGGTTCTGTCGTCCCTGACGGGACTGGGTTGGTGGATCTGCGGTTCAGTCCCACCGTTGAAACGGTGGGCTATTATCGGGTGTCCCTGACGGGACAAAAGCCTGGATATCTCTGGGAGAACGGCCACCAGGGAAGCCCTGTCCTGAAACGGTTGCAAGTGATAGCCCAGAGTCGCGACTCACGGGAGCGCACCCTAGGTGACGCTTTTCATTCCGCCCTCCCGTGACCAGACTGGGGGTGTACCGGCAATGCCTCCTCATCCTCCTCCTCGGTCATCCCTTGTGAGCACACCCACCCCGACCCCGACTGACACCAATCTCAGCCTCCATGAGATGCTGCAGATCATGGACGTGGCCCGCGCGATCCGCGAGGAGCAGCTGACGGTCGAGCAGCAGTTCCAGATCGAAGAGACGCGGGCCCGGATTCGTGAGCGGTTGATCGCCTCGGCCCAGGTCGCGGGGGACACCGTCACAGCTGCCGAAGTCGACGTGGCGATTCAGTTGTATTTTGACAATCTCAACGTGTACCGCGATCCGCCGTGGGGGTTCCAGCGGGTGCTGGCGGAGCTATATGTGTGGCGGGTGACAGTCGTGAGTCTCCTGGCAGCGGTGGGGGCGATCGGGTTGGGAGTCTGGCTGGCGTTCTTCAATCCGTCGATGCCGTGGTCGCCGCAGTCTCGGGCCACGCACGCCTTGCACCAGGCAGAACAGGACGCCCGCAGCGTCCTTGACCGCTTGAACACCTTCCCTCAGAAGGACGAAGCGGCTGCACATGCCATCGATGAACTGACGAAAGAGTTCCACGCCGTGGAGGCTACGCGGAACGTCACTGCGATTCAGCAGTCCCAACACCGGATGGCCGATCTGCTGGCCTCCTTGGAAGAGCAGTACGAACTCCAGATCGTCACCGGGGAGGGGCGCGACAGTGCGGTCACTGAACAATGGGAAGCCGGGGGACCGGGAGCGCTCAGCTACTATGTCATCGTCGAGGCCCGCTCCAAGGATGGACGCGTCCTCTCCCAGACCATCCAGAACGCCGAGACCGGTGCCTCCAAATCGGTCACTCAGTGGGGCGAGCAAGTCCCCAAAGAGGTCTACGAGCGACTCCAGGCCGATAAGAAATCCGATGGCGTCCTCAACGAGACCCGCTTCGGTGAGAAGAGACGGGGATCGCTCAGCGAGCGCGTGCTGCTCCCCGGCCCCGATGGCCAGCCGCTGAAACGCGGGATGCAAATCACCGACTGGGACCGACTGTAGCCGCGTTCGCCAGAACGTGGGTGACTGGGAACCCGTCTCGAATGAATGATGCAGTCACTCTGATCACCGATCCTGATCCAGAACGCCGAACCCGCTCGCCCACCTTCTGGCGAAGGTGGCTACCCCCCTCCCCACCCCATGATTGATCCCGCGTGGCTAGCCCGACTGACCGACTTCCGCCCCGCATGGTGGCTGCCGGGCGGGCACGCGCAGACGCTCTCGGCGGCATTCTGGAAAGGACCGCAACCGCCGGAGCAGGGGATCGCCCGGCAGATCGCACTCCCCGACGGCGATGCCCTCGTCGCGCTGGACGACCGGCCTCCGCAATGGAAGGCGGGCGACCCCGCGATCCTGATGATGCACGGGCTGAGCGGCTGTGCCCGCAACCCCTTTCTCGTCCGAGTGGCAGCCAAGCTGGTGCAGCGCGGCGTGCGGGTCTTCCGCTTGAATCTCCGCAGCTGTGGAGCCGGGGCGGGCCTGGCGAGGATGCCGTATCATGCCGGGCGGTCGGGTGATTTGAAGGCGGCGGTGAGTGCGGTCATCGAGTTGTGCCGCGAGCCAGCCGCAGAACGGACGCCCACGTCCGTTCCGCCCGGACCTAGGGGTCCAGGCTACGGAACCACGGGCTCATCCCCGCTCACACTCTTCGGCATGTCGCTCAGTGGCAACCTGTTACTGAAATACCTCGGTGAGGAAGGTCCGAACGTCCCGGAGGCGGTGAAGCGAGCCATCGCGATCAACCCGCCGATTGACCTGGCCCGCAGTATCCGGACCCTCGAACGTCCGCTGAACCGGGCCTACGACCGGCACTTCGTCCAGGCCCTCATCGGTCATGTCCGCCAGCAATCGACGCTCCGCCCCGACTTCGCCGCGCTGCCCGATCCGCTGCCACGCACGCTGTTTGACTTCGACGACCGCTTCACCGCCACGCACGGCGGTTATCCCGACGCGCTGGCCTATTACCAGCATGCCAGTTCCCAATCCCGCATCCCACACATCACCGTCCCGACACTGATCCTGACAGCCCAGGATGACCCGCTGGTCCCGGTCGCGATGTTCCACGAACAGCGGGTCCACTGGCCGGAGTCGGTCCAATTGGCGATCACGCGCGGCGGCGGACACCTCGGATATGTCGGCAGTTCACACGGCGACCCCGACACCCGCTGGCTCGACTGGCGCGTAGTGGAGTTCGTCACGGGCCGGTAGCCACGTTCGCCAGAACGTGGGCGACTTGGCTAGATCGGTTCCTACATGGGACTTTACACATTGAGGCGCTCGATGAAAACATGAGTCACGCCATCGAATGTTCTTCGCCCCGAAGGGGCAGCCACATATCAGCCCAGGGCAGAGTGGCAC
>JAYWFM010000130.1:0-12584 GCA_043778825.1 Planctomycetota bacterium | reverse complement strand
GCCCCCCGAACATCGTGAACGCCACCCCGAAACAAGTCCAGCAAGCCAAAACGCTGAAGAATGCCATCGCTGCGAAAAAGGGTTAACGGCGTTGGGTGCCACCCTCCACCCCTCCAATCGGGGCACGTTCACTGGCCTCTTTGCCGTTCCGAGAGTGCCATGCCAGGTTCTTCCGTAGCATCGGCGGTATCCACCCCACGCACTCCATCGGTTACACTGATTGAGCCATCGGTTCTCGATTCATGAAGCAGTCTTTCCGGCGTCCCCCCATGTTCCACATCCGCACCCGTCCGTTGTCCCGCCGTCACCTGCTCCAGGCTGCTGGGGTGGCCCTGTCGCTGCCATTCCTCGACGCAATGTTGCCGCATGCTTTGGCGGCTCCGTCGACGTTCGAGCCGTGGAAGAAGTCGAACATTGTCCAGCCGCGGATGATCTGCTGCTATGTGCCCAATGGCGTCAACATCATCGAGTGGGTGCCGACCGATGCCGGGGCGAACTACACGCTGTCGCCGACGCTGAAGGTTCTCGAAGAACACCGGGCGGAGTTCTCGGTCCTCACCGGGCTGGGACATCCGGCCTCCGAAGGCGGCCACAGCGGGGCGGATACCTGGCTGACGGCGGCGAACCTCAAGGCCAAGCCGGGGGCGGACTACTCCAACACCTTGTCGGTCGATCAGCTCATCGCCGAGAAGCATGGGGTCGAGACGCGGTACGCCTCGCTACAACTCGGGGACCAGTCGGGGACCGGGGGGGCGGGGCACAGCCATACGTTGTCGTTCGATCTCAACGGCACGCCGCTGCCGTCGGAGAACTCGCCGCAGCGGCTGTTCGAGCGGCTCTTCGTTCCGGAGTCGGCGGGGGATCGGGTGGCGACTCACAAGCGGTATGCGGAGCGGCGGTCGATCCTGGATGATGTGGCCGCCGAGGCAGCTGCCCTCGACCGGAAGCTGGGGACGAATGACCGCCGGAAGCTGGACGAGTACCTTTCCAGTGTGCGGCAGACGGAGAAGCAGGTTGAGCGGATGCAGTCGTGGATCGACAAGCCGAAGGCCGAGGTGAAGAACGACGGGCTGCAACTGGTCAGCAAGTCGAGTGATGCCCACGACCGACCGATGTGGATCGACGTGATGCTGGAGCTGTCGTATCTGGCATTCATCACCGACACAACGCGGGTGATTACGTTCGAGTGGTCGCGCGAGGCGGGCGGGTACGGGGGCGGTGGGGAGAACCACCATGAACTTTCACACCACGGCGGCGACGCGGGGATGCTCAAGAAGCTGGCGGTGATCGACCAGTTCCATCTGTCGCGGCTGGGGCGGTTCATGTCGATGCTGAAGTCGACGACGGAAGCGGACAGCCATATGCTCGACCGCACGATGATCTTGTTCGGCAGCGGCATGAACTCCGGCAAGGGGGGCGAACACTCGCCGAAGAACCTGCCGACGATCGTGGCCGGTGGGAAGAAGCTGGGACTCAAGCACGGACAGCATCTGGCGTTTGATCCGGACAAGCATCCGCCGCTGTCGAATGTACTGCTAACGCTGGCGCAGCGAATGGGCCTGGAGTCGGACCGGTTCGCGGACGCGAATGGGACGCTGACGGGGCTGGTGTAGGACGCAGGCCCCCCAGAGGCAACGTGTATGGTATTCAGATGGTGGACCTTCGCGACGAGTTGCGAGTTGTCTCGCCTGCGAATGCGAGTCGCGGAGCGACATCGCCTACGGGGCTGCATCTTCCGGCCCTCGCATTGTCTCAACCCCCTCGGTTTGTCAATGCACGAACTTTCAATTTGACTCCGCCTTAGATTCTTGAAAATGACCCGCTGTTGCATCTTGTCGAGAACGATTCGCGCAGCGCATACTACTGCTACCCCGTCCCCTCTTCCCATTGGAGTCGTCGATGTTCCCTACTCAACCGTGCAGTGATTGTGGTGGAGCAGAGCCGGCATTCACACGACGTGATTTCGTGCGAACCGGATTGGCCGGCGCCGCTGTGGCGGGGGCACTCTCGGGAACCGCGCTGCGGGCTGAAGATGCCGCCAAGACGGTGTCGCGTCCGGAATCGGAGACACTGGTTGAGAAGCTGTATGGGACGTTCAGCGAGACGCAGAAGTCGAAGCTCTGCTTCCCGTGGGACTACACGGATGATCGCGGTCTGTTGCGGACCCGCGTGTCGAACAACTGGAGCATCACAGATGTCGAGAAGATGAACGTCGGTGGCGACTTTTTCACCGCCGATCAGCGGGACATGATCGAGGCGATCTTCTGGGGTCTGTACAACCCCGAGTGGAAAGACCGCATCAAGCAGCAGTTGAAGGACGACGCGGGAGGATATGGGAAGCGGCAGACAATTGCTCTGTTTGGCGAACCCGGCAAGGGCAAGTTCGAGTTCGTGATGACCGGACGGCACCTGACCGTCCGCGCGGATGGCAACACCGCCGACCATGTGGCCTTCGGCGGACCGATCTTCTACGGACACGCGGCCAAGGGCTTCAACGAAACCAAGGACCACCCCGGCAACGTCTTCTGGCCGCAGGCTCTGAAGGCTAATGCGCTGTACACGATGCTTGACGGCAAGCAGCAGGCGAAGGCCAGAGGCAGCGACACCCCCGCCGAAGACGCGGTCCCGTTCCATGGTGAGAAGGGCGTGTTTCCCGGTCTGCCGATTGCCGACCTGTCTGCCGATCAGAAGGCTGTGGCTCAAGGGGTGTTGGCCAGCCTGATCGAGCCGTACCGTCAGAAGGACAAAGACGAGGTGGCGCAATGCCTGACCAAGACCGGCGGCCTCGATCGCTGCTCGCTCGCGTTCTATGGCGCGGATGACATCGGCGAAGACATGGTGTGGGACAACTGGCGGCTGGAAGGGCCGACCTTCGTGTGGTACTTCCGTGGTGCCCCGCACGTGCATGTGTGGGTCAACGTCGCGGACAGCCCGGATGTCGTACTGAACGCGGATGGATGAGGCACATTCGCCCAGCGAGTGGGCTTCGGCCTCTGTGAGCCGAAGCGATTGCATCATCCCTCCGGAGTTCCGACGCATGTCGTTGCCTCGTCGTTTGCTGAATTGGTTGAGTCGCCCGGGTCTCTCGCGGGTGGCCAAGCACGCTCATCGGGCGGAGCGTCCGAGTTGGTGGTCGCGGGTCGCGATCCATCAGACCACCACGCGGCGGTTGCCCCTTGAAGAGGAGCTACCGTTGTATCGGCAAGCCGGGATTCCGGGGATCGCGCTGTCGCACCTGAAGATCGCTGAGCTGTCTGTCTCGGAGATTCTCGCCGAGTTACGGGGCAGCCAGGTGCAGGTCTCCAGCGTCGGCGTGGTCGGCGGCTTCGCGAAGCTCCACGGGCACACGTATGAAGAAGCCATCGTCGAGGGGATGCGGTTGATCCACCTGGCTGAGGCGGTCCGCGCCCCGGTTGTCACCGTCGTCACCGGTCCCATCGCCGGGCACATTCACAAGCATGCCCGGCGACTGCTGGTTGATGGCTTGAACGAACTGCTGCCGGTGGCTCATCAATGCGGAGTACGTCTGGCCCTCCAGCCGATGCGGCCCCTGTTCCACGAGTGGTCGTTCCTGCACTCACTCGACTCGGCCATGAGCGTGATCCATGAGTTCCGCAGCTCGCACCTCGGCTTGGCGTTCGGAACGTACCATCTGGGGCACGAAAAGAACCTGCTCCAGCGCATCGAGTCGATCGCCCCCTGGATCGCCAGCGTCCAGCTCAGTGACTGGGTGGACACGACCAGCGACAGTGATCGCCGGTTGCCCGGTGAGGGCGAACTCCCACTGGCCGAGATCGTGTCTTCCATCGAAGCCAACGGCTATCGCGGCTGGTACGAACTGGAAGTCTGGTCGCGGGACTTGTGGAAACGGGACGCCGAAAGTCTAATGACCCGCTGTCTCCAGTCCCTTGGCTGTCTGGTGCCCGCCGCGACGCCCGTCGATGTGCGATAGACAGCCCGCCCGCTCCGACCGCAGCTTGTCTGGTGGGAAGGATTGGCAGACCCCCCCTTGTGGCTGCCCTCCTGATTTCCAGCCCACCTGTGGTCTCGTGCGTCATGGCTCACGACTGGTTCACATTGGACGAATTGTCCCAACACCTCGGGCGCGACCTGCGCGAGTTGGAAAAGCTCGTGAATCGCGGTCGCATTCCCGGTCATAAGCGCGGCGGCGAGTGGACCTTCCAGGCCACGGAAGTCACGCAGTGGCTGGAGCAGGAGATGCGGTCCTACTCCGATCCTGAACTGGCTGTGGTTGAGAGTTCGCAGCGTTCGCCGGAACTCAATCCGTTGCTGCCGGTCACCAGCTTAATGTCGCCGAATACGGTGCAGGTTCCGCTGGAGGGTCGCACGAAGCGGTCGATTCTGGAGGGGCTCGTCGAGGTCGCCGGTCGCACGTACCAGATTTGGGAGCCCGCGACGGTTCTGAAAGCGGTCCTCGAGCGCGAGGAGCTGATGTCGACCGCGTTCGACTTCGGCGTCGCGCTGCCCCACCCCCGGCAAACGTTGGTCGACTCGATTGGCGAATCGGTCGTGGCCTTTGGCCGGACGCCGTCGCCGATCCCCTTCGGAGCGGCCAATAACTCGATGACCGATATGTTCTTCCTCGTCATCTGCCGCGACGCGAGAACGCACCTGCATGTCCTGGCCCGGATCGGTCGCATGCTGCAACGGCCGGGGTTCGTGGAACTCCTCCGCGAGGCCAACGACAGCGAGTCGGCGTATCAGGTGATTTGTGATGCCGAAGCCCGCGTGGGTTGATCGAGAGTGATCTGGAGACTCACTGTCTCCTGGTTTAGAATTAAGCGGACAACAATCTCCCGTACAGCGGGATTCCGATTTGAGGTGCTTTCATGGTGACTCAGACAGAGCAACTGTATCAGGATGCATTGCGTCTTTCGGATGAAGACCGCTTGACCTTGGCGGATCGTCTGCTGGGATCTCTGCCCGACGGATTCCAGACTGTTGTCGGTGACGATGCCGAATTGCATGGAGAACTGCTGCGACGCGCCGGTGATCGGGAGGGGGCAGTCTCCTGGGACCAACTCCTGGACCAACTCCGGCCATCGTCATGATCCCTCTCGATTTCCATCGACTGGCCGCCGAGGAACTCTCAGCTGTCGATGAGCGATATGCCAAGCAGGATCAGGATCTGGCGGATCGATTCCTTCGCACGATGAGAGCCACATTGGAATTGATTCGTGCCGACCCCATGGGGCATGCGGTCGAAGTCGGCGACATCCGAACGAGACGGGTGCCTGGATTTCCGTACCGGATTGTCTTCGAGTACAAAGAAGCCACGGGAGTCTTCGTTGTGGCGGTGATGCACGACCGCCGCCGTCCCCGGTATTGGCGAGGGCGATCCTGATTCGCAGACTCATGAGTCCACCAGACTTCCGAGGTCTTCGGAGACCTCGGAAGTCGCACTGTTGGATTGGTGTTCGGAAGGTCGAGGAGAGTGCATGACCATCGTTGCAATACCTCCTTGGACACCTACAGGCGTGTTGCCTCCAGTGAATTCGGACGATCCGGTCGGGCCGGAACGTTCACCGTATCAAGTTTCGCTGGTTGACATTGTCTTGCGATTTGGAACGTCTCCCAAACGGCGGGAGATTCTGGAGGGGCTCTTGAACCTTCGCAAGACACTCCACGAACACCGGTTTGTGGACGGGTTTCAATGGCTCGATGGCAGTTTTCTGGAGGATATTGAACTGATCGAAAAGCGACCTCCTGCCGATATCGATGTCGTCACTTTCACATCTGTACCGGCGGATTTGGCCGTTGACGAGTCTGTATTGGCGATCTTCGATCATAACTCGGTGAAAAGGGCGTTCCTTGTTGACCACTACTTCGTAGAATTGACACTGCCCAGTCGACAACTGGTGGGTTTGGCGGCGTATTGGTCTGGCGTGTGGTCGCATCGACGGTCGATGCAATGGAAAGGTTTCCTTCATGTCGACCTGGATCCCACATCCGATGCTGTGGCTGCTGAGAATCTCAAGACACTCGAAAGTGAGGAGGCTGTAGAATGAACGAACAATCGCAGCTTGAATCCGAGCGTCGATTTCTTCAGAGACAACTGGCTGTTCTTCCAGCCACAGCGCTGCTGACGCGATCCAGCACGCAAGCCCGCATGCGACAAGTCGAAAAGCATCTGGCTGAGATGGAGCCGGAGCATCAGCCGGTTCGCGCCGTACTGACATTTCGAGGTCGTCCCGTTGTTGGGAGTCATGGTGTTTTCGCGGAGTTTGGTTCGCGTGCGACAGCCGCATTCACGGACGCCGTCTCAATGGTGGCTGCTGCACTCCTCGGACCGTTGGCCGCATCCGGGCCGGTCCCCAATCGTGAGCAATGCCAGTTACTGATTACCAGTACGGCCATTGGATCGTTCGGCTTTGAGTTTGAAGAACATCGGCCATCTCGAAATTTGTTCGGTGAAGAGACGACAGCGGCTCGCGCACTGGAGGTCATGCGTGGTCTCCTCGAATCGAGTGTGCAAGGCACCGATGATGAGTTGGCAGAATCCATTTCCGGGATCAGTCCTCGTTCCATAGAATCGGTTCGTGCGTTTGTTGAGGTCTTGGCAACCCACG
The DNA here is from genome assembly GCA_043778825.1 of Planctomycetota bacterium. Lineage (GTDB taxonomy): Bacteria > Planctomycetota > Planctomycetia > Planctomycetales > Planctomycetaceae > TH-plancto1. The sequence goes on along the minus strand of JAYWFM010000130.1, from coordinate 5,994 downwards.
ATGCCGTTTGCACCTTGGCGATTGGAAAGAATTCGATCCGCTTTCGAGATGTCGGTGAAGTGCGGCGCAGTGTGGAGAGATTGAGTCAAGACAACTTGCATGAAAGTCAATCGAGCTTCTTCGGGGAATTTCAGGGAGTTCTTCCGAAGGGGAGAACGTTTGAGTTCAAGCAGGCACCCAGCGGAGAGATCATTCGGGGAAAGATTGGTCTGGGGATCGAAGATCCTGACCTGCTCAATCAACATCTGCATCAGCCCACAATCATCACATTGCTTGAGTCTCGTGTGGGTGAAGGTAAACCCAAATATCAATTGCTTCAACTGCCGACTTGGGTGTTGTAGAACCTAAATCATCCTGTTGATGCCCACGGGATGGGTGTATTGCGAACGCGAACTCGTTTTAATGGTGGACTGCTCGTGGCACTGTCCATACATTCCAATCGGCCTCTCCTCCCCGAGTCATCCCCATGTCCGAACCACTCACCGCCGATCATGTCCGCAAGGTCGCCAAGCTCGCCCGGCTGCAACTCTCCGAGGCCGATGTCGATCGCTTCACGCAACAGCTGGGGCAGGTGCTGGGGTATGTCGAGATGCTCAGTGAGCTGAACACCGACGGGGTGGAGCCGCTGGCGCACCCGCTGGAGATCGAGAACGTCCTGCGCGAGGACGTGCCGACTCCTTCGTTGTCGCGCGAGGCGGCGTTGTCGAACGCCCCGAAGTCGGATGGGCGGTGCTTCCTCGTCCCGCAGATCCTCGACGCGGGGTGAGGCACGTTTCCAACGCGTTTTCCCCGTAGCTCATGTCGCTCCGCGACTGAGACTCCTCCCGCCAGTCACCGTTCGGCCCCTGGGGAACCTGCGTGAGGAGGTCTTCCTTCAGGCGGAATGCGAGTCGCGGAGCGACATCGCCTACGATTCTGTTCACTCGACTGTCCTCACCCACCCGTCCCGACATCCGATGACTTGGAACAAGACTCCAGAGACATGACCACCATCACCCGCCAACTGCACCAGTCCCTCCTCTCCGGCGAGATCACGAGTACCGCGATCACGCAGCGGTGTCTCGACCAGATCGCCACGCACGACGGAGCGGTGAAAGCGTTCCTCCAGAACGGGGCCGACTCGGCCCTCGCTCAAGCAGCAGCGATCGATGCCCACCGCAAAACCGGACAACCGGTCGGCCTGCTCGCCGGTCTCCCCGTGGCCATGAAGGACAACATCTGCGTCCGAGGAGCCACAGCCACCTGCGGCAGTCGTATGCTGGAGAACTTCATCTCGCCGTATGACTCGCACGTCGCCGAGCGATTGAAGGCAGCCGGAGCGGTCCTTCTCGGTCGCACGAACCTCGACGAGTTCGCAATGGGTTCCTCGTGCGAGAACTCCGCCTTCGGACCGACGCATAACCCGTGGGATCTCTCGCGAACTCCCGGCGGTTCCAGCGGTGGCTCCGCAGCTGCGGTGGCGGCGGGGATGGCCCCGCTGTCGTTGGGGTCGGATACGGGGGGGTCGATTCGTCAGCCCGCGGGGTGTTGCGGCATCGTGGGGATGAAGCCGACGTACGGGCGGGTGTCGCGGTATGGGCTGGTGGCGTATGCGAGTTCGCTCGACCAGATCGGGCCGTTCGCGGGTGATGTGTATGGAGCGGCGCTGCTGTTGGAGGCGATCGCCGGGCACGATGGTCGCGACTCGACCTCGGTCGATAAGCCAGTGCCGCAGTACACCCAGACCGTGGATCAGCCGCTAACCGGCCTGCGCATTGGAGTGGCCCGAGAACACTTCGTCGAGGGCCTGAACCCCGAGGTCGAGCAGGCCGTGCGCGAGGCGATCCGGGTCTATCAGTCGCTGGGGGCCACGCTGGTCGACATCTCGCTGCCGCGCTCGAAGTATTGCGTCGCGGTCTATTATCTGGTGGCCTCGTCCGAGGCGTCGAGCAACCTCTCCCGCTTCGAAGGGGTCCACTACGGCCACCGGGCAGCGGAGTTTGGCAACCTGGCTGAGATGTACGCCGCGTCGCGGGCCGAGGGGTTCGGGGACGAGGTCAAACGCCGGATCATGCTCGGCACCTACGCCCTCTCCGCCGGATACTACGATGCCTACTACAACAAGGCCCTCAAGGTCCGCCGCTTGATCCGCGAAGATTTCGACACGGCGTTCCAGTCCGTCGACCTGATCGTCTCTCCGGTGGCCCCGACCCCCGCGTTCAAACTCGACGAACTGACCTCCGACCCGCTGGCGATGTACCTCCAGGATATCTACACGCTCAGTGCGAACCTCGCGGGCACCCCCGGCCTCTCGCTCCCCTGCGGCTTCTCGAAGACCGGCCTCCCCATCGGTCTGCAACTCCTCGGCCCGCACTTTGCCGAGGACCAGCTGCTGCGGGCGGCAAGGATGTACGAGTTCGCGACGGATTGGCACACGCAGCGACCGCCGCTGGCCCTGTAGGACGGTCCCCTCGGGCCGTCCTTCTTCCCGAGACCAATGGCCAGTGGCGCCCGGCGGGCAAGTTACTTCTCAATGCGAATCAACGACATCTCTTCGGCTTTCAGGTCCAAGATCGTCTCGCCCACTCGAAATTTCAACAGGGCGACTTTCGGCTGTCCGAACGCGAAGTCCGTAAAGATGGGGATGGTGATGTCCACAGCCGACTTCTCCAGAGCGACGGCGCACGCCTCGAGCTTGTCGACCGGGGCGATCTTGCCACTCTTGGTGGCGTAGCTCGCCGAGAGTAACTCCACCGGAGTTGCTCCGATGCGAGTTCCCTTCGCTTGCAGCTCAGCGGGAGTGGCTTGCGCCATCCGAAGCACGGATCCCTCTCTCAGATCGAACCGGATCAACGCGGTTCCCGCTCGCATCTGCAGTTCCAGAATCTTGCCTGCATTTTTTCCATTCAGCTTTCCAAAGGTGTCGGCATTGACTGTCAACTCCCCTTTCTCCGAAAGCACTTGGGCAGCTTCGTGAACCACGCTTTTCGCGTAGTCATCGACGAATCGAAATCGATTCCAATAGCTCCAGGAGGCAGACGAAATCTGCGGCGATGTGGGTATGACAGAAGGCTCTTTGGGGAGCGCTGGTTTGGCGGGCAAGGGCGTTTTGACAATCGCGGGCCGATCGAATGGCACTCCGGCGATGAAGGCTTTCATCTCTGCCTGGACCCGCTTCGCTTCCTCGAATTTCATGGTTCGCGTAATCGTCTTGATCTCCTTCTCGTAGACCACCACGAGACGATCCTTCGCAGCGTCCACCGCCTTGGTATACTTCAGGGCTGAGCCTTTCATTCGTACCGAGGTCGGCAGATTCCGATCCGTGCTGAACCGTTCTTGCTCCTTCTTGAGTGTCTCAATCTCACCGAGATTGCCAGCAGCGGTGGCCCCCTTGAGTTCCCGCTCAAAGGCGAGGTCCACCAATTCCACCTGCTTCGAAACGGCCTCGCTGTACGCAGCCTTCGCCTTGGCCAGTGTCTCCGGCTCATCGGCACCCCAACTGACACTGTTACCCACCGCACACAGAAACAAGATGGCACAGATTTTCATGGAATCGTCCTCGCGAACACGGTTCGAACGTCCGTTATCCTAACTTTGACAGACTGCGTCGTGCAACAGGGAACACGCGGCAGTATCAGGCAACCACCCCACGGAGATCAGTCCGTCGCAGAGCGGTTTGTGGTTCGATACCTTCCACTGAGGACGATCACGTTTCGCCGGGTGCCGGTGAGCGTGATGCGACCACATACTGTCCATCCAGCGGTCGGGCGTCTCACACTGGCGAGTCAAAGCCCTCGCCAGTGGCACCTGGCGCAGGCCCTCCAGATCTGGTACGTGTTCTCCGAATGGTGGGCCAGCGCCCAAAGCGGCTTGTCCCACCCTACGGGACTCGCTGAGGAATTCGAGCAGTCGTCCCACTCACTCGACCACCTCCCCGCGAAACGTCACGCGGTACTGTACCGACTCGTCATACTTTGCGGGCAGTGGCATGAGCAAGAAGTTGTCCGTAATCACGGGCTTCCACTCGGTGCCTGTCAGGACTCGAATGTTCTTCAGACGCTTCGGCAGGAACTGGATGATCGGGCGACCGCCGCGCTGGGAGCCATTGGTGTTGACGGGGGCGAAGGATTTGTCGCCTGCTTGGCCAGTCACCTCGAAGGTGTAGACGCCTTCCACTTCTGTAAGTCTCTGCTCCCAGGCCAGCTCTCCCTTCTCCATCCGTGCGGACCAGGCAGGGGCACCGTAGAAGGCGAGTACGTCGCGGTCGTGGAGCAGGCCCGCGATGTCTTGAGCCGTGAGTCCGGCAGCGCGGGCCGCTTGGGAGAGCTTGACGCTGCGAACGGTTTGGCCGGGTGAGGGGTTCTCCTTCAGCAGTTCGGGAGCGTAGGTCTCCAGCCGGTGCAGCAACGCCTGCTGATTGGCGAAGAACGCCTCGGCCAGGGTGTAGCGTCCCGGCTGTTCCACGTAGTAGTCGAGGCAGCCCCACCCGGCGTACCCGTACCACGTCAACACGGTGTACCCCACCATCTGCCGCACGCCGGCACTGTTCAGGAACGCCAGTGCCATCGCATCCGGGCCATCAATGTGCCCCATCAGGCAATTCCCCACCGCCAGATAGACGCGCGGCTCGTCCGACTCGATCGCGAAGCGTTCCCCCTTCACATCGACCCCGAACAACTGCCCGCCTTTCGAGACGAACTGGCCGTTGCGGTAGCTGAATCCAATCTGCCAGTCGCGCTCGGTGGCGTGTCCGGAGGTGATGAACAGCTGCGAATTGTCGATGGTCAGCGTACTTGCCAATTGACGGGTGGAGTCGGCCTCACCCGTTTCGGAGGTCGTCTCGCCCGAGGAGGTTTTCCGCACTCGGAGTCCCGGTTTTAACTCACTGAACCAGACTCCCTCGGAACACCGGTCGAGTGCGATCTCCGTCCCCGAGGCGACTTTCTTCACGATCAAGGGCTCGTGTTCAGAGGCAATCCGCAGAGCATTCGCAGCGTCATAACCCGTCATGATGCCCCACAGACAATCGGTGTAGGGATCCTCGTCGAGCTGCCGCGTCAGGCGGTGAACCTGGGCGACGAAGTCCCGCGTGGCCTCGTCCCGAGTCGCGACGAAGCAGACGAACTGGGGGAACTGTTTTGTCAGAGCGGGGAGAGTCTCGGTGATGGCCGCGTCGTACACGATCACCTGCCCGTTGTGCTTGGTCTTTAGCGCCTCGACTACGCGGTTCCAACCCGCGTCGGCCTGCGTCGTCTGGGAGACGATGATCGCATACTGCGAAGTCTCTTCCGCGATGACGAGTCGACTGGTCAGCAGGACTCCCATGACGATCAGCAGTGCAAGAGGTGTTTTCATGCGATCACTCTGTCGAGGTCAAAGACTATCAGCCGAGGGAGCAGCATCCCGCTCCGCTGTGGGATTGGCCTGCTCCCCAAATGCTAACAAGACACCAACGAGACACCAACGAGAAGCAGAGTTCGAGGTCACTACTGCGATTTTTCGATACGCCGGGTGCTACTGGCGGTCGCTTTGGACCGCCAGTGTCATGGAGCGTGATATGACCATAAACTGTCCAGCCAGCGGTCGGGCGTCTCACACTGGCGAGTCAAAGCGACCGCCAGTGGCTCCCGGCGGGGTGCGGCGGGGCCTGGAAAGCACACTGCGACCGAGGGGCAGGCCCAGAAAAGAGACCTGACCCCATTTCTGCCCCCCCAGAAAAGAGACCTGACCCCATTTCTGCCCCCCATTTCTGCCCCCCATTTCTGCCCCTGACCCCATTTCTGCCCCCCAACAGAAGACTGCATCGCGTTGCAGAGTTCGAGATCACATTTCCAGATTCTGCATTGCGAGTGGATATCCCTGCGCCGACGAACCTGAACAAATCATCCGATTTCGATTCGTTGGGATTGAGGTCAGTCAGGTTGTGCCCGTAAAATCGGTCAGGGTCATTGGACACGTCCGCTCTGCCCGAGGAGTCCACTGCCCCGTGGGGTATGCGTACAGCCAGTGGGTTTT
>JAYWFM010000129.1:0-5349 GCA_043778825.1 Planctomycetota bacterium | reverse complement strand
CGCCACTGGATCGCCTTCGGTTGATCGCCCTCGACCAGCGCCCGGTCGAGGATCTGCTGGGCCGCTTGCAGGTACAACTCCACATGCAGCGGCGACAGTGTCAGCGCCCCGCCGTTGTTATCGAATCCCCCGGCAGGCGGGTCTTGCGGGAACCCCTCTGTATTGAAGTCGACCCCGATCAGGTCGCGAATGGTGTTGCGGTACTCACTGCGATTCAGCCGCCGCAAGACCACTGTTCGCTCGCGGAGAATCAACTCCGCCCGCACCGTCTGCTCGGTGATCCAGTCGACCACAGCTGCGACTTCGGTCTCGGACGGCTGCGGCTCTTTTTCGGGCGGCATCTCGTGGGAGTTGAGGACGTTGACGATCTCTCGCCATTTCGAGCGCGATCCCGGATCGCCGAAGTCGATCCGCAGCCGCTTGGCATCGAGGGCGAACTCCCCCTCGGGTTTGTCTCCCTCATGACACTCGGTGCAATACGACTTGAAGAACGGAGCCACGGTTTTGGCGTAACCCGGCTGATCGGCGGGCACCTGGGCCGCGTCCTGCCCCATCGCGACGGAGGAGATCAGCACCAGGCAGAGAGAGAACAGAGAACACTTCATGAGGGGATTCGCACTCACTCGGGACGCGACAGTGACCGACCATCCATTGTAGCACGACGCTCCGCGTCGTGAGTCACGACGCGGAGCGTCGTCCCACAATCGTGTGAGCATCAGTATTGTAGTCCGTGGCGTGTCTCTGCCCCCTCTCCCCACTGGCGGTATGGTTGGAGGAGTGGGCGTGGCTGTGGGGAGAGGGCCGGGGTGAGGGGCTTCGAGCGAGCGGTGTGGCCCCCTCACCCCAGCCCTCTCCCCCGCAATACGCACACCGCGAAAGCCACATCGATCGCGGGGGAGAGGGGGCGGAATCTCGCGGCTGCCTACTTTTCCGATGCACACACCCCACAATCCCGCTTGCCCGCGTTCTGGCGAACGCAGCCACGAAAGCGTTCCCTCGATAGCAATCCTTCCCTCCCCCCTCGATAATCGCCGTCACCGGCTCACCCCTCGCGAGCCGGTTCCACAGGTGCCTCCTCATGAAGCTGATCGTTGGTCTTGGCAATCCCGGTCGGCAGTATGCCGGTACTCGGCACAACGTCGGCTATGACGTGCTGCATCTGCTGGGACGGCGAATGTTGGTCGAGCGCTGGAAGTCGCAGTTCGAGGCCGATATCGCCGACGGACGCATCGGCGATGAGCGGGTGCTGCTCGTGGCCCCCACGACGTACATGAACCTCAGCGGGCGAGCGGTGAACTCGCATCTCGGGTTTCACAAGGCGACCGCAGCCGATGTCCTCGTGATCTGCGATGACCTCAACCTCCCCAGCGGGAAGCTGCGGCTGCGAGGCTCGGGGACAGCGGGCGGGCAGAAGGGACTGCAGAACATCGTCGACATGCTGGGCACGACCCAGGTGGCGCGGTTGCGGGTGGGCATCGGTCGACCGTTGCCGCCGATCGACCCGACCGATTACGTCTTAGGCCGGTTCTCCGCCGAGGAGAAGCCCGCGATCGAAGCCGCGTGTGCCTTGGCAGCCGATGCGGTGGAGGTCTGGGTGCAACAAGGATTGGCGGCGGCGATGAACAAATACAACGTGGGCGGGGACGGGAAGGGGGAGGGTTGAGGGGCGTAGACGAAAAACGTGCTTGCGTCGAGAGTCAAACCCGGGCCAACCTCCCGTGCCATTGGCACACCAGTAGCCCAAAGCGGCAACCGGTGCCACCCCACTACTCATCCGATTCTGCTGTCTGACGGAGTGTTAGGAACGCTTCCTTGAGCGGCTGATTGACGGCACTGTCGGGTTCCAACAGCACCAACTGTTGGTACGCTTCAAGGAACACGATTCGTGACCTGTGGAAGAGATGGAGGAAGTGCCGCACAAAACCCAGGCAATCCAGCACGACGATTTCTGTTCCTCCGGTTTGTTCGTAAATCGACAATGCATAGTCGCGAATGTCGTCGTCGATCCGATCGGTCGTGATGAAGACGTAGTTGTCGATTCGGTCGGACTGCGTCACGAGCTTCTGGAGTGCGCGGTCGATGTCATCATGGGCCACCCGCTTCGACTTCATCTCATAGATTGTTCGGACTCGGTCATCGTTGATGAGACATATTTCGACATCGCCGAGCGAGCCGGTTTGCTCGTCTGCCGAGTTATGAGCATTGAGCGGACGAGCCAGTTCGCCGAGTTTCTCACCAGCGGCTCGATAGGCTGCCGTGACGATCAAGACCGGCAATCGGCTCGAATGTTTGCAGGCAAGATGCTGCGTGAGTAGCGTCACGATGGCTTCGGACGACAGCGGAAGTGCGTCACGACTCCGACTCAATGACGCAACAAGCTCTGTCATTCGTGACTGCTTCTCATCTCGCAGCACGATCAACACTCGAATCGTCTCGGTCAAAAGTTCGTCAGCGTCGGCTTCGCCCTTCGCCACCAAGTCCAAAAGCACAAGTGTGAACTTGTAGACTTCTCTCGGTCTTCCGATCAGTTCGACATCGGGAGTCAACGGGGTGTTTTGATTCCGCAAAGTGGGTGTCAAGAATGCGGTTGTTGAATTGCATGGCAAGCGATGGTCGTTGATGAAGCGTGTGAGATATCGCTCGTCATACGCCCGCCCGGAGAAACTGTCCACCCCGCCGATTTCCGTGTAGGGCTTGCGTGGATCGACAGTCGGACGATCCAGCTTGGCAAGAAGGCAAGCCATCAATAGACGCACGCCAGCGCGATTCGCGAGGCAGCGGCAAACATAGTCGATCTTCTCTCGAACGTGCGTTTGCTTGACGCGGGACTGGCTTCCTAACTTGGCAGCCTTTGCCAGCAGTCGTTCGAGTCGTTGTTCGGGGCTTGGCATCAGTCAAACCCCAATGTAGCCTGAGCCATGTTCTTCTTGTACGGATCGTAGTTCGTCCAGAGGACTTCGCGCCGAGTGTCCTTCGTCGAATGAATCGTCTTCTCCGGACCCACGATCTTTCTCCAACGTTTTGATGGATACAGTTTGTCGATCAGTTCACAGTCGTAGTTGGAAAACGCCACGTTGCCCTGAACGGAGTTCAATGCGTCAGCCAATGTCCTGTGTTGCTCATCAGTCATCTCGTGGCTGTAGGCTTTCGAGTCGCCCCGCGTGTCGTGGACATAAGGCGGATCGCAATAGAACAGCGTGTCCTTGGAATCGTAGAGCCGGATGACATCTAATGCTGGTCGGTTTTCGATCTGGACCCGCAGCAATCTTCCGCCAATCTCCGGGAGTGCATCGACGCCGCCGAGCCAGCGGCTAACGACGCCACTCATCCCGGCGCGGCTTGTACCTTTGCAGTTAGCCCAGCGGCCTAGAGACGCTGTTTGAGCGAGTCCGGTGCGAACCTGTCGTGCGCGGACGTAGAACCGGCGGGCGCGTTCGAGTTCGGGCACGTTCGGATCGAGTTCACACGCAATGGCGAACTCCTCTCGCGAGAAAGGTGTGAGACCGATCACTTCGGTGAGACGTTCCTTCTGCTCGCGCAGCACACGAAAAAAGTTGCAGACTTCGCCATCAAGATCGTTGTACGTCTCGACCGGAGATGGCTCACGATTTAGCAGTACGGCAGCCGATCCGGCAAAGGGTTCGCAGTAATGGTGGCACTTCGGCAGCAGCGGCAGCAGCCAGTCCAAATGGGAAAACTTACCGCCGTACCATCCGAAGGCGATTCGTTTTGAACTCCCCTTCAATCGACTGACGGGCGGAGGAGCGTTCTTCCGCGACGTGCCCTCGTCAGCGACGCGACTCGTCCGGGTTGCAATTGTCTTTCTCGTCATGAGCGTTGCAGTTCTCCGTTGCGGTAGTTGTTCCCGCCATCTTGGTGACTGATGCAGGATATGTCATCTCGAAGTGACGTACTCGGAGGATGGTAACAACTTCCCAAGCGACAGCGTATTCGGCAGATCGGGTGGCACGGTCTGAAGCTTGGGGAAAGCCGTGGGGACACGCGGGGTGGCACCGGTTGGCCCGCTCTGGGGCCTACCGGTGTGCCTTGGCACGGGAGGTTATCATACACGGAGGTTCGCGGCGGGGTGGCAGGGTCAGTAGGCTTTGCGGATGGCCCTGCGGGGCGTGACTTGCGAACCGGGCCTTGCGCAAAGCCTTCAGACCCGGCCACCCCGCCGCCGAGGCATCCAACGGTAGTACAGCGAATCCTCGGGCGGGGATCTCGTCAGGCTGACGCCTGCCGCTCTCCTTTCTGCGATCCCCCGCCTGCGGTAGAGTGCGCCACTCGGGTCCAAGACACGCCACAGCTGCATCGCGTTCTGGCTCCCGACTCCCGACCTCCGACCCCCGACTCCCCATGACCACGACGCAACTCCTCGACGACATCCAGGCCCGCATCCGCTCCGGCTATCCGGTGCTGTGGTTGCGGACATATGAAGAGGACCGCTGGGAGGGATTGCTGGCCTCGATGGCGGAGGAGATCGAGTACGGCATCGTCAACTGGACCTCCACGAACGGAGCCTCTCCCGCGATCAGCGAAGTGGCGAGTTCCAATCTGTATGACTTCCTCAAATCGATCGACCAGTACCCGCCCGAGCACCTATTTTTGCTCAAGGATGTGCATCTCTGCCTTGCCGACCCGCAGGTCATCCGCTGCGTCCGCGACTTGATTCCCCAGTTGGCTGCGCGCAAGCAGGTCATTCTATGCATCGGGCCGGTGGAGCAGATTCCGATCGAGTGGATCAAGGACGTGACGCTGATCGAGATGCCGATCCCGGGCCTGGAGGAGATGCGCGAGGTGTTGCTCGATCTCCTGTCCGAGCGTGCGTCCCCGATGGAGGTCGATGCCAAGCAGGAGGAGCACATGGCCAAGGCGGTGATGGGCCTCACCGCGCGCGAGGCCCGCAAGGCGTTCTCCCGCGCGCTGCAGGGGCGCGACACCGTCGACGACAAGGTCTATGGCGCGCTGGTCGCCGAGAAGCGCCACATGGTGCAGGGGTCCGACCTGTTGGAGTTCTTCGACCTCGACGAAGGGATCGACGACATCGGCGGGCTGGAGGGGCTCAAGGACTGGCTGAAGCAACGGGCCGAAGCGTTCAGTGCCGATGCCCGCGCACGAGGCATCTCGTTCCCCAAGGGAGTGCTGCTGGCCGGGGTGCAGGGGTGCGGCAAGAGCCTCAGCGCCAAGGCGATCGCCCGCGTACTCGGTTTCCCGCTGGTGCGGTTGGACATGTCCAACCTGCTCGACTCGGCGCGGGGGGCCTCGGAGCAGAACCTGCGCGAGGTGCTACGTCTCATGGAGACGATCTCGCCGTCCGTGTTATGGCTGGAAGAAATCGACAAGGCG
>JAYWFM010000128.1:0-30273 GCA_043778825.1 Planctomycetota bacterium | reverse complement strand
TCCGATACCACGATCCTGACCGGGAAACCCAAGCCCGCTGTGGTTCCCGAGAAGCCCAAGGCTCCCAAGCGCGAATTCAAGTCGATCGCCGAAGAGGCGGAGGATATTATCAGACGGCATTTGGAAAGCTTGAAGGAATAGTCGCGGGGGGAGGTTGAGGGTTGAGCGTTGAGCGACAGAGGGGATGGCCATCAGGCGACTCCTCCCCCAAACCTTCAACCCTCAATGGAGTGCGAGACGCCCTGTGTCATTGCTGCCGAGGCACTCAGGTCTGGACCACCCGCAGCCCCAAGCCCAGCGCGGAGTCCCCTTCCGCAGGCTCCTGGCTACCGCCGATGTCCGCTTCGAGTGAGTTGAACCCCGTTCGGCGAGCGGCCAGACGTGGCGTACAAAAGACTTCCGAAGTCTTCCGAGACTTCGGAAGTCTGGCGGGTCACATTCCACTGGCCGCTCGCCTAACCAGAGGATGGAAACGCAGAGGACGCTGAGAGGAAAGATAAAGAGCAACGCGGTGGTAAGTGTGTGCATCAGAAATGTAGATTCCCGTAATAAATAGCGTTTTCTCCAGTGTTTCGGAACATTCGAGATACGTTTTCTCGCCCAGAAATCGTAGGATTTGTATCACGAATCGTATCACACCGGGGAGGAAATCACGCGATGCCACGGAAGTTGGAGTTGACGTTTCAGCGGGGGGCTGAGGGGCGGGTGGGGAGATGGAAGAAGTTCCATCGCGGGAAAGCTTACTATTGGGGGAGCGGGCGGGGGAAGTCGGATCTCGACAGTTACCGAGAGGCTTTGGCCGCTTGGAAGTCGCTCAAGGTCAAGCTGGATGCTGAGTTGGTTCCGCTTCCGCGGGCTCATGATGCGGAGTACGACGAGGTGATCCGGGAATGGGAGCTGGTCCTCAGCTGGTCGGTGCAGCATGGGGCTGACGATGAAGCGGTGGTGGCGAGGGAGAAGCTGGCCGATCTGCGAATGCGGCGAGAGAAGCCGCGACAGCCGCCGGTGACGCATGATGACCGGCTGTGGAGTCGGTTTCGGGCTGACCCGCAGGTGTTGAATGAGATCGCGGAAATGGCGTTGGCCAGCCGCAATGCAGGGATCGACAAGTTTCGTGAGGCGATTCTTACGCGGCCTTACCGCCTTCAAGGCCCCACCGATGCATCCGCGCTCCCGGTGATCGGGGATGTTAACGAGTTCAAGCGAGCTGAAATTCAGTGGCAGGACCGACTGGCGAATCAAGCGAAAGTGGTCGCGTCGGACGACACTCGCTCTGTCGGCGGCTGGGCCAAAGTGTACCTCGCGAAGGAACAGCAGCGGGTCTACGCGGGCGAGTTGTCGGCCGGACGATTCGCCTCGACGAAGGCGTCGGTCTTCTACTTTCGCAGCTGGGTGGGAGCGGAGGCCGAGGCGTCGTCGATCTCGGGCCAGACGCTTTCGCGGTATCACGCTCACCTGCTGGAGCTGATCGGAACCGAGAAGTGTTCCGCGACCTATGCCAAGGACCGAATGGTGGCGGCCAAGACGTTCATCCGCTGGCTCTGGGGGCAAGATGTCATTGAGAAACTTCCCAAGAACATCGACTCCCGCGAGTTGACGTTCATCCGCCGCACGAAGACTCCGGAGACGATGACCGTTGATGAAGTCGGGATCTTGCTGCGCGGGACCACGGGGCAGAATCGGCTGTGCATCTTGTTCGGGCTCAACTGCGGGATGACCCAGAAAGATATCTCCGATCTGGTCGACCGCGATGTCTCGTGGAAGGACGGCACGATCACCCGCAAACGCAGCAAGACCTCCAGCCACGAGGGCGTACCGACCGTGACCTATAAGCTGTGGCCCGAGACACTGCGACTGCTACAAGAGCATCGCAGCGGAACGGAAGTCGTGCTGCTGACTCGCGCGGGGAAGCGTCTCGTTCAAGAGCGACTCGATGAAACCGGATCCTACCGGAAGTCCGATTCGGTCAAGAGTGCCTATGATCGGGAACTCGCCAAGCTGCCCGTTGCAAAGCCGTTCAAGCTGTTGCGAAAGACCTCCGCCACGTTGATTAATGCGAACCCGCAGTTCCGTGGCCTCGACCAACTTTTCCTCGGCCATGCCCCCAGTTCGATTGCGGAGCGGCATTACGTGGCGAGGAGTAAGTCGGCGCTCGATGAGGCATTGGAGTGGCTGCGGAGTGAGTACCGGGTGGCTGAGTGCTTGAATCCCGAGTGATTCCGACTCCATCACTCAGTACGAGATATTTCCCCCGAAGAAAACCGTGGAGGAGCACGTGGCGACTCAAGGGGAGTTTCTTGGTAAGATACTGAATCCGCTGCTCGAATCGGCGCGCTCCGGAAATGGTCACGTCTTCTTCGTCGACGCCGCCCACTTCGTGCAGGGAGCGTTTCTGTGCTGCTTGTGGTGCGCGTGCCGCTTGTTCATTCGCGGCGCGTCGGGGCACCAGCGATACAGCGTGTTGGGGGCCTGGAACGCCGTGACCAACGAACTGGTCCGCATCACGACGGCAGGAACGGTGTCGTCGGAAACGATGTGCGACCTGTTGCGAAAAATCGCCGCGCTGGGACTGACCGGCCCGATCACACTGGTCCTCGACAACGCCCGCTATCAAAGCTGCGAGTTGGTGATGAACCTCGCGGCAACACTCCACATCACGTTGCAATTCCTGCCGTCGTACTCGCCGAATCTGAACCTGATCGAACGGCTCTGGAAGTTTGTCAAACGCGACGTACTCTACGGCCACCACGACAACAACTTCACCGACTTCTGCGGTGCCATCGACGGCTGCCTCGACAACATCCCGACCCAACACCGCCCCCAACACCGCCCCCAACTCGCGACCCTCATGACCCGCAACTTCCAAACATTCAACACGGCCTCATTCCTCACCGCGTGAAGTATAAGTGGTCTAGGCGAGGATCGTCAGACTGTGGAGACTCCGTCATGGTGAACGGAACTTCAGCACGACAGGGAGGTCGAGCATGGTGGAGAGTACGGGGCGGCGGGCGTATGGGTCGGATTTGTCGGACGCGCAGTGGGCCTTGATCGAGCCGAGATTGCCTCCAGCTCCAGGCGGTGGAAGGCCGCGTGAGGTGAACTTGCGAGAGGTGGTCAACGCGATCTTTTACCGGTTGCGAACGGGGTGTGCCTGGACGATGTTGCCGCATGATTATCCGCCGCGTGCGACGGTGTTCGAATACTTCGTCCACTGGCGAGACGACGGGACCATCGAGCGTTTGCACGATGCCTTGCGAGTGGCGGTGAGGACGCCAGCGGGGCGCGAACCCACGGCCTCGGCTGCCATCATCGACAGCCAGTCTGCCAAGACGACCGAGACGCGTGGCGAACGCGGCTATGACGCGGGCCAGAAGGTCAAGGGCCGCAAACGACACATCCTGGTCGACACGCTGGGCCTGCTCATCGCCGTGGTCATCACAGCGGCCAGCGTGCAGGATCGTGACGGAGCCAAGCTGGTCTTCGCCGCAGCGCGGAACGAGACACGTCTCGAAAAGATCTGGGCCGATGGGGGATACACCGGCCCGTTGATCGGGTCCACCCAAAAGGAGTTCGGTGGGACATGGGAGATCGTCAAACGCAGCGATGATCTGTCGGGGTTCGTGGTTCTGCCGCACCGCTGGATCGTGGAACGCACGTTCGGCTGGCTGGGCCGCTACCGCCTACTGTGCCGCGAACACGAAGCCACGATCACCAGCAGCCGCACCGATGTCCACCTGTGCCTGACTCACATCATGCTCCGCCGCCTCACCAGAACCCCCAAGCCCACCTACGAGAATGAGCACCGACTCGCCCACATCGCCTGACTTAGCACCGTTCGAGAAATGAGAGTCGTCTTTCGCTCCGCGAAAGAACGTCCTTTCGCGGAGCGTAAGGCGACAATCGGACAGTAAATGTTCGAACGGTCCTTGCCGGATGGGCGCTAAGGGACTCCCTGTGATGCCGCCTCTACGGCTCCGAGGCGAACAGGTCGCATGCTGTTCCTGCGAGTGCTTCACGATATGTGGAAACTCGACAATCCCCGGCCTGGCTGCTTCGTCTCTGGGTCGTAGGCACCATTCACTTCACTATCCCTTTGCCGCCATCTTTGCAGAGCTGCGGGGTGAAATGCAAAACTGAGTTCAACAGATTTGGGCCGCACGTCCTGGAGCTGGCACCGCCCCTGACGCCAGCAATTCCGACACTGAGCCGCAGGCGGGATGATTCGAGAAGGCCACGTGATGTCACCCATGATGACTGAACGCCACAGGGGGTGACGCCTCAGCCAAGTCCCCTCATGAAACGGTGCAAGCCACCGCGAAGTTGGCAATGGCGATGATGCGGACGACTTGATGCGAAAGGACATCGCGGCGGGGTTGGCTCGATCGCATTTCGCGATGGTTTCTGTCGGCGGGTCGTGGTGAATTGTCAACGCTCCATTCCAGCCAGACGCGAGAATCGGCTCGCCGGGCCTGTCGGCCGTGTGGCTTGTCAAGGCCAATCGTGGGCAGTGCTGCCCGACATGTCCCGAATGGTCCGCAACTCGCTCAGGGTGGACTGTCGTACCGCGTTGTCGTGACAGCCTCCGAAGGAGTGAGTTCGATGTCGAAGCAGAGCCTGTTCGTGTCTTGCAGCCGTGACCGTGAAGCCGCCGTTTTTGCGACACCGGTCAGTATCGCCCGGCGCTGCTGTTCCTGGGGAGCTGCGGCTCTCGTCGTCTGCTGGGTTGGAGCGCTTCATCCCGGCCTTGCCGTGGTGGCGGGCGAGGCGGATCGGGAGTATGTAGCGAGCGTCGAAACGGGTTCATGCGAAACGTCCGACTCCGATTGGTCGTCGCTGCTGGAGATTGAGGACGCTGGCATCACGAGGCTGAGGGCTGACACAGAGTTGGCCGAGTGGCGGGTACGAGGGGAACGGACGCTGTATGCCGACGGACACGCCGCGTGGCGCGAGGTCGCGGCGGCGGAGTTGACCGTGGGCATGTCGGCGGCCCGGATGCGGAGCGCCTCGCGCTATCGGTCCTGGTTGGATGTGGTGTGTCGTCAGGCGACCGAACGATCCGAACATGGGGGCGATCGAACCTGGGAGTTGCATTGGGTCGCAGCCAGCACGTCCGCCAGTCACGTCGATCCGGTCGCGATGTCGCACGACGAGCGCCAGCGATGTCTGACGAATCTGCTGCGCATCGCCGAGACGCGGGGGAGTGCCACGGCATGCGACGCGGCCGAGATTCAGTGCGAGCAACAACGGCGGCAAGTCGCACGGTTCGAGTCGATGCTGGCAGGAACGGGCAATGCCAGTGAGACGGAACGGGCGCGGCTCGAACTCGCCGTGGCACGGGCCGCGCTGTCGCAAGCGAAAGCGACGCGGAGTCATTTTCAGAACACAGCCAACAGGCTCCGCATTCTGTTGGCGGAGTTGCCGGGCACGGAGCCCGGAGAACAGGTCCGGGCACTGGCAGACGCGGATCGAATTCGGATGTCAGAAGTGAGAGATCACAGTTCAGAACTGGTCAGCCCGGCAGCGGAATTCCATTCCGAGATCAGCGGCTCGACGGGACGTACGGTGAATGAACGTCGCGCCGTCGAAGTGGCTTCGCAGTATCGTCGCCTACGACTCGATGCCATCGCAGAGCTGTACTCGGCGGGGCACGCCTCGCGGTTCGAATGGGAATCCGCCCAGTGGGACAGCGAGTTGTCCGACCAGGCCGTGGACCGCCAGTCGCGGCCCACCGCGTCAGCATCGTCGGTACCGTCGCAGGCAGAGGCTGACACGCGACTCGACATGACGATGCGTGAGTTCACCGAACGGTTCACTACCGAACTCGCCGCACCGCTCGATGCGGTACTCTGGACGGATGGCGGGGTGGTGCGGAGGGCCGTGGCAGCGCGACGCGAGCAGTGGATGCAGTTGGCGGACATGGACTGCCTGCGACTGGAAGGGGACTTTCAGAATGAGGTGGTTCGGCGCTTGAAGGTGGCCGGGGCGCAGCGCGAAGGGGAACTGCATCAACTGTCGGTCGAGTTTCTCTCGGCCCGGCAGGCAGCTCTGAGCGACCAGCTCGTGATGTCGCGAACGCCGGGGAATCGCGAGGCGGTCGAGCCGAGGTCACCGTCGTCGGACGAGCCACACGGGTCGCGGCTGATCAAACTGGCCGAAGTGCGGCTCGCGGAGATTCCGTTGCGTCAATGGAACGAGGAGGCTCGTCTGGCGGTTCGGCGATGTGAGCAGCTTCACAAGCTGAAGGCGCTGGGGCATGCCTCGGTCACGGAAGTCGAACGGGCGGAACTCGACGCGGCCTTGGCCCGGCTCCGCGTTCGCGCGGGCCGAGAACAACAAACCATCGCCCGCTACGAACTCGAAATCCTGCGGTTGACAACGGGGGGGTGAGAGGCGCAGTATAAGGATAGCGGCACGGAAGGACCGATTTCAAATCTAAACTCTCAGATTTGAAATCTCAACTGAAAGATTCGAAAACTCAAAACTCAAAAGGGGATCTGTCATGGTCAAATCAGTTTGTCGTTCGGTTCGTCGTGTTGTGAGTGAGTTGTGTGGTCGTGTGACCAGAGTGTTTTGTCAGCGGGTTCTCGCCTCGTTGGGGGCGTTGGCTGTGGGATTGTCGGGGTCGGCGGCGCTGGCGGTTGATCCGTCGTTCGCGTCGGCGTATGCCTCGACGTGGGGATCGACGGCTCCTGCGTGGCCGTCGGTGTGGTATGCCGCCTCGGCTCCGCAGGTTCATCCGTACCAGAGCAGCTACAACTTCAGCGGGCCGCTGAACCCGCAATCGCCCCGCTACTTTCAGCCGGGTTACGGCTATAGCGTACCGATGTCGCCGTTCCGTTCGTCGTTGCAGACGTATTCGCAGAACTACGCCTTCGGCGCGGTCGCGTATGGTTCACCGGGGCACTCGGTGTACGGCCCGTCGGCGGGAGACGATTTGGGCACGCTGTTTGGCACGACCTCGACCGGCTTGACGGGCGGACTGAGTTCTCCCGGCAGCCTGCACTCGCCGTGGTACTTCCCCGGCTCACCGGCCAATGATCGGGCGTTTACGTTTGGATGGTGAGGGGCTGATTTCAGAATTGAGAGTCACTGCAACGGGCGGTGCTCTTCGATCCAGTCGACGATGCGGGCGGCGAGGTATTCGCCGACGGAGCGGCGGACGGTGGTCAGTCGGACGGTGCCAAGTTGGCCCGCGCCGAGTTGTCGCGTCACCTCGGGATCGAGCGTGACATTGGCGACGAAGCGCGGTTCAAGCAGTTCCCACGTTTGTTCGTCGGCCTGCGGGGCATGGCTGTCGTGCGGGTGGCGGTTGCGAACGGGGAGCGGCCCGCCAGCCGTCGCGGCCAGCGCCGGATGCCGCAGCGAAGTCGAGGCACTCGGCTCGACCTTCGTCAGGCGGCCGGTGAGTGCCTCGTTGGAGCGGCCCCAGATCGAGACTTCGACCTCCTGCCCGATCCGCTCGCGCAGGACATCGACGTTCTCCTGCGAGACCAGTGTCTGAATCTGCTTGGTACGTTCGTCGCCAAGCAGAAACAGCGTCTCGCCCGGCGTCACGAACTGTCCGACGAGTGACGCGAGGTCTTCGCCGATGACGATGCCCGCGACGGGGGCCTTTACGATCAGACGTTCGCGCTGAGCGGCGTTCTCGGCCAGCTTCTGTCTCAGCCCGCGACGGTTCTCATCCTCGATCTGCTTCGCGGCGATGTCGTCCAGTGTGTGATGGCTGAGGCTCATCTGCTCGGAGCGGGCGATGGCTGTCTCCAATTCGGCCCGTTGAAAGTCGAGTTCGCGGTTCTCGATTTCCAGCAGCACCCGCCCCCGGTTCACCACTTCGCCGGGCTGGACATGGACGTGCCTCACGAACCCGGCGACCGCCGTGCGCAGCGGCACGGCCGGGGTGTAGTCAAACACGGCGGGCAGGACGAGTTGCTCGAAGCACGGCAGCTCGTACCAGCCCCACGTCCCCGCCAGCCCGGCGACGCACATCAACGCCGCGGCGCGCAGCCGTTGGGGACGTTCGCCCATCCGCCCGACGAGGAAGTAACGGACGAAGCTCGCCACCGGGAACACGATCCACAGCACAACGGCCAGTGCCGCCAGCACGATCCCCGCGCCGCGGAACAGCATCTCGGCGGCCAGGATCAGCGACGCGGTCACAGTCAGCTTCCAGCCCAGCGCGAGCAGCCCGTACAGCCGCACGATCCACCCCGCGCGGCGCGGCCACGGCGGCTCGGGCCGCTTCACGCCGAACAGCCAGCGCTTCCCCAGTTGCAGCGAGTCCTGATGGCCGTGATGGGCAAGGTTGGGCAACTCCAGCCAGTCGGCCAGCATGTAATAGCCATCGAACCGCATCAGCGGGTTGAGGTTGAACAGGACCGTCAGGCAGCCGCCAGTCAGCATGACGTTGACGCATGTCTGTTGAACGACTCCGATTTCCGACCGGCTCCAGACCAGGGCGGCCACGGTGGCGAGAAACAGTTCGGCGTACATCCCCGCCGCCGCGATGAAGATCCGCGTCCACTTCGACGGGATTCGCCAGGCCGAGGTCACGTCCACATACGGCAGCGGCACGAACATCACCGTGTTGACACCCGCTTCGCGCACGCGCCCTCCGTAAGTCAGACAGGCCCATCCGTGCGACGCCTCGTGGCAGAGCTTCAGCCCCAGCCAGGTCGCGGCCATCCACAGCCAGTTGTCCGGTGCGACGACCTCGACCGACGACCGCGTCAGCCGGTCCCAGTGCAAGATGACTTGAAAGAGTCCCGCGAGGACGACTCCCAGCCAGACGAGGCCCCCCAACGGTCGGAACATCCAGCGCGTCAGCGGCAGCAGCGCGTCGAGCAACGGTTCGGGATTGAACAGCTTCACGCAGAACGCGAGCGGATTGAGCGACCGCGCCCAGCGTCCCTTCGTTCCCATCCGCTGTTTCTCATCCAGCCGCTCGCCGGTGAGAATCTGCGAGGTGGTCGCGAGCTGATTGTCCACGAGCCACTGACAGATCGCCGCCGACTCCGACTCGCCCAGCGCCTGCGGCCCGAGCGCCGCCGCCGAGCGGGCCAGCGCCTCACCGACCGTCGTCCGTCCGTCCAGCAGTGACAGAAACGTGTACTCGGGCAGCCCGATGCGAAAGTACTGCCCGCGCGCCTCGTCCTCGACCACATAGCAGGTCTGCCCGCCATACGATTGCAGAGTGAATTGCAGATCGTCGCGCAGCGTCAGTCGCAGGCCGCCGAGTTCCTCGGTCGGAATACGCGGCGGAGCGGCGGTTTGAGCTGCGACGGATCGACCGGCGGCAATACGAATTGCGGAAGTTCGATCAGTGGTGTTATGAGTTGTGTTGGTCATGGAAGGAATCTCGGGGCGCGATTTCAAATCTCAATTCTGGAATATCAAATCACTCTCACCGCGTCGCCGCCCCATCATCGTGCCGCGCTTCGCGCGTCGGTGTGACGTGTTCATTACCGGGAGTTTCCGATTGCGTGGCGAGTTGCGTTGGATCGGCCTCTCCGTCATCGGGCACGACCGAGTTCGTGCGGCGGCGTTTGACGAACTGGCTGTCGCGACCGGCGATCATGGTCGGCACGGCAACGGGAGCGGGTTCGCGGTCGGCCAGCAGGTAGCCTTGTCGGGCGCGAGTCAATCCTTCCCAGGCGCGATGGAACAGGTTCCAGCCCAGCGGATGCTCATCCCCGGTGATGACTGCGGTTCCGGTGATGCCGGGCCGCAGGCGCTGGTCTTCGTTTTTGATCTCGACTTCAGCGATGAAGACGTTGCGTCCGTCGCGAATCTCAGAACGGGGGCGAATGCGGCGGATCGACCCGTCCACCTTGCGATCCGCCAGTCCATCAAGGCTGACGACGACCGTGTGGCCTTCGCGGACGTTGGCGAACTCTTCGGCGGGCAGTGCCACCTCCAGCCGTAGCGGATGCAACTGGCCGACCTCAAACAGCGGCTGTCCCAGTTTGACTGGCGCGCTCGACATCCGTTCCACGCTACCCTTCAACACGATTCCTCCGACCGGCGAGCGGAGTTCATGGTTGTCCTCGCGATGCCGCAGCAGGTTCACTTTGTGGTCCAGACGCTCCCCTTCGAGGGCGGCGAGCTGCGCCTTCGGGATGTTCTCGTCCGCCAGTTGCCGCTCCAGTTCTTTCCGTGTCTGATGCCGCTCGGCCACGACACCCGACAGCTCCCAGCGAATCTCGCGTCCGTCCATGCGGGCGATGATTTGATCTGGCTCGACGAGGTCACCCGGTTCGACGAGCGACATCTCGAGCAGGCCGTCATACGGCGCGGAGACAACCCGGCGCACCTGCGGTTCCAGAGTACACCTCGCCTGGACGCGGTACGGCCACGGCATCATCAGCACCAGTGACGCGGCTCCCACGGCCAGCGTCCCTGCCAGCAGCCGCACCCAGCCAGTACGAACTACCGCCCGGGCGGCCCGCTGCAATCGGCCTCCTTCGAGACGCTGTACGATCCGCAGCGCACTGGCCATCGCTGGCGCACCTGTCCGCAGGAAATGGAGGATGCGTGGTTCGTGCAACGCGACGCGAGTTCCGGTCAGCGTCAGCACGCCAATCTGGCGATCGTCTGCCAGATTCAGCGGCAGGCTGACAACCGCCTCGACATGCGCCTGCTCGGCCAACCTGCGCAGCGCAAGCGTCGCCTGCTGCGCTCCCGTGGCGAGCGGCGGCCAGGTGGCCAGAGTGTTGCGAACGGAGGTCTCGTCTCCCGCCGCTTGATGGGCCTGCATCGCCTCGGATCGCCAGTCGAACGCCGCCAGCCCCGAGACCACGCGGAGGGCCGTGCCGCCTTGTAGCGGATGGCTCAGCGACAGCGTCACCCGTTCGCAGTTCAGAAACTCGCGAAGTTCGTTGACCAGTGTGTGGCCCGCAAGGTCGATTGTGGCCGACCGCTCGATCTGGGCGACGAGTTCCACGATCGCCGCCGTGGCCTGGAGATCGGCATCCAACCGCTGGCTGTGTCCACGCGAATGCCACAGTGCCAGCGAGGTCGCGGCCAGGTTCAGCAGGCTCGGGTCGTACTGGGCCGACTGCTCGAACGGGATCGCCAGCGAGACGGCCAGGATGTCCGTGCACAGCCGGTCGATGCGAATCGGCAGACAGAGCGTCACCAGATTCCTCGCGTCGGCCTGCACAAATGTCCGCGTCCGACCGGCCTGCACTGCGTCGACACACGCCTGCGCGACCCCCTTACGAAAAGAGTCGCGATCAAACGCAAAGCCACTCCAATTCGTCGCGCCCAGGTTTAACGTGCCGTTCGCGGCGCGGACGAAGATCGCCACGCCACACACCAGCGGCAGCTTCGAGACCAGTTCGACATACGCCTTGGAAACCGTCACCACATCGCCCGGCGTGGCGGCCAGCGCGTCGAGAGCTTCGGCAAACAGCCGCGTCGTGATAAACGAGGGACCGGTACTCGTCGCCGTAGGCTCGGCACTCATCGGGTCCGGATACGAGTCGAGTACGGGATGGGAAACGGTCACTGGCGGCATGTCGAACCTCAAGGGGACCGCGGGATCGGACGGTCGCGACGCACGAACGGACACGGTGGCCGATGCCGCATCGACGGTAGAACCGCCCACCGATCGACGCACTGCCGCCATTGCGGACGGAGTCCCGGCCTTGATGCGTGGAACAGGCAGCTCTGGAATGTTGGGACTCGGTGGCATGCAGTGACTCAGGCAGGTGCTGGACGGTGTTCGGGAGTGGAGTGAGATTCCCCTGTCGAGGGTTGGAGATTCGAAATGACGATTCGGGATGTGAGAACTGGGACCTCAGAACTGACATTTTTCCTACCGCCATCTACCGTCCCGGTGGCAGTCATCATTTCCGGAGTGGGGATGCGGGTTCATTTCGGCCGAGACGTTCGTCATGAACGAGGGCGCAGCGGACGCCGCTGCGATACCGGCCCGACGCGTTGTCGAGAATCACTTCCAGCCGGACGCTGCCGCTGTCGGCGTTGGTCACCGGCGCGACGTATTCGATTTCGGCTGGCACGATGGTCGCAGTACGGAGCAGCCGCACCTGGACCGGTTGTTGGGGATCCAACGATTCGCCGAGTCGCGCCGGGGGATGGAAGACAATCCGCAGCCGATTCAGATCAACGATCGTCGCCACTTTGGGATCGGTCTGCGGAACGAATTCGCCGACCTCGCGATGCAGGCGCGTGACAACCCCCGCGATGGGGCTGCGGATCGTGCGGCGGTCGAGTTGAACCTGGATGCGTTTCAATTCGAGCGAGTTCAGTTTCAGCTCTTCTTCGGCGGCGAGGACCTGGGTCTGGGCGAGATCGACATCGGCCCGGGCCCGTTCGATTTCCTCGTTGGACGAGTTGTCCTTGCCGAGGCGGTAGAAGTTGTCGAGCCGTCGCTGTTTGAGCAGCGACTCGATCTTCGCCGCCTCGCGCTTAGCCGTCGATTCGGATTTGGCGCGGGCAATGTCGAGCGACGATTGCAGAATGTCGCGGTCGAGTACCGCCAGGATGTCTCCCTGCTTCACGAGCTGACCCTGACGCACGACGATTTCCTCGATCGTGCCCGATTCCGGAGCGGCCACCTCGACCGAGCGGTACGGTTCGGTGAAGCCTTCGAACAGGTCGCCCGCTCCAGACCAGCCGCCCGCCAGCGACTCGGAGCGGTCATTGCTCCCCGACACAACGGGGGGCGGGATGTCGAGATCGAATGGCACGGCGGGCGCAGCCTGATGCGCCGCGGGACTGTCTGTCGCCTGCGCTGCGGAGGGCGGCTCGGCCGACGCTGCCACCCCGAGTGACAAGCCACAGAGGAGTGCCCCCGCCCACAGCAACTGAGATTGGACCTTGGAAATCAGCGAGAGAGAGTTCGTCATTTTGCAGTCTCACGACAAAGGGTGTCAACGACGTTTTCCAGCCAGCGATCTTGCTGCAGCATGTCGCGGCGGGCATGGAACCCCGCTCGCTCCCGTTCCGTTTGCAGACGGGCGACCGCGTCGGCGAAGTCAGCATGGCACTCGCCGTCCGTTCCCGTTGAGGCGGTCAGTCGTCGCGCCAGTTTGGGGGCGTGGCGGGCGATTAGTTCGTCTTCGGCGGAGAGGAAGAAGCGGGCGGAACCGCGAGCGCCAGCGCGGGCCGCTCGTCCGGCGAGTTGCCGGTCGATGCGACGCGACTCGTAACGCTCGGCCCCGATGACGTGCAGACCGCCCGCAGCCAGCGCTCGTTCGTCCGGCTTGATGTCGGTCCCGCGTCCGGCCATGTTCGTGGCAATCGTCACCTGGCCTAACCGCCCCGCTTCGGCCACGATCTCCGACTCGTCGCGGTCCTGTTTCCCGTTTAACACCAGATGCGAGATGCCGACGGCGCGGAGCCGTTCCGAAAGTTGGTCGCTGTCGGCGATGGTGCGGGTTCCGATCAGGACCGGCTGGCCGCGTCGATGACACTCTTCCGTCTCGCGCACGATGGCGGAAAACTTCGCGTCGATCGACTCAAACATTCGATCGGGCAGAAGGTGCCGTCGGGTCGGTGTGTTGAGCGGGATCACGACGATGCCCAGCTGGTAGAACGACTGGAACTCGGGTTCGGCTCCACTGGCGGTGCCAGTCATCCCGGCTAGCGACGAGTAGAGCTGAAAGTAGCGCTGGCGGGTGACACGGGCGGCCGACAACTTCTCGCTGGAGACCTGGACCGCCTCGCGCGTTTCGACCGCCTGATGTAATCCCGCGCGCCACGAGCGTTCGCTGAAGATGCGGCCCGTTTTCTGATCGACAATCTCGACTTTGCCGTTGCGGATCACATAGTCGATGTCGCGCTGCAGAAAGATCCGGGCGTACAGCGCCTGTTCGACGTACTGCATCCACGGTCGTTTGAGCCGGTGCGCGAGCGATTCGGTGACAGTGGCCGTGTCGGACGGCACGGCCTTCAACCCGGCGGGATTGTCGAGCCACTCGAAGCTGCGCCGGACGCCAGCATCTGTCAGTCGCACCAACCGGGCGGGACCATCGATGAAGTAATGCTCGCCGCGTTGGAGTTCGTCCGCCACGGCGCGGGCACGCCGATAGAGGGCGTCGTCGAGGGCGTCGTTCGGCACATTGACGCTCAGGACCAGCGGAGTCAGCGCCTCGTCGAGGAGTACGCTGTCGATCTCGTCGATGAGCGCGCAGGCTTGGCCGGTTTGCAGGCCGTCGAAGTCGGCCTGCGTCTCGCCACGCAGCGAGAGCAGGTGCTGCTGACCCAGCCGCAGGACCGGGCGCTGCCGCAGCGCGAGTTGATCGCGCAGGAAGTCGAAGCCGAATTCGTAGCCGGTGCCGTAGGTGATGTCGCAGCGGTAGGCCGCGCGGCTGAGGGTGGGATCATGTTTCTCGGGGAGCAGTCCGACGCGCAGGCCCAGCAGTTCGTAGGCGGGCTTCAATTCCTCGCGGTCCCGTGCGGCGAGATAGGCGTTGGGAGTCGCCACATGCACGCCGGGCCAGCGGAGCGATTGCAGGAATCCCGGAATGACCGACGTGAGCGTCTTCCCTTCGCCCGTCTGCATCTCGGCGACGGAGCCGTTCGACAGCACGAGGCCCGCCAGAATCTGGACCGGATAAAAGCAGCGGCCCGTCGTGCGCCGCACGGCCTCGCGGACGAGGGCACAGCCGGTGACGAGCGTCTCGTCGTCGAGCGGACGACCGTCGCGAGTCGCCTGCTCGGCGAGGGCCTGCGCCGCACGAGTCACTTCCCCATCCGAGCGACCTTCCCACGCGGCCGCCTCGGCCTGGACGAGGCCGACCAACGACTGCTCGTGGGACGATCGCGGGCGCGACAGGCGCGGAAGCCACGACGGAAGCCGTGTGGGCGATCGGAGTGAGGAGGCGGTGGCAGACATGGGGGAGGGATCGGGAAGAGGGACCGGGGAGGAGGATTTGAAATTTGCGATTTCATATTTGAAATCGTTACGCGGCGAAACATGGCTGTTTCATGGGACGGTTGCTTCATGGGGCGGGTGCGGGCGGCACGCCTTCGGGGATGGGTGAGAGTTCGGCACTCGGGGGCACCGGTTCGGGCGACAGGGCCTCAACGGGCAACAGGCTGGGCGAGGTCGGGCAGCAGTTGTCGGCGTAGGCCGATTTGTGCAGCGTGCGGGTTTTGATTCCCTCGACCTCGTCGCAGTAGTCGCCCCACGTGATGTTCTCGGATTGCAGCAGCTCGCCGGTGGCCTTCTTTATCATCAGTTGCGACAGGTTGTACGAGACCCAGGCGGTCGTGTAGGCGGACTCGGCCCGCATCAGGCGTTCCTGGGCGCGGAGCATGTTTTCGAGGACCAGCGCGCCGTTGCCATCGTCTCCGGGAAGGAGCTCCCAGCGGCGTGAGAGGGTTTCCCATTGGGCGGCACTCGCGCGCACGGCCTGCTTCTGGGCGAGCATCTCGGAGTGCGAGGTGGTCACTTCGCGGAGTGCGACGGAGACTTCGAGCTTCAACGTTTTGACGGTCGTCTCATACTGGTTCTGCAACTGGCGGAATTCGAGGGTCCGGCGGTCGTGTCGGGCAAGGGCGGCGCGATTGCCGAGATTGGTCTCGGCCTGAAGTCCGACCGCATAACCGGGCGCGCCGCGGCTGAACTGGTCGCCGAACGCTTCAGGTACGTCGTTGCCGCCCTGCAATCCGGCGACGTAGGCTTCGGTGAAGGCGTTCAGCACTGGCAGCAGTTCGTGCTTCGACATTCGCAGCCGGATGCAGCCCGCCCTGATCTGTTGCAGAGACTGAGCGACCTCGGGGCGATAGACCAGCGCGTTGGCGAGCGACTGCGCCACATTGACCTGCGGGGCGGTGTCGATCAGGAGATCGAGCGGGAGGAGTTCGGTGGTGCGGTGCGTACCGAGGGAGGGATCGTTGACGAGTGCCCTCAGCTTGGCCTCGGCATTCTTGACTCCGGTTTTGGCCCGCAGCACGTCGGAGTAGCGGGCGGCCGCTTCGGATTCGGCCCGCTTGAGTTGCGGTACGACCGCGTCGATCCCGGCCCGGGCCTGGAGCTGCTTCTCGACGGCCTGTACCCGTTCGAGGGCGCGGTGCTTCTGCAGGACGTTGGCCCGTTCGAGGTGCAGTCCCCAGTACGCACGGGCCACCTCCAGCAAGTGCGATTGAACCTGCCGCTGGAACTCGACCTCAGCGATCCGGGTGTCGATCTGGGCGAGGCACACCAGGCTCTGGTTGTAGAGGCGGCCATTGCCGCGCAGCAGCGGCTGCGTGTAGTTCAGGCTCAGTCGGGCGGTCCCCTGATTGTGCGGCAGGAAATATACGGAGTTGGTTGTCTGGACGCCGAGTTTCTGGGCGGCTTCCAGCTTGCCGCCGGTGACGAGTCGTTTGCGCAGGCCGAGCGCGGTGTTTTCGGACCGGTTGCGATAGCGGCCGTCGAGCGGGACGCCGGTCAGCGTGCTGCCGACCGGATCGTTGAGATCGTCCCAGCGCGTCTCGGCAAACGCGGACCAGTCGAAGGCGGCATCGGCCTCGACGATGGCGGTCTCGCGGATCAGCGGCAGATCGCCGAAGACGCGGATTTGCGACGCATGGTCCAGCGTGCGGATCAACAACGATTCGAGCGTGATGGGGAGCGAGGTTGTCTCGGTGCCGTCGGTCGCCATGGGCTGGGACACCTGATCCTGCCACCACGCGACCGGGGCTTCGGATGGATCCGATGCGGACAGTTTGGCGGAGATCAGTTGAAAGTCGGGCCGTTCGGTGCGGTTGCTGACGGGGCGCGTCGGCAAAGTACATACGGGTCGAGACGATGCGGAGGAGACGGTCGCACGATTCGCTTTCCGGTCTTGGGATGTCGGTTCGTCCGACATCGCGGGAGCGGCAATCGCGAACGCGGTGGATAGTGCCATCCCAACCAGCCACTTCCGAGGGAGCGAGGCGACGTACGGCGGGAGCATGGGACCAGTCCTTGGAACACGATTTGACAAGTCAGCGCGAACAGGAAGATGTAGGGGGACGTCGCGGCGTTGGGCTGGCTGGGGATCTCAAAATCAGATTTGAGATTTCCACATGCCTGTCGACTCCGTTCGATCACCGTTTGAACGGCAGCTTGAAGCGCGACTTCCAGCGCGAGGGTTTTGACAGCGGCGCGGATCGAGACACCGTCTCCTTGTCGGTCGCTTTGGAATCCATCGCGTCAGCTGCGTCGGATTCGATTGACTCGTCTGTCTCATCAGTCTCGTCTGTCAAATCCAACTCGTCCGTCACATCTGAGTTAAGAGTGTGAGGGGGCCATCGGGATGCTTGAATCTCATCCGGCTGGTCGGAACTGCTGACCGATTCAAAGTCCGCCTGCGACTCGTCGGTGAGAAGTTCGTCGGGCTGGATGCTGACGGGGTTGATGAGGTACTGCGTTTCCAGCGATGGCTTGGACAGGATGCGGATCTTCACCTGCTCGCATTCGTCCATGTAGTCGGACCAGGTGATGTTCTGCTGTTGGAGCAGTTCGCCGGTGGCCCGCTTGTGGTTGATGAGAGACAGGTTGTA
The DNA here is from genome assembly GCA_043778825.1 of Planctomycetota bacterium. Classification (GTDB taxonomy): domain Bacteria; phylum Planctomycetota; class Planctomycetia; order Planctomycetales; family Planctomycetaceae; genus TH-plancto1. The sequence continues at coordinate 12,777 of JAYWFM010000128.1, read as the reverse complement.
TGTGACCCAGGCTTGCACGTAGGCCGATTCGGAGCGCACCAGCCGCTCTTGGGCGGTGAGCAGGTTGTCGAGCATCAGCGGGGCATTGACGCCGTCGCCAGGGAGCAGCTTCCAGCGTTTTTCGAGGTAGTCGAGCTGTGACTGGCTGGCGTGCATCGACGTACGGTGGGCGAGCATCTCAGCGTGCGAGGTCTTTACTTCGCGCACGGCCACCTCGACTTCGAGGTTGAGCGTCTTGAGCGTGGTTTCGTATTGGTTGTGTAGCTGCCGCAGTTCCATTTTCCGGCGATCGTTGCGGGTGCGGGCGGCCCGGTTGCCGAGTGGCACTTCAAACTGAAGCCCCACCGAATAGCCGGGGCCTCCCTCGTGGAACTGGTCGGTGAGGGCGTCGCCGACACTACCCCCGTCTTGCAACTCGGACATGTATGTTTCGGTGACAAGGTTCAGCACGGGCATCAGTTCGTTCTTGGCCATGTCGAGCCGAACGCAGCTCGCACGAATCTGGTTGATGGCCTGGGCCACCTCCGGCCGCATCTGGATCGCCGTCGCCATCGACTCTTCCATGCCCACCATCTGTTCAAGGTCAGTGGGCTGGTCGGTCGGGATGAGTTCGATCTGCCCGTCCTCACCGAGAATCGGATCGTTGACGAGCGCCCGGATGCGGTCCTCGGCATTCTGTACGGCCATCCCCGCACGGATGAACTCCGACTGCCGCGTGGCGACTTCCGCCTCGGCCCGCTGGATTTGGGAGGCCACCGCGTCGATCTCGGCCCGCGCCGCGAGCTGCTGCCGCACCTCTTCGGCCCGCGCCAGCGACCGCTGCTTCTGCACGAACATGGCTCGTTCGAGGTACAGGCTCCAGTACGCGCGGGCCACCTCCAGCAGGTGCGATTGCAGCTGCCGCGAGAACTCGTCCTCGGAGACCTCGGTGTCGATCCGGGCCAACACGATCAGGCTCTCGTTGTAAACCTGTCCGCGACCGCGCATCAGCGGTTGGGTGAAGCTGAGCGCCAGCTTGGCCGTCCCCTGCTGGTCGGGAACGAAGAATTTTGAGTTCGTGTCCTGCCAGCCGATACGCTGGGAGACTTCGAGCTTGCCGCCGATTCGCGTCCGCTGCCGCAGCCCGGCCCCGCCCGAGAACTGGTTGTTCTGGTAGCGCGCCGCGCCGCCCGTCGTCAGCGAATTGCCGACCGGGTCGTTGCCGTCGTCCCAGCGCGATTCGAGAAACGCGGAGGGGTCGAACGCCGCCTCGGCCTCGCAGATGGCCGTCTCGCGAATCAGCGGCAGGTCGCTGTAGACCTTGATCTGCGCCGAATGCTCGAGCGCCCGGATGAGGAGCGATTCGAGCGAGACCGGCAGCGTGGTGGCGGTGGGCCGCGTCGGGGCTTCCAGTTCATCCTGCCACCAGGGACGGTTGGCCGCCGTTCCCGCGGTGGTGTCCGTCAGGAGCGGGGGCGAAGGAATCAGCTCGTCGGACACCAGCGAGAACTCCGCAGGTTTCGCTTCGATCAGCGGGATGGAGTCATGCAGTCGTTCCACTTCGCGTTGGCGGACCAGCCGTTCCTCCTCGAGCCGGAGATCGGTTACGAGGAGGCGTGCCGGTCGTCCGACGACTTTCGCCCCGGCATGGGAGGACGGCCTGTGCCACCATTTCTTGTTCGTCTTTGCGGCGGAATCCTCGCCCGCCGCGAGCCACTCCACACCGAACGCCAACCCCGCGACGGCGATTCCCAAACCGATCCACCGGCTCAGACGGCGGACTTCCGGAGGGTCAGAGGATGAGACAGCGAGTACTGATCGGGACGGCCGCCGGGACATTCGAAACTCAAACAACATGCTGCCTGTCCTCCGTGTGAGGGAACACGATTGCGATCGTTTCCCGCCAAGTCTCGTTGCTGCAACTTTGTCTGGCGGATTTCTCCGTGAAGCTCGAAGGCAAGCTAGCCCTAACTGCTGCCGTTCTCTGTTCCCGTTCCCCGAACAGCGTGTTGAAAAACGTAGGACGAGCACTCTTGCCCTTCGCATTTCCAGCAGCAGGACGAGCAAGAGTGCCTGTCCTACAGCGTGATTCAACATGAGGTTAACTGGGGTGTTCGACCAACTGCTGCCAAACTTGGATCGGCAGTTTTGATCTGCCAGGCTGGAACTCCGACTCCAAAATTGCGGGATAACACCAACGTGATCGGTCCCGGCTGACTCGACCAAAAAGGCCGGTATTGTCGACACAATCCTCACGTTGGACCGGATCATTCCGCTACGGCGTTTCGCTGCAAGTGCTGCATAGTTCAGCGGTTTACACGAGACGCTCGTCAGGACAACCGAAGTCGGTTTGATACGTGCGGAACAACCGGCAAGTCTTGCCTGACAACCCCTAATATGTGTTTTTGAATCGCAACAGAGCGGACCAACGGGCACCTTCAGGGCGATAGCTTCCTCGAACTCTTTGCGCATTCCGAAAAGACCCCCGATTCGGAGTCGCTTCTCTTCTTTACGGGGTCGATGCGACCGGCCGACTGGGGCCAACAGATCGCCGGTCAAGAAGCGATGCGGGGATTGGAGAGTTTTCAGCTCTGAGATTTCAGATTTGAAATTCCCCATCTCCCACTCGAAATCACAACACGCAAGTCGTCAGGAAGATCAGTCATGTTCTCATTCTTTGGTCGCTCGGAAACGTTGGCCCGTCCGAATCGGTTGTTGTTGGAAAAATTGGAAGACCGGTTGCTATTCGATGGCGTGCCCGATGCACCGGTCGAAGTGCAAGAGCCGGAACCGCAGTCGGTCCAATCGGCGGACGTGGGTGCGGTCGAACAGGGTGGTTCATTGGAGGCGGGAGCGGAGTCGGTCGCAGCGGCCACCGCCACCCACGAGTTGGTTGTCGTCGACACCTCGGTCGAGAACTACCAGCAGTTGCTCGACGAGTTGCTCCAGGACGCGGGACCGGACCAGTTGCTGGAGGTCGCGCTGCTCGATTCGACCGGCGACGGCGTTCAGCAGTTGACCGACCTGTTGCAAGGGCGGAGCGGTCTGGATGCGATCCATCTGGTGGTGCCGAGCGACGGCAACGGCTTCCGTCTGGGGAACCAACTGGTCACGAGCGACTCGCTGGCCGGACAGGCGGGCGCGATCGCCCAATGGGGATCGGCACTCACCTCGACGGGCGACCTGCTGGTCTACGGCAGCCATCTGACCGAGACCGCTGCGGGGCAGGAACTGATCGCCGGCCTGTCGGCTCTGGCGGGAGTCGATGTCAGCGAGGCCCAGCTCGGATCGGGGAGCGAGGCGACAGACACGGCGCTCACTCCGACCGGGGCGTGGACAGCCGGGAACTATCGGGCACTGTCGCTGGCACTCGACCAGAACTCGACGCACACGTTTGAGATGTCGGACTTCAAGTCGGGACCGTTCCGTCACGGCACGCTGACGATCGACAGCCTGCCTGCGTCGGGACAACTGTTGTTCGATGGTCAGGCTGTCGCCGCTGGAGCTGTGATTGCGGGACGCGATGTGGCGGCGGGGCGTCTCACGTTTGTCCCTGGGGACGACGCGGGGCAGAGCGAGTTCGGCTTCCACATCACCAACCGCTTCGGCCGCGTGCGGACGGCGGGAACAATGCGGGTGGACGTGGCCGCGACAGACGGAGTGTTCGCACGACTAGCGGAAGGAGCGCAGGACCAATCTGACACGGCGCGTCACGAGATCGCGTTTGTCGATCTGTCGTTCGAGAACGCCGAGACGCTGCTGGATCAACTCGCGCCCGGGACGGAAGTCATCGTGCTCGACCCGAGCCGTGACGGCATGGAGCAGATCGCCGAGGCGTTGGCCGGGCGGACGGGAATCGATGCCATTCACATCCTCAGCCACGGGGGTGAGGGATCGTTGTCGCTGGGGACGGGGACGCTGAACGGCGGCACGATGCGCGTCCAATACGCCGACGAACTGCGGACGATCGGCGCGGCCCTCGCGGCCGACGGCGACCTGATGATCTGGGGCTGCGACTTCGGTCGCGGAGCGATCGGCGCCCAGGCGGTGTCGCAACTGGCCGACGCCACCGGGGCCGATGTCGCCGCCTCGACCGATCTCACGGGGCACGCCTCGCTGGGCGGCGACTGGGATCTGGAACTGAAGATCGGCTCGATCGAAGCTCAGAAAATCGTGACCGTGGATGGCGAGCAACTGTGGGTGGGTGTGCTCTCGAACATCATCACGCCGTACACGTCCCGCTTCACGACCAACGACTACGGCGACATCACGATGGCGGCCAACACGTTGCTGTGGTCCGGCAGCGTCGCCAACAACTCGGGAGCTGGCAACAACAACTCGTTCGCGATGGTCCACTACAACGTCGATGCGGACGCGACGACACTCAATTCCAGCAGTTCCGATCTGGTGCTGCCAGCCGGATCGACCGTGCTGTATGCGGCATTGTACTGGGGTGCGCAATCGTCCAACGCGGCGCGGACGCAGATCAAATTCGACACCCCGGGCGTGGGTGGGTACACGAACATCACGGGCACGTTGCTGGGAGTCACGGCGTCCAACGATTACGCCGCCTTTGCGGACGTGACGGCGATGGTGCAAGGGGCGGGGGCCGGCACCTACACCGCCGCCAACGTACAAGCCAATCTGGGGACCAATATGTATGCCGGCTGGTCGCTGGTTGTCGCCTACCGCGATCCCACCGCCTCGGCCAAGAACCTGACCATCTTCGACGGTTATGCCCAGGTGAACACCACGGCCCCGACGACGATCAACATCCCGATCAGCGGCTTTATCGCGCCCCCCGCGGGCGCGGTGAACGCCAAGATCGGGGCGGTGGCCTTCGAGGGGGACCGGGGAACCACCGGCGACTTCCTGCAGTTGAACGGGACCACGCTCTCCGACGCCGCCAATCCGGCGAACAACTTCTTCAACAGCTCGATCACCAATTCCGGAGTCGACGTCAACACGAAGAACCCGAACTTCGTCAACCAGACCGGCTTCGACGCCGACATCGTCATCGCGCCGGCCGGAACCATCCTCAACGGTGCCACGAGCGCCACACTGACCGTGGGCACGACCGGCGACTTCTACTTTCCGTCCACCTTCACGACGGCGATCGAAATCTACGCCCCCAACATCTCGGCGACGAAGACCGGCGTCGATGTCAACGGCGGCGTGCTGCTGCCAGGCGACATCATCGAGTACACGATCGTCGTCAACAATTCCGGCGGCGACGGGGCCAAAGACTTCGTCCTGAATGACAACATCCCCGCCAACACCAACTACGTGGCCGGCAGCCTGCAAGTCACGTCCGGGGCCAATTCGGGGACGAAGAGCGACGCGGCGGGAGACGATCAGGCCGAATACGTCGCCGCCGGAGACAAGGTGGTCTTCCGCTTGGGCACGGGAGCCGATTCAACCACCGGCGGACTGCTGGGGATCGGGGCCTCGACCACGATCAAGTTCCGCGTGCAGGTGGCGGCCGCGACGCCGGGTAACACCACCATCACGAATCAGGCCGCGCTGAACTTCAAGACGTTCAGCACGAGCCTCGCGTTGAACGCCTCGACCAGCACGTCCTCCATGACGGTCCCGGCCAATGCCCCGCCGGTGAACGGCGTGCCGCTGGTCACGCAGGTGATGAACGAAGACGCGACGCTGACGTTCTCCAGCGGCAACGGCAACCTGGTCAGCGTCGGCGACCCCGACGCGGGGAGCCTGCCGCTGCAGGTGACGCTGACGGTGACCAACGGCACGCTGTCGCTGTCGGGCCTCGCGGGCCTGACGTTCGCAACGGGCGACGGCACCGCTGACACGACAATGACCTTCACCGGCACGGCCGCCGCCATCAACGCCGTCCTGGCCGGAATGGGGTACGCGCCGACCGCCAACTACAACGGCCCCGCGTCGCTGACGATCGTCACGAACGACCTCGGCAACAGCGGCGTCGGCGGACCCCTCAGCGACACCGATGTCGTGAACATCACCGTCAATCCGGTCAACGATCCGCCGGTGGATGGGAACGAGACGAACACGGTCACGGAAGATGTCACCCTGACGGTGGCGGACGGCGCGGCGGGCGATCTGCTCAACAATGCGACCGACGTGGACGGCAATCCGCTGACGATCAGCGCGTTCACGGTGGCGGGTCAGGCGGGGCCGTTCACGGTCGGCACCCCCTACGCGATCGCGGGGGTCGGCACGCTGACGCTCAACGCCAACGGCAGCTACAGCTTCGCCCCGGCGGCGAACTACACGGGTGCGATCCCGGTCGTCACGTACACGGTGTCGGACGGTAACGGCGGGACGGACATCTCGACGCTGACGCTCTCCCTCACGGCCGTCAACGATCCGCCGGTGGATGGGAACGAGACGAACACGGTGACGGAAGATGTCACGCTGACGGTGGCGGACGGCGCGGCGGGCGATCTCTTGAACAATGCGACCGATGTCGACGGCAATCCGCTGACGATCAGCGCGTTCACAGTGGCGGGTCAGGCCGGACCGTTCACGGTCGGCACCCCCTACGCGATCGCGGGGGTCGGCACGCTGACGCTGAACGCGAACGGCAGCTACAGCTTCGCTCCGACGGCGAACTACACGGGCGCGATCCCGGTTGTCACGTACACGGTCTCCGACGGCAACGGCGGGACGGACACCTCGACGCTGACGCTCTCCATCACGGCAGTGAACGATCCGCCGGTGGCTGTCGATGACACGTTCACGACGAACGAGGACACGGCGGTGTCCGTCGCGGTGAAGACCAATGACAGCGATGTCGAGGGGAACCCACTGACGGTCACGCAGGTCAACGGCACGGCCATTGTCGCCGGTGGAGCGGCCATTGCCGTGACGAACGGGACGGTGTCGCTGAACGCGGCGGGGACGCTGCTGACTTTCACGCCGACGGCCAACTACAACGGCCCGGCTTCGTTCACTTATACGATCAGCGACGGCGCGGGCGGGACGGCTTCGGCCACCGTCAGTGGCACCGTGATGGCGGTCAACGATCCGCCGGTCGCGGTCAACGATTCGTCCGGCACGATCAACGAAGACACGTCGGCGTCGGTGACGGTGAAGACGAACGACAGCGATGTGGACGGCAACCCGCTGACGATCACGCAGGTCAACGGCGCGGCGATCACGGCGGGCGGCGCGGCGGTCGCGGTGACGAACGGTTCGGTCACGCTGAGTGCGGACGGGACAACACTCACCTTCTCTCCGAGCGCGAACTACAACGGCCCGGCCTCGTACACCTACACGATTAGCGACGGTGCGGGCGGGACGGCGACGGCCACCGTCAGCGGCACCGTCACGGCGGTGAATGACGCTCCGGTCAACACGCTCCCGGCGAGCTACACGACGAACGAAGACACGTCGCTCGTGCTAAGCGGTCTGTCGATCAGCGACGTGGACGCGGCGAGCGGCAACATGACGGTCACGCTCTCCGTCACGAACGGCACGTTGACGGCGAACACGGGCGTCAGCGGCGGCGTTCCGCTCGCGGGGATCGTCGGCAACGGCAGCGGCTCGGTCGTGCTGACCGGCACGCTGGCTCAGATCAACGCCACGCTGGCGCATGCGACCGGGATGACGTTCAACCCGTCGGGCAACTTCAACGGCAACGTCACGCTGACGATGCTGACCAGCGACCTCGGCAACACGGGGACCGGCGGGACGCTGACCGACAGCGACACGCGGACGATCACGGTCAACGCGGTGAACGATCCGCCGGTTGCGGGCAACGACAGCTTCACGACGAACGAAGACACGGCGGTGACGACGACGGTCCTCACCAATGACAGCGACCTCGACGGCAATCCGCTGTCGATCACGCAGGTCAACGGCGCGGCGATCGTCGCCGGTGGCGTGGCCATCGCGGTTACGAACGGCACGGTGTCGCTCAACGCGGCCGGAACGCAGCTCACCTTCACGCCGAGCGCGAACTACAACGGAGCGGCCTCGTACACCTACACGATCAGCGACGGACAAGGCGGCACGGCCACGGCCACCGTCAACGGCACTGTCACGGCGGTGAACGATCCGCCGGTCGCGGTCAACGACAGCTTCACGACCAACGAAGACACGGCGGTGTCGGTCGCGGTGAAGACCAACGACAGCGATGTGGATGGCAATCCGCTGACGATCACGCAGGTCAACGGCGCGGCGATTGTCGCCGGTGGCGCGGCCATCGCGGTGACGAACGGCACGGTGTCGCTCAACGCGGCGGGGACGCTGCTGACCTTCACGCCGACGGCCAACTACAACGGCCCGGCGTCGTTCACGTACACGATCAGCGACGGCACGGGCGGGACGGCGGCGGCCACGGTCAACGGCACCGTGATGGCGGTCAACGATCCGCCGGTCGCGGTCAACGACAGCTTCACGACGAACGAAGACACGGCCGTCACGATCACGGCGCTGACGAACGACACCGACCTCGATGGCAATCCGCTGTCGATCACGCAGATCAACGGCGCGGCGATCATCGCGGGCGGCGCGGCGGTGGCCGTGACGAACGGCACCGTGTCGCTCAACGCGGCCGGAACGCAGCTCACGTTCACCCCGAGCGCGAACTACAACGGAGCGGCCTCGTTCACGTACACGATCAGTGACGGAGCGGGCGGAACAGCCAGCGCGACGATCAGCGGCACGGTCAACGCCGTCAACGATCCGCCGGTCGCGGTCAACGACACGTTCAGCACGACTGAGGACACGGCGGTCGCGATCAGCGTGAAGGCCAACGACAGCGACGTGGACGGCAACCCGCTAACGATCACGCAGGTCAACGGCGCGGCGATCACGGCGGGCGGAGCGGCCGTGGCGGTGACGAACGGGACCGTCTCGCTCAACGCGGCCGGGACGCAGCTCATCTTCACGCCGACGACGAACTACAACGGCCCGGCCTCGTTCACGTACACGATCAGCGACGGCGCGGGCGGCACGGCCACGGCCACGGTCAGCGGTTCGGTGGGCGCAGTCAACGATCCTCCGGCGGCGGTGGCCGACACGAACACCACGACCGAGAACACCAACGCCAGCGGCAACGTCCTGACGAACGACAGCGATCTCGACCTCGACCCGCTGACGGTCAGTGCGGTCAACGGGGCCTTCGGCAACGTCGGCTCGAGCGTGACGGGCAGCAACGGCGGCGCGTTCCACATCGGCTCGATCGGCGCGTACACGTTCAATCCCGGCGCGGCCTTCGACGATCTGGCCGTCGGCCAATCGCGGGCGACGAGCGTCACTTACGAGGTGAGCGACGGCAACGGCGGCACGGCGACGACGACCGTCACCGTGACCGTCACGGGGACGAACGACGCGCCGACTTCGACGGCCCTCGCGCCGCAGAACAACACGGAATCGCAGGTGGTGACGCTCGATGTCTCCGCCAGCTTCAGCGATCCCGACGGCAGCGACACGTTCACATTCACGTCCGCCGGACTGCCACCGGGACTGAGCATCCACCCGACAACCGGCGTCATCACCGGCACGATCGCAGCCAACGCGAGCGTCACCGGCCCGTACTCGGTCACGATCACCGGAACCGATCCAAGCGGAGCCGCGACCTCGCAGACCTTCACCTGGAACGTCGCCAATCCGGCACCGACGGCGACCGACGACAGCGGCTCCACGACCGAGAACGCGACCGCAACCGGCAACGTTCTGACCGACGGGGCCGACGACACCGATCCCGACGGCGACACGCTCGCCGTCAGCGCGGTCAACGGCGTCGCGGGGAATGTCGGGACGAGCGTCACCGGTTCCAACGGCGGTTCGTTCACGATCAACTCGAACGGCGGCTACACGTTCAATCCCGGCACTGCGTTTGACGATCTGGCCGTTGGAGAAACGCGCGTCACGACCGTCAGCTACACGCTCAGCGACGGACAGGGGGGCACGGACACGGCCGTCGTGACGATGACCGTCACCGGCACGAACGACGCGCCGACCTCGACGCCGATCGCCGCGCAGAACAACACTGATAGCTCGAGCATCACGCTCAACGTGTCCGGGAACTTCAGTGACTCCGACGCGAGCACGTCGCTCACGTTCGGCGCGACGAATCTACCGCCGGGACTGTCGATCCACCCGACGACCGGCGTCATCACGGGAACGATTGCGTCGAACGCGAGCGTCACCGGCCCGTACTCGGTCACGATTACCGGGACCGATCCGTCGGGAGCGGCGACTTCGCAGACCTTCAACTGGATCGTGACCAACCCGGCTCCGACGGCGAACGCCGACAGCGGCGCGACGACCGAGAACGCCTCGACCGGCGGCAACGTCCGCACGAATGACACCGACCCCGACGGCGACGCCCTCGTCGTCAGCGCGGTCAACGGCGCGGCGGGGAACATCGGATCGAGCGTCACCGGTTCCAACGGCGGATCGTTCAACATCGGCTCGACCGGCGCGTACACGTTCGTTCCCGGAGCGGCCTTCGAGGATCTGGCCCTCGGCGAAACCCGCGTCACCACCGTCAGCTACACGATCAGCGACGGTCAGGGCGGGACGAGTGCCGCCACTCTGTCCGTGACCGTGACCGGCACGAACGATGCGCCGACCTCGACCGCCATCGCGGCGCAGTCGGACAACGACAGCGAAATCGTCTCGCTGGATGTGAGCGGCAGCTTTGCCGACGCGGACGGCAGCGACACGTTCACGTTCAACGCGAGCAATCTGCCGCCGGGTCTCTCCATCAATCCCACGACCGGCGTGATCACCGGCACGATTGCGGCGAACGCCAGCGTCGGCGGCCCTTACAGCGTCACAATCATGGGGACCGATCCCCACGGCGCGGCGACGACGCAAACCTTCACCTGGACCGTGACGAATCCCGCTCCGACCGCGAACGCCGACACGAACTCCACGACCGAGAACGTGACCACGACCGGCAACGTCATCACCAACGACACCGATCCCGACGGCGACACGCTCACCGTCGGAGCGGTCAACGGCGTCGCGGGGAATATCGGCGCGAGCGTCACTGGCAGCAGCGGCGGCTCGTTCACGGTCAACACCAACGGCGGCTACACGTTCAATCCCGGCGCGGCCTTCGACGATCTGGCCGTGGGAGAAACGAGGACCACCAGCGTCGCTTACACCGCCACCGACAGTCAGGGCGGAACCTCGACCACCACGCTGACGATCACCGTCACCGGGACGAACGACGCCCCGACTTCGACGCCGATCGCCACGCAGAACAACAGCGACAGCGCCGTCGTGTCGCTCAACGTGAGCGGCAGCTTCAGCGATCCCGACGCCAGCGACACGTTCACGTTCACCGCGACCAACCTGCCGCCCGGCCTGTCGATCGACCAGGCGACCGGACTCATCAGCGGCACCATCGACCACAGCGCGTCGGTCGGCGGGCCGTACAGCGTCACGATCACCGGCACCGATCCGTCGGGAGCCGCCATCTCGCAGACCTTCACGTGGAACGTGACCAATCCCGGCCCAAGCGCCATCGCGAACACCGGCTCGGTCGGAGAGAACGGCACGACCTCGGGCAACGTCCTGACCAACGACACCGATCCCGACGGCGACACGCTCGTCGTCAGTGCCGTCAACGGCGTCGCGGGGAATATCGGGACGAGCGTGACGGGCAGCAACGGCGGCTCGTTCAATATCGGCTCGACCGGCGCGTACACGTTCAATCCGGGCACGGCGTTCGACGACCTCGCGCTGGGCGAAACGAGAACCACCACCGTCAGCTACACGGCGTCCGACAACGAAGGCGGGACCAGCACGACGACCCTGACGATCACCGTCACGGGGACCAACGACGGCCCGGTTTCGACGGTGATCGCCGATCAGGCTCACACCGACAGCGCCGTCGTGAACGTCAACATCAGCGGCAGCTTCAGCGATCCCGACGGCAGCGACGTGCTGACGTTCGCTGCGAGCAACCTGCCGCCGGGGCTGAGTCTCGATGCGAACACCGGCCTGATCAGCGGCACGCTCGCCTCCAACGCCTCGGCAGGCGGCCCGTACAGCGTGACGATCACGGCCACCGACCCGAATGGCGCGATCACGACGCAGACCTTCAACTGGGTGGTGACGAACGTTCCGCCGACGGCCTACGACGACTTCGACGGCACGACCGAGAACTCGCTCGTCGCGGGCAACGTGCTGGCCAACGACATCGATCCCGATAACGACCCGCTCGTCGTTGGGGCCGTCAACGGTGTCGCGGGGAACGTCGGCGCGAGCCTCGCCGGTTCCAACGGCGGATTTTTCACGATCAACTCGAACGGCTCCTACACCTTCATTCCCGACACCGATTTCGACGACCTCGCGGCGGGCGAAACTCGCAGCACGACGATCCGCTACACGGCTGACGACAACAACGGCGGCGCGGTCGAAGCGACGCTGACCGTCATCGTCACTGGAGTCAACGACGCCCCGTCTTCGACTCCGATCGGCACGCAGGTCAGCAACGACAGCGCCGTGGTGACGCTGGATGTCTCGTCGCACTTCAGCGACCCCGATGCGAGCGACACGTTCACGTTCACGGTCAGCGGACTGCCGACCGGACTGAGCATCGACCCGGCCACTGGCGTCATCACCGGCACGATTGCCGCCAACGCCAGCGTCTCCGGCCCGTTCTCGGTGACGATCACCGGGACCGACCCGAGCAATGTCGCGACCTCGCGCAGCTTCACTTGGAACGTGTTGAACCCGGCCCCGACCGCCGTGGACGATACGAACTCCACGACCGAGAACGCGACGACCAGCGGCAACGTCATTCCCAACGACAGCGATCCCGACGGCGACGCGCTCGCCGTCAGTGCC
>JAYWFM010000127.1:0-12635 GCA_043778825.1 Planctomycetota bacterium | reverse complement strand
CCCCCGAAACCAACAAATACCAAGCCCTCCTCGAAACCCTGCTCACCCTCTGCACCTGAAGAGCACGGGGCGACGACGAGATCGGCTAAAGTGCAGTTGTTCTAGGAGTTGTATTGTCATGTCAGAAATCAACCAAGATCCAAACGACGATCAGTGGGACGCATACCGACTGCATCGGTGCATGGGGATGTCGCAATCCGAAGTGGCCACAAGGTTTGGAGTCACTCAGCAGTGCGTCAGCAAATGGGTGGCCCTGGTGCGAGACTACCTGCGATACGCCAAGCGTGAGGAGCTGACCTCACTCCGGGCCGATTTGACCAGCCGGTGGGAGAACCTCTACTACGAATCGATGCGGGCCTGGACTCGCTCGCAGGCGACTGAGGTCGTGACCACCCGGAAGAATGAAGCGGGAGTCGAGTCCAAGACAACTCGCGAGACCCCGCAGGTGGGAGCCTGTCAGTTCCTGAAGATGGCCGGAACCGCACTGGTCGGGATCGCGAACCTGTGGGAAGCGGACATGCTCGCCACGTCCCGTCAGGGTGACATTCGGTCCGTCGGCAAGAGCCAGCGGGAGCTGATCGACGATCAGATGAAGCGGCTGAGCGACATGAAGGCGAAGCTGAAGACTACCGAAGGCGGAGGAGCGGGGGACAGGGCGTGAGGGTCGCCCAGACTGAGACATGGGGACTGCGGTGTGACTTCAACGGGAGTGTGTGAAACGATCGGGCCAGCCCCCCCGCTGATCGCACACTTTCGGGACGATGGCATTGTCTCGGGTGAGGGGAGTGAGGGGATGTGTACCCCCACCCCCACTTGACGGCCCCGGCAGACCGCCCGTAACGTCCGGGATCGGGGCGCGATGCCCACCGGGGCCACTCCGGCATTGCCTTCCAGAACCTGACGATCTGAGCTGCCGAGATGCCGAACATCGAGAATCCCATCCTCAACAGCCCGTTCGTTGAACCGAACCGGCATTTCCAGTTTGATGACCACGACATCACGGACACGATCATCCCCTCGCGACGGCCGAGTTTCTACTTCATCCCGATTGCCAAGACGAAGAAGAAGGGCAAGCAACTGGTCCTCGACAAGGACTGGGTGGCCGAACGCGAAGAAGAAAACTTCTTCATCAACCGCGTTCGCGACCGGGTTCGAATGTGGCGCGAGGGCGGTTACAAGGGAGTTACGCGCACGACGGCCCGGCTCCTCGAATACTGGACAGACGAGTCCCGCGACAAGCGGCTGTTCTTCTGCCAGATCGAAGCCCTCGAAACATCGATCTACATTACCGAAGTCGCCACCAATTACGACGACGACTGGATTGAGAAAAAACTGGGTGAGTACAACACGGCAGCCAATCCCCTGTTGCATCGGATGGCTTTGAAGATGGCCACTGGCTCCGGCAAGACGGTCGTCATGGCGATGCTGATTGCGTGGCACACGCTCAACAAAAAGGCCAATCAGAAGGACGCACGGTTCTCAGATTCGTTCCTGATCGTCACCCCCGGCATCACGATTCGCGATCGGTTGCAGGTCTTGCTGCCTCAGAGTGCGGAGAACTACTACAAGGCGCGCGACATCGTGCCCCCGCATCAGTTCAACGACCTGCTCCACGCCCAAATCCTGATTACGAACTACCACGCCTTCATTCTCCGGGAGAAGCAACAAGCCCCCAAACTGACGAAGAACATCCTCAATCCGACCAATCAACCGTCCGTCTTCACCGAGCAGCCGGAAGACATGGTTCGTCGCGTCTGCGGACCGTTCGCCAAGAAGAAGAACATCGTCGTCCTGAATGACGAGGCGCACCACTGCTACCGCAACAAGCCCCTCGACCCGGACGAAATGAAGGAGCTGTCGACCGAAGATCGTAAGGACGCCGAAGAGGCCAACAAGCAAGGCAAAATCTGGATCTCCGGCCTCGAAGCGATCCAGAAGAAGATGGGGGTCAAGGTCGTCTACGATCTGTCGGCGACGCCGTTCTTCCTCAGTGGATCGGGTTACAAGGAAGGGCTTCTGTTCCCGTGGGTCGTTTCCGACTTCTCGTTGATCGATGCCATCGAAGCCGGGATCGTCAAGATTCCCCGCGTGCCGATCGCGGACAACTCCATGACCGGAGAGGCTCCGACCTACCGCGACTTGTGGGAGCAACTCAAGGACTCGAATCCCCCGCTCCCCAAGGCCACGAAGTCCGCCAAGGCAGGCCGAGCGGTCGTCGAACCCCAACTCCCCGCCAAGCTGCAAGGGGCATTGCACAGCCTCTACGAGAACTACCAGAAGTCGTACGACCATTGGGCAGCCGATACCGTCGCGCGGGACCGGGGACGCACTCCGCCGGTGTTCATCGTGGTCTGCAACAATACCGCCGTCTCAAAGATGGTGTTCGATTACATTGGTGGGTGGGAGAAGCCTCTGACCGAGCCGTGGCACGGGCGTCCCGCCCGTGAATCCTCGGGCCAGGACATGGGCGAGACGCCCATGCCACTTTCGGTCCCCGTCCCCGGCGCACTCCCCCTGTTCTCCAACGTCGTCGATGGCCGCTGGTCGCATCGACCGACGACGATTCTGGTCGACAGCCAACAACTGGAATCCGGGGAGGCGATGAGCGATGACTTCAAAAAGCTGGCCGCTGTCGAGATCGACGAATTCAAACACGAACTGCGTCAGCGGTTCCCCGGTCGGGATGTCTCCCAGATTGCTGATGAAGACCTGCTCCGCGAAGTCATGAACACCGTCGGCAAAGCGGGAAAGCTGGGCGAGAACGTCAAATGCGTCGTCAGCGTCTCGATGCTCACCGAAGGCTGGGATGCCAATTCCGTGACGCATATTCTCGGGGTGCGGGCGTTCGGAACTCAACTGCTGTGCGAACAAGTCGTGGGCCGTGGTCTTCGCCGGATGAGCTATACCGTCGGAGCCAACGGCCATTTCACACCCGAGTATGCCGAAGTCTACGGAGTCCCATTCTCGTTCATCTCCTCGAAGGGAACCGCCAACCCCGACCCGCCCCAGCCCACCACCCGAGTCCGCGCCCTCGAAGATCGCATTCACTGCGAGATTCAATTCCCCCGCGTCCAGGGGTACTACCATGAAATCGCCGACGCGGAACTGGAGTATCGATTCAACAAAGACACTCAACTGGCACTCTCCACTCGGGATGTTCCGACGATCACGGAGAACTCTCCCATCGTCGGCCAGTCGTCCGTGCATAGCCTGGACGAACTCAGAGGGCATCGCATTCAAGAGGTCGTCTTCCGCATCGCCAAGCTGACGCTGGAGAAATACTTCCGGGGCGATGGAACCTTCCCCAAACGCGGCGAACCGCCTCACCAGTGGGACAACGAGGTTCAGGCGTGGCGATTCCCCCAGCTGCTCGACATCACCCGGCACTGGCTGGCCGAATGCCTCACCTGTCAGGACAACACCTTCCCACAGTTGCTGCTGCTGTTCGAACTGGCACATGATGCCGCCGATAAAATCTACGCCGCCATCATGCAGGGAGCGGAAGCTCAGAAGACGCTACTTCCCCGGCTGCAACCCGTGGACCCCATCGGTTCGACGCGGTGGGTCGACTTCGACACGGCCCGACCGGTCTTCCTCTCCAGCCCGGACAAGTGCCACATCTCCCACGTCGTCGCCGATACCGACTCGTGGGAGCAGAAAATGGCCCAGACGCTGGAAGACATGCCGGAAGTCGTGCGTTACGTGAAGAACCAGAACCTCGACTTCACGATCCCGTACACCTTGAACGGGGCCGAACGTCGGTACATCCCGGACTTCATCGCCTGCCTGGATGACGGGAACGGCCCGGATGATCTGCTGAACCTGATCGTCGAAGTCAGCGGGCAACCCAAGAAAGACAAGGCCGCCAAGACCGCGACCGCTCGCACCCTCTGGGTTCCCGCCGTCAACAATGCCGGTTCCTTTGGCCGCTGGGACTTCCTGGAAGTCACCGACCCCTGGGACGCCGCCCGCACCATCCGGGGGCACTTGTCGGGGCAGCTCTTCGCCCCGGCGTCCAAGTAAAGCGCCTTCGCTCTGGCAGCGTGGGACGCTTCGGCGTAGGATGGGGCATTCACCCGAGGGAGGACATGGCTTACCACAAATCAATGGCTGATCTGTATCGCCGACTCAAAAAGGTCGGATACGGCCCGAACTTTGTTCGGTCTGTGATCCTGCCCGATTGGTGGGAAGATGTCTGCGCGGATGTTCCATTCAACCGAGGGCTCGCCGAATTGGCGATCTCACGGCATCTGGATATCCCGCTTGCTTCGCTTCGCAACACCACCGAAGAGTTATCGCCTGCACCCGTTGCTGGTGTCCGTCTGAAGACCGCGACAATCGGAACGAGAGTGGCGCAGGTCCAGCCCGCCATTCAGGTGGCCCGCCGGTTCGCGTCGCAGTTGGTTCGCGCGTGCCAAAACCTCCCCGACTTTTCCGGATCGATGACTGCCGAAGAGGTACGGAAACAGTTGTTGAGTGATAATGTTAGGGCGGTCAATTTGAATCGATTACTGCGATTCTGCTGGGATCGCGGAATTATCGTCGCGCACCTTCAACATTTACCAACGGTCAAGGGGTTCCGTAAGTTCGATGGTCTGGTGTTGTTCATCGACAATCGTCCCTGCATTCTGCTGGCTGAGAAGCATGACGCTCCTGCCAAGCTCGCCTTCCATTTGGCCCATGAACTGGGACACCTGTTCCAAGGGCACATCGAACCAGGTCAGGCGATCTGCGATGACAACATTGAACGCATCATCAACGACAAGGAAGAGACCGAGGCCGACACGTTTGCACTGGAGATTCTGTCTGGAGATTCCCAGCCACATTTGAATCGGGTCGACGGAATGACTGGGGAAAAGCTGGCGAATGCTGTCAGCCGCTATGGCGAACGTCATAAGATCGATCCTGCCGTGGTCGCCATGATCTATGGTAAATGCGCCGACCGGATGGGGGCTGCGGTTGTTGCCCTGAAACATCTGGGAGTCGACAAAGGGGCACGCTCCCTGATTCAGTCTCAACTCATACCGAACATCGACCTCGATCAACTGGGCGAATCCGACCGGCGTTTCGTCGAAGCCCTCGCCCTCCCGCAGTGCCTCGTCACCTGACACACCAAATCTACGGGCCAAATGTCGTCTCCTTTACTTCTGATCGATACCGATCTGTTTGTACTCCTCGCCGGTGCGGGACTGCTCCCTGACCTCGCAGAATGTCTCGGCATCCCCCCCAAGAACATTCGCCGATTGCCCTCGCTTCAATATCAGATCAAGAGCAAACGCTTCATCGACAAGATCCCCGTCGCGGAGTTGGAACGACTCCAACAGACGATCTGCGACGTTCCAGCCTGGACCGACAGCCCGGCCGACACCGCAGTTCTCGATCGACTGGCAGCTGTCCCCGGCATCGATCCCGGTGAGGCGCTTCTATTCGCCACGCTCTACGAACAGCCGGTCTATCTACTCGCATCTGGCGACAAACGCTCGATGATTGCTCTCGGCAATGCTCCTGACCTGGACGATGTGCGGACCGCACTTGAGAAGCGAATTCTCTCCCTCGAAACCGCCCTCATCCTCCTGATTCGCAAGATCGGAGCGATGGCTGTCGGTTCTGCGCTCCAGCCTCTTGGGAGAAAGTACACAACCATCGATATCCTGTTCGGCCACAAAACCGAATTCGACGACAACATCTCTCTCGCCCAGATCCATTCCTACCTCGATGATCTCGTCGCCCAGATTGGCCCCCCGCTGCTCTACGCCGTCGATTGACGTGGCACGGGCGTCTCGCCCGTGTCTGCGTTTCTGCGTGTCCGCCCCAGACAAGCCTGGGCGGGACGCCCAGGCCACTTTCCCCTAGACTCCCCCCATCATGGCCAAAAAGAAACCCGCAGCTGCCTCCACTCCGGTCGAGGTCATCAAGCATCACGACTCCCGGAAGAACATTCCGACCGAGGAGCTGCGCGACTTCCTGGATGAGCCGCTGCCTAAGTCGCTGCTCTATCCCCGCGATCCCACGCTCGACCCCCAGCTGGTCTGGAAGGGGAAGGACGATCAGGACCGCGCCCCGCTGGAAGTCCCCGTCGTTCCAATCTACATCCAAGAGAAGATTCATCCGCAAGCGCTGATTGAGGATTTTCAGGAGAGACACGGGCGGGACGCCCGTGCCACGGGTGGCTTGGGCGTCCCGCCCAAGCGGCAACTCGATCTGTTCGCCGACTTCAACGGCCTGGACGGCTTTGACAAGAAGATCGACTTCTACCAGCACAACCAGCACTGGTCGAACCGCATGATCCTGGGAGACTCGCTGGCGGTGATGACCTCGCTGGCCGAGAAAGAGGGGCTGCGGGGGCAGGTGCAGACGATCTACATCGACCCGCCGTACGGGATCAAGTTCGGCAGCAACTGGCAGGTCAGTACCCGCAAACGCGATGTGAAGGACGGCAGCGTCAGCGATGCCACCCGCCAACCGGAGCAGGTCCGCGCATTCCGCGATACGTGGGAGCTGGGGATTCACAGCTACCTGGCCTACCTGCGCGACCGGCTGACCGTGGCCCGCGAGCTACTGACCGAATCCGGGAGCGTGTTCGTCCAGATTGGGGACGAGAATGTGCATCTCGTGCGTTCCCTAATGGATGAGGTGTTTGGATCGCAGAACGCTGTTGCGATCATTCCGTTCAAGAAGACGAGTTCGGTCGGAAGTGAGTTGATTGATTCGGTGAACGACTACCTCTTATGGTTTTCCAGAGATCGGAATCATGTCAAGTATCGACAACTCTACAAGTTGCTTGACGAGCCAGACACATACGCGTTCCCCTGCATGGAACAGAGTGATGGTTCCTGGCGTCGCTTGAGTGTTGCAGACAAACAAGCATTTGATCGGACAAAAGGAAAGCTGTTTCGAACGGCCGCCCTCAATTCACAGAGTGGAAGTAGTTCCACGGGCTTTGAATTTGAACTCGATGGCCGAACTTACAAGTCATCCAAGAATACATTCTGGAAGACCAATCAAGTGGGAATGGACAAGCTCAAGGTCGCTGAACGGCTTTTGGGAATTGGAAACACACTCACGTACAAGCGGTTTCAAGATGACTTTCCCGTCCGTGCAATCACAAACTGGTGGGAAGACACAATCCAAAGCACATTTGCGACCGAGAACCTTTACGTTGTCCAAACATATTCAAAAGTCATCGAGCGTTGCCTGCTGATGACCACGGACCCCGGCGACTTGGTTCTCGACCCGACGTGTGGTTCCGGGACGACGGCCTATGTCGCGGAGCAGTGGGGCCGCCGGTGGATCACCTGCGACACCAGCCGCGTCGCCCTGGCCCTCGCCCGCACGCGGCTGATGACCGCCAAGTTCCCCTACTACCTGCTGGCGGACTCTCCCGAGGGGCGGAAGAAGGAACAGGAGATCACGGGACAGAGCGGGAACACGGGCGGGACGCCCGTGCCACGTGGCATGGGCGTCCCGCCCATGTCTCCGCCCGTCTCACCTGCTCCCCTCCACGACCAATCCAATAACCCCGTCATCCTCCCCGGACGAAGGAATGACACCCATGTCGAAATACAAGTCCGACAAGGTGCCTACCTGCCCCACTGGACCTGTCCTGGTGGGATCTACGCGGTCACATTCCGCCTCGCCGATGCACTCCCCCGCCCGGTCTATGAAGCCTGGCTGCGTGAACGCGATGACATCCTCCAGCGAGCCAGCGCCGCAAAACGCCCTCTCACGCCCGTGGAGTGCCAGCGGCTGCGGGATTTGCATTCGGAGAAGGTCGAGAAGGCACTGGATGCGGGGCACGGGGCGTGCCATTTGCGAGATGAGCGGATCGGGAAGCTGGTCTACGAGGCGCTGCATCATTTCGACGGCGACCGGTATGACTTGGTGGCTGCGTGTGTGATGCCCAACCATGTACATGTGGTGGTCCATCCGCGTCCGGGGCATGACTTGTCCGATATCTATCACGCCTGGAAGAGTTTCACGGCCAAGGCGGCCAACAAGCTGTTGGGGCTGACCGGGACGTTCTGGCAACCGGAGCCGTATGACCACTTGTTGCGAGACGGAGAGGATTTCGAGCATGCGGTCGAGTACGCGCTGCGTAATCCAGAGAATGCGAAGTTGCGGAACTGGCCGTGGGTGGGGCGCGGGAAGGGGTATGACGTGGTGGTCTGCGCTCTGCGTGGCATGGGCGTCCCGCCCATGTCTTCTGGCCTCCCGATTACACCAGAGATTCAGAGCCACAGACACGGGCGGGACGCCCGTGCCACGGGGGACGACATCCGCAAGGGGTTCGTCTACAAGCGAGTGCCGCATGTGACCCTCAAGAGTATTGCCAACAACCCCGAGATCAAAGAGGGGTTGACCCGTGCCCAGATCGATGCGGCCATCGCCCGGCATGCCGACACGGAGACGCTGTTCGACAAGCCGTATGAGGACAAAGCCCGGCTGCGCGTGACGGGGCCGTTCACGTTTGAAAGTCTCTCCCCGCATCGTCGGCTGACAGTGGCCAAGACCAAGGAACGGAACCAGCGTCTGAGCGTCCGCGAATACGGCGCGGGGGACTTTGGCACGATGATTATCGAGAACCTGAAGAAGGCCGGGATTCAGTCCCGCAACAAGCAAGACCGGCTGAAGTTCGACACGCTGGAACCGTACGCCGGGGAATGGGTGCATGCCGCCGGAACCTACACCGATGCCCACGGGCAGGAACGCCGGGTGGCAGTCTGCATCGGTCCCGAGCATGGGACCGTTGGCCCCGACATGGTGAAGGAAGCCGCCAAGGAAGCGATCAAAGGGGTGGGGTTCGACATGCTGTACATCTGCGGATTCTCGTTCGACCCGCATGTCGATGAAGAGACCAAGCGGTACGGCAAGCTGAACGTCCAGATCTGCCGCATGAACCCCGACCTGAGCATGGGGGACGAGCTGCTGAAGAAGACCGGCGCGGGGAACCTGTTCACGGTGTTCGGCGAGCCGGATATTTTGATTCGAACCGTCGCGGGGATGGTGATCCACGGTGGCATGGGCGTCCCGCCCATGTCTGAGAAGCCGAAGAACACGGGCGGGACGCCCGTGCCACGGGCCGATGATCTGATCGTCGAGATCCGGGGCGTCGATGTCTACGACCCCACCACGGGGGAAGTCCGCAGCCAGACGACCGACGATATCGCCTGCTGGTTCATCGACACGAACTACGACGGGGAGAGTTTCTTCGTCCGCCTGGCCTACTTCACCGGAGCCGGAGACCCGTACGACAAGCTGAAGCGAGCGCTGAAAGCCGAGATCGACGAAGCCGCCTGGAGCGAACTCTACCAGACCACCAGCCAGCCCTTCCCCCGCCCCGTGCCGAAGGTGAAGGGCAAGACCGGTCAGATCGCCGTGAAGGTCATCAACCACTACGGGGATGAAGTGCTGAAGGTGTACTCGGTGAAGTGATTGGCCGGGGCCGAAGGGGACGATGGCCGGGCGTCGGTGTACGGCCACGCGGGATGCCACGTCGGTGGGATTTGCGAGGCGGTGGGGTTGCAGCCTGCGATGGCGAACAAACGAGCGACCGGTGAGGGCAGCATTCATCAGCGCGATGATGGCCGGTGGGTGGGGCGGTTGAGTCTCGGCAAGAACGCGGAAGGGAATCGACAGCGGAAGGTCGTGTACGGGATCACTCAGGCGGAAGTCGTCAGCAAGCTGGAGGCACTCCGGCTGCAAGCCAAGACGAGCAAGAAGAGCATCCTGGGTAAGGACACACTCGGGGCCTACCTGCAACGCTGGCTCGAAGATGACGTGCTGGTCAACAAGACTGGCAAGACGCATCAAGGATATGAGCTTGCCCTGCGCCTGTACGTGACCCCGTTCATTGGAGCCGAGAAGCTGTCGGCACTGGAAGGCGAGACGCTGGTGACATGGCAGGCGACGCTGAGCCGCAAGGGCTTCAGCAATAACATGCGACTGCGATCCATCGCCATTCTCAGGTGTGCATTGAACAAGGCGGTCAAGCTGCGGTTGATCCCCTTCAACCCATGTGCTGCTCTCGACAAGCCCAAGGTGGTCCGGAAGGAAGTTGTCCCACTGGAGATCGACCAATGTCAGCGGTTGATTGCAGCCTGCCAGAGTCATCGTCTCGGGGATCTGATCGTACTGGCGGCGATGACGGGGTTGAGGAAGGGCGAGTTGTTCGCCTTGGACTGGTCTGCGGTGAATCTCTCCGAAGGCGTCCTTGTCGTTCGTCGGACGTTGCAGGAGTTGAATGGATTGACGTTGAAGGAGCCGAAGTCATCGGCGGGGAAGCGTGTCGTGTCTCTGGGCAGCGAGGCCGTGGAAGCCCTGCGGAGCCGGTTGAGGAAAGCACAAGAGGAAGGATTCGAGCCGGATCAAGTTCCGATTGTGTTCCCCGACACGCGGGGCGGCTACCTGCGCGGTTCAAACTTCGACCGCTGCATCTGGTATCCGATCCGTGAAGCGGCTGGAATCCCGGACACGTTCAAGTTCCATGACCTGCGTCACACTCAGGCGAGTCTGATGCTGGCGGCGGGTGTCGACCTGAAGGTGATCCAGAAGCGGCTGGGGCATCGCGACTTTGCGACCACGGCGAACACGTACTCGCATTTGCTCCAGAATGCACAGTCCGAAGCGGTCGAGAAGGTGGACGAAATGTTCCGCCGGAGCGTCCCCAAAGACCCCTGAGCAAAAGCTGGTGGGTACATTCTGTGGGTACACTTTTCAGAAACCGACATCGCGAATCGTCGTAAGTCCTTACTGCGTCAATTGCTCCCGGTAGGGCTCGAACCTACAACCTTCGGTTCCGAAGACCGATGCTCTATCCAATTGAGCTACAGGAGCGTTGTGGGGGGAGTATCCCCGGTTTGATGGATCGATGCAAGGATGGTGCGTGGGGGTCGCGGATGGCAATTCAGTGGTTAGACTCAGATCCCCTCAGTCGTGAATTGTTCCGACATTCTTTGATACATCCATCCCGACTCGACATACTCCCGGCGGGGATGGGGGCAGAAGAGATGGCCTCGGCGCGGTCCCCTCGTTTGCGACTGTGGAAGGAACATCATGATGGCGGCATCGACGTGGCGGGGTTGGCGGGTGGGTGTGGTCGCTTGCCTGTTGGGGATGGGGGCTGTGGCTCCGGTATTGGCCGTGGATGACACCAACGAGCCGACCAGTGGGCCGGGGATCGTTCCCGTCGGTGAGGACGGAAAGCCGCTCAATCTGAACTTCGAAACGGGCGACCTCCAGGACTGGACCGCCTCGGGAAAGGCGTTCGACCAGCAGCCGGTCCAGGGGCCGATCGATCAAAAGCGGATCTATGGCGAGGGGCGGAAATCGCTGCATACCGGCGAGTTCTGGATCGGCGGGTTTGAGAAGCTGTTCGATGCTCCGGTGGGGACGCTGACATCGAAAACGTTCCAAGTCACGCAGCCGTTTGCCAGCATGCTCGTGGGGGGAGGGTCAGCTCAGGAGACCCGCGTGGAGTTGCTCGACGCCGCCGGGAAGGTGTTCTTCACCGTCAGTGGAGTCAACACGGAGGAGATGTCGCCCGTCGTTGTCGACCTCCGCAAGCAGGTCGGCCAGGCGATCTCGATCCGCATCGTCGATACGCACACGGGCGGCTGGGGGCATGTGAACTTTGATGACTTCCGGCTGCATGAGAAGCGACCGACGTTCAAGGCACCGGAACTCAAGCTGAAGAGCAGCGTGGCCTTGGCGGAGATCTATCCGCATGCGGGACTGACTGCTGAAGCCGCCGCCGCTGCGATGAAAGTGCCGCCGGGGTTCAAGGTGCAGGTCGCTGCGTCGGAGCCGGACGTGACTCAGCCGATCGCGATGTGCTGGGATGATCGGGGGCGGCTGTGGGTGGCGGAGGCGTTGAGCTATCCGCAGCGGAATCCGGAGGGGCAGGGGGCCGACCGGATCGTGATTTTTGAAGACACGGACCACAACGGGACGCTCGACAAGAAGAAGGTGTTCATTGAGGGGCTGAACCTCGTCAGTGGGTTGGCCGTCGGGTTTGATGGGGTGTGGGTCGGGGCACCGCCGTATTTGATGTTCATTCCGGATATGGATGGGGATGACGTACCGGATCAGAAGGACGAGAGAGGAGAGACGAGAGAGAAGAGCCAGACGGCTGATCCTCAACCTGCCCTCCAGTTCCCCAAGGACGTTCCGCCCGGAGCGAAAGTTCTCCTCGATGGCTGGCACTGGGAGGACACGCATGAGACGCTCAACTCTTTCATCTGGGGACCAGATGGATGGCTGTATGGGTGTCATGGAGTCTTTACACACTCGCTGGTCGGGAAGCCGGGGACGCCCAAGGAAGAGCGGACGCCGATTAACGCGGGGATCTGGCGGTATCACCCGGTGCGGCATGAGTTCGAGGTCTTTGCGCACGGGTCCAGTAATCCGTGGGGTGTTGACTTCGACCAGTACGGGGAGGCGTTTTGCACAGCCTGTGTGATCCCTCATCTGTACCACATCATCCCGGGCGGTCGGTTCGAGCGGCAGGCGGGGGCGCACTTCAACCCGCACACTTATAACCTGCACTTTAGGCGAACTCTGACAGGTTGAGTTCGTCCGATTGGGATTTGGAAAACCTTGGCTCTCGGCGATGCTGTGTGTTGTGAGACAGCACCTCA
>JAYWFM010000126.1:0-5368 GCA_043778825.1 Planctomycetota bacterium | reverse complement strand
GTACAAAAGCTGGAGAGTAATCGCGCTGTAAGAATACCAGGGATTCAAAGCATCGAGGTCGGTTCGTGCCAGGATTGAGAAGTGGTGAAGATCTTCCTGTTTGAGTGAATCAAGATCTTTGAGATTGGGTTTTTCGGTGCTGCGTGGGATTCTGTATTCAAAACCGAAAGCGCCCATGGGTCGTATCGACCGATAAACCACACCATGTTCAAATGTACTAAAGGTCTTTTCGAAGCATTTAGAAATTCCCAATTGAAAAAGTCCCCCAACTTCCGCCCGTTTCACCAGGCCAGGGCCGGGGTGAGGGGCCATGCGGGAGCCTGTTGACATCCCCCTCACCCCACCCTCACCCCCGCAATGAAGAATTCCCTGTCCATCCAGCCGATTGCGGGGGAGAGAGGGCAGAAGCTGGCAGCTGCCTACTTTTCTGAGGCATGCACGCCCCCCGACTGGCCCAATCGGGAGATTCATGACACAGAATACCACCGCCGAGGTGCCACCCCCGGCCATCGGTTTCCGTCCCGGTCCTCGGCCATCTATGATGCCCGGTCCCTTCCCCCCTGTGTTGATCGACATCTCTCCCGGAGCCCGTCCCGATGGACCCTGTCCCCGCACATCGCCCCTACTCCCGGGAGTGGTCCGACCACCTGCATGGCATCCTGGGCGAAGCGGCCTGTCGCCAGTTGGGGATATTCACCATTCCTGACAATTTCTTGCTCTCGGTCGTGATCCCCGTCTACAACGAGCGGAATACCCTGATGCAGTTGCTCGATCGGGTCCGCGAAGTTCCGGTCCGCAAGGAGATCGTCCTCGTCGACGATTGCAGCCAAGACGGCACGCGCGATCTGCTGAAAGCCCTGGAGCAACAGCCCAACGACGACCCGATGAACCGTCTGTCACTCCAGTTTCACGATGTGAATCGCGGCAAGGGGGCAGCTGTGCGGACCGGGTTCAATCGGGCGACGGGGGACGTGTTCATCATCCAGGACGCCGATCTCGAGTACGACCCGACCGAGATCCCGCGACTGCTGCAACCGATCATCCAGGGGCGGGCCGATGTCGTCTTCGGCAGCCGGTTCCTCGGCGACCAGCCACACCGCGTGCTGTATTACTGGCACTCTCTGGGGAATCGAGTCCTGACGACGCTCTCGAACCTGACCACCAATCTCAACTTGACCGACATGGAGACCTGCTACAAACTCTTCTCCAAGGAGATCATGCAGCAGATCGCCCCCCACTTGCAGCAGGAGCGGTTCGGCATCGAGCCGGAATTGACCGCTCGCGTTTCGGCCATCCCCTGCCGCGTCTTCGAGATGTCGATCAGCTACCACGGTCGCACCTACGACGAGGGGAAGAAGATCGGCCTCAAGGACGGGTTCTCCGCACTGTGGTGCATCGCGAAGTATGGGACGCAGGCGATTCTGGCCCGGCGGCGTCTGAGGCAGGCCCGGATGAAGTCGGGACAAGGGGGCGGGTGATTACAGCCGTAGCTGCGTTCGCCAGAACGCGGGGAGCCCGCACACCGGCGAGTGCAGCGACGAGACAAGATGAAGTTGGTCGATCACTCGAACAGCTTCCGTAGAGGTGTTCACCGACAATGCGTCATGCACGAGGAAACAGCAACACGAATCTCCGCGAATCAACACTGATCCAGAAAGTCTCAATGGCCTCGATCAGTGTTGATTCGCGAAGATGAGTGTTCCAGAAATCCTCTGTGAGCATCCATTCTGAAACCGCTTGAGTCGAGCGGGGGCATCATTGCCAATCCACAACTAGGAGAGAGGCATGAGTACGGTTCGGGTTCTCGTCGGCACTCGCAAGGGAGCTTTTGTTCTGACCTCCAATGAGAAACGCGAGCAGTGGGAGGTCAGCGGACCCCACTTCGGCGGCTGGGAGGTGTACCACCTCAAAGCCTCCCGGGTGAATCCCGACCGCATTTACGCCTCGCAATCGAGCAGCTGGTTCGGCCAGTTGATCCAGCGGTCGGATGACGGCGGGAAGACCTGGAACCCCGTCGGGAACGACTTCAAGTACGACGGCACCCCCGGCACGCACCAGTGGTATGACGGCACGCCGCACCCCTGGGAGTTCAAGCGGGTCTGGCACCTGGAGCCATCACTCACCGATCCCGATACAGTCTACGCCGGGGTTGAGGACGCAGCCCTCTTCCGCACGACCGATGGCGGCCAATCGTGGCACGAGTTGCCGGGGCTGCGGACGCATCAGTCCGGCTCGCAGTGGAATCCGGGGGCCGGGGGACTGGCCGTCCACACCATCCTCCTCGACCCCACGAACCCGCAGCGGATCTATATCGCCATCTCCGCAGCGGGGGCCTTCCGCAGCGACGACGGTGGGGAGACCTGGAAGCCGATCAACCGGGGCTTGAAGTCCAAGTACCTGCCCGACCCGAATGCCGAGGTCGGCTACTGCGTCCACAATCTCGCCCTGCACCACTCCCGCCCCGACACGGTCTTCATGCAGCTGCACTGGAACGTGATGCGGACCGATGACGCCGGAGAGAACTGGAACCTCATCAGCGGCAACCTGCCCACCGACTTCGGGTTCCCGATCGAGGTACACGCCCACGAACCCAACACCATCTACGTGGTTCCGATCAAGAGCGACTCCGAACACTTCGTCCACGACGGCAAGCTCCGCGTCTACCGCAGCCGCACCGGCGGCACCGACTGGGAAGCCCTGACCAACGGCCTGCCGCAAGAGAACTGCTACGTCAACGTCCTCCGCGACGCCATGTCGACCGACTCCCTCCCCAGCTGCGGCATCTACTTCGGCACCAGCGGCGGCCAAGTCTACTGCTCGCCCGACGGCGGCGACCACTGGCAAGCCATCGTCCACGACCTGCCCGCCGTGGTGTCGGTGGAGGTGCAGACGCTGCCGTGATGGTCCTCTCGAAAGTACGATAGGCAGATCGACAGCGAGCGTTGGACGTAAGTCCAACGTGCTTGGGCGATGTTGTCCGTGCCAAACCATCCCGTCCATTTCGGTTACGTCGCGCTGGCACGGGGGACTTACGTCCCCCGCTCGCTGCGATCCGGGAAAGGTGGGCCAGCGCTTCAAAGCAGGCTTGTCCCACCCTACGTCACTCGCTCATCCCCGGAGAAATCCCCCAATATCCTTGTTGACATCTGGCCCCCCACAGGGAGAATGATCACAAGTCGTGAATGTCTCGAATCCTCTGGAGATGACTCCAGGCGAGCATGCTGGTGATCGGCAGAAACCGCGTCTGTTGATAGGCAGAAGCCAATTCTGCCTAACCCTAGTTAGATCCTCCTCCTACGATGGCCGACCTCGCACAGCAGCATCAGTCAGACTTGGCGCACCATGTACGCCAAGCGCGCACTTGGCTAGATCAGGCAAACCAGGGCACGCATACCGTCGCTCTGTCCTATGCAGCACTTGAGCTACGTTATGCCATTGAGCGCCTTGCACTTCACTATTGGCGAATTTTGCTGAATCGCAGACTAACGGAGGAAGAGCTTGACCGTGTCGGTCAGTTCAAGTTCGTTGAGCGCCAAATCTACGACCTCGCAGGTCATCAGCGTGAAATCGACCGACACTTTGAATTCGTTCGAATCTACCTGGGCGCGCTGCAAATCGATGTCCCACTGCAAACGCCACAAATCAACGCTCTGTCGCGGCATTGGCACGATTGCAGTGAGGTCTGCCACATCGGCTGGACGTTGGCGTCCTCAACTGAGGAACTCCAAGGCACTACCTTCGCTGGTTTGGTGGAAATCACCGATATCCTTGCTAGGCATGCAACCAGCCTTGGCTGGTGGACGTTCCACGAACCTGCTTTGCTTGCGCTACGAGATCGCTTTGTTGCGGGTCAGGCCAATGCCAACGACGTTGTTGAACACATGCGTCGTGGCGGAGTATGGGCGAGGGTCGAGTACCCGGATGGCCGGCCGCCACACTTCATTGGTGTGCCAATTCCACCTGCAGGACCGTAGGGTGGGACAGCTCGCTTTGGAGCGCTGGCCCACCACGGATGACCCGTGTCCCGTGAAAGGTGGGCCAGCGCCTCAAAGCAGGCTTGTCCCCACCCTACGTCACTACCCACGCTGTACAAGCGGAATTGACGATCCCTCGATTCACGTCCGCTGGGGCGGCAGACGGGCGATAACCTCGCTAAAATCGCCCTTAACAATATTCTCATAGCCCCGTGGCATGATGATGTCCTTGATGGCATCCAACATATCGAGCAGGTGGTCGCACATGTCGCCCAGCTTATGAACTTTGCTCCATCGCTCCAGTGCCTTGTTGTTTGGGTCCACTGCCTTGAGGTCGTCACGCTCTCGCTCATGGACGGCCTGCCAATGCTTCACGAGCGCGATGTCATCTTTCAGCATCGCTGTCGCGTCGTCCATCACGAGAGCGATGACTTTGGGCTGAAACTCAGCCCGCCGGAATCCAGATCGCTGATAGGCGCTGTAAATCTCGTCCACCATGCAGAATTTGGAGTGCAGCGACTTCGCGCTGACGACGACGACGATACGGGGAGCCTTGGCTATCTTGTCCGCGAAGGCCTCAATGGAATCACCGGGTTTCATGACGGTCTTGTCCCTGCCGACGAGTCGACCGGTCCGCCCAACCGCAACACACATCTGGTTCACGACTTCCTCCCGCTTGATGCCTTCGGGTGACTTGTCATCGCCCCAAGCGTAAGAAACGTAAACTTCGGGGTCGTTTGAACCTACGACTGGTGGAACTGCCACGACACCGATAGCCGCTGCGGCGGTTTGCATCGACAGCACTGGCTTCCCGAACTGCACGCGCCGACTACTACTCTCTGGGCGGGACGTTATTGCAGCCGAAAGGACAGGCAGGTGAAAACAGATACGATGCGCATTCGGGATGGCGACCTGTTCATCCCAAACAGACAGGAGAAACTCCTCCGTAATTTCGCCCGCTGCTGGTTCACGGCCTAAGAACCGTTCGATAATGGATTTTGCCTCACTGTGGTTTCCACGCCTCAACTCGATAAATGCCCTCATCCAAGCTCCGGGTGACGAAATCCTTAGCCCGAGATGACCTGCCGCCGTGAACGCTCTTTCGATGTCCCCACATGAAACCGAATTGACCGCTTCCCGCCCCCAAAAGCTGTGGTCTCTCGGAAATTCTGCTCGCGCTGCCGCTGCGAGTTTTGCTGCTGCATCCCACTTCTCATTCGACTCGGCGCATAGGATTTCCGCGAGGCAGATTCCACTCCTCTGCACAAAGGCATTCGGCTTTGCCGTTGCTACCTCGGCTAGGAGTTTGTCCAAGAATTGCACTGTGACCCTCGTTAGCGGGGTGTAGCGGGGCTTGGCGGGAGGTTGTTGGCGACCTCGGCGCGCTCCGGGGG
>JAYWFM010000125.1:0-2179 GCA_043778825.1 Planctomycetota bacterium | reverse complement strand
TCAGCCCCCGGACTCTGGAGACCCTCGAAAGAGTCCGGGGGCTGACGCCGCCCGGCTCGCCAGGACGGGCACGTAGAAAACGTGCCTCACAGATCCCGTCACTTCGAGTCGCCTTTCGGCACCTCTGGTTCCGCTGCCTTCTCGCCCGTCTTGTCGAGCTTATACAGCGGCAGGAACCGGTAGTAGACCTCCAGATTCAGCGTATTGATCGAGGTCTGCAGCAGTCGGCCCCCTTCGTCGGCCCAGGTGTCCTTCCCTGGCAGTTCCGGATTCCAGCTCCCCGCTGCGCACCCCTCTTTTTCCTGCGTCTCGATCAGGTATTTCCGCGTCGCCCGGTTCCACTCATCCCACTCCCTCCCCGGCATGTTGTGCATCGCCTGCGTCGCGTAGTAGAAGTAGTACGAGTTCCGTGCCCCCTGGCCCGGCAGGTTCTTCATCATGTACTTCATCCCCTCGTCCATGGCCGGGTCGGTCCGCTGGGCTCCCAGGAACTGCTTGCTCAGCAACAAGACCGAGGTCATCGCCGGAGTCGGTGCAGTTTCCACCATGTAGCATCCAAGGCCACCCTTTTCCCCCTTCGACACCGATTTCAGGAACTTCTGAGCCTTCTCCAGCACCACTGGCGGAACTTCCAACCCGGACATCTTGGCACTCTTGAGCGCCATCAGTTGCCACCCCACCACCGACAAGTCGCCCGCCGTCGGTGTTGCACCGGGGGTGTAGTAATGCCAGCCGCCCAACTCCGGATGCTGCGCGCTGCAGATGTAGTCGATGGCTTTCTGCGCGGGTGCTTTCAACTGGATATCCTTCGACATCCCATAGGCTTCGCACAGGACGATCGTCGCTACCCCCTGGGCGTACATCGACGCGACACCCGCCTGCAGGTTGCCATCGACCTTGGCGGTCCGGCCCATGAACGTGATCCCCTTGGTGATCGTCCCCTGGTACGGCCCCTTCGATTTGTGGGTCTGGCCCGCTGCCAGGAATGGGAGCATGGCGAACGCCGTCGCCGCCGCTTTCGACGTGTTCTTCCCCTCGCAGGTGCAACTGGCGTCCTTGCAGTGCTGGGTGTGTCCGTCAAAGCTCCACGACCCGTCCGGATTCTGATGCCGGGCCAGCCAACTCAGACCCCCGCTCACCGCCCGCTCGGAAGCCTGCGTCCCGCCAGGCAGGGATTCCTTCGAACTCGAATTCCGGAGACTGTACCCGTCACTCTCGCCATCACCCGATTTCTTGAGAACGCCAAGATTCGGCCCGTCACCGCCGGGACCAGCTGGCCCCGCCCCCGCTGCGTTGAGGAAACCATCCATGGTGAAAGAATCGCCGTCCGTCACGGAAGGGGGGCCATGACCCTCGATTCCGTTTTCCGTTGCGTTGTCGAGGAACCCAGCCTCGACCATCTTCTCGGGTTCGGGCGGTATGAGCGTATCGGTCAACAGCACGCTGGGTTCCAGCGGGGCATCCATGATATCGAACTGCGTCAGGTCCGACTCCGGAATTGCAGTATCCACAAATGATTCCAACAACGGCACGTCCCCGTGGTTCATCACCACAGCCACCGTCCCGGCCAGCAGACCCACCAGCCCCAGACCGAGGACGTGGAACAGGATCGCCATGCCCCACCACTTGCCCTCCACCTGAGCCCAAGACTGGGCGCAAGCCAGAATGCGATGGAAGAATTGAGGAGTCGCCGATGGGGGACGCAGAGACATTCGAACAACCTCCAGAACAGAGAGCTGGCCGTGAACGAGGGGAACTGTGAAACTTACGTCTGAATTTGCGCACACTGTGCAAATTATCGCTGGCCTGGAAATCCTCTGTACCCCGACAGGGGTTGCACATCATAGCCCAGGGTCGCGACGCAGGAGCGCACCCTGAGAAACACAATCCGGGAACACCTACCCTGAAGGGGTTGTACACCCGTGTGACCCGTGTAGAACCCCTTCAGGCAACGCCGTGAAGGATTCCCGCAAGGCGTTTCCCAAGGTTCTGCCCTCTCTCCCCCACAATCGACATGGCTTTCGGAGAAGACTCGACTGTGGGGGAGAGGGTCGGGGTGAGGGGGCAATGGCGGATGATATGGCCCCCTCATCCCGGCCCTGGCCTGGTGAAACGGGGTTTTGGCGGCTGTCGAGTTTGTGAATGCGAGGGCTCAATCTGGCGTGGTCTGCCAGCCTCC
>JAYWFM010000124.1:0-30317 GCA_043778825.1 Planctomycetota bacterium | reverse complement strand
GGGGCCACACGGCACGCTCTAGGCCCCTCACCCCGGCCCTCTCCCCACAGCCACGCCTACTCCTCAAGCCATGCCGCCAGTGGGGAGAGGGGGCAGAGACTCGCCACTGCCTGCAAATCTGATGTACACATCCAGCCGAACGTGGAGACCTCCACGGGATTGCGATCTCCTCCAGGGACCGGGACAATACCCCGCGTTTGAAACTGGGGGCAGCGCGTCATGATTCAGAATCCCTTGAGAGGTCGTCGGATGTGGTGGTGCCTGCTTCTGCTGTTGATCCCGCTGGGCTGGGGGGCGATGGTGCTGCCTTCGTGGCGGCGGCCTGGGCTGGGGCTGGTCGAGGGGCAGTTGCGGCGCTGTCCGGAATCGCCGAACTGTGTGTGCAGCGAGGGGGAGACCGGGGAGCACGCCATCGAGCCGCTGCGCTATACCGGTCCGTCCGAGGCCGCGTGGTCGCGACTGGTGGCTGTCGTCGAAGCCACCACGAATACGCACATCGTGACGCATGAGGCGGCGTACCTGCGGGTGGAGTTTGTGACGCCGCTCATGCGGTACGTGGATGATGTCGAGTTCCGCCTGACCCCCGAGGCGATCCACGTACGGTCGGCCTCGCGCGTCGGTCGGTCCGATCTGGGGGCGAACCGCCAACGGGTCGAGGCGCTCCGCGTGGCCTTGCAGCAGGCGACCATCCACCCATGACTCCATCGACCCAGGAATACCGGTTCGTCTCGACCTCCGAAGCCGAGACCGCAAGCTTCGGCCAGCGGCTCGCTCGGGTGCTGTCGTCCGGAGATGTCGTCGCCCTCCAGGGCCAGCTCGGAGCCGGAAAGACCCGGCTCGTGCAGGCCATTGCCGCCGAACTCGGCTGCAGCCGGTCCTTCGTCGTCAGCCCCACGTTCACGCTGATCCACGAGTACGATGGCCGGTTGCCGGTCTATCATGTCGATGCGTATCGGCTGAAGGACTCGGACGAGTTCCTCGACATGGGGGGCGGCGAACTGATCCACGGAGACGGGGTGTGCCTGATCGAATGGGCCGACCGGATCGGCGATTTGCTGCCGCAGGACCATCTGCGGGTGGAGATTGAAGTGACGGGTGAACAGTCACGAGTGTTTCAGTGCCGGGCCAGCGGACCGCTCGAACAGAAGATCATTGCCGCATTGCGAATCGGGGGAGATTGATTAAAAAAAAGCCCACCGGTGGTCACCAGTGGGCTTTGATTTCAGAGCTTCAAGAGTTGTTAAAACTCTCCGACTGCCTCCCCACCCGCCCGCGTACCCAATGAGCGCCAGATGCTCAGATCGATGTTCTGACTGATCGTACGTACAGAACCATCGGCCAACACGGACTGGACGATTCCCACGTGATGGCTGCGAGAAGTGATCACTCCATAGCTTAATCTTGTCAAATCGGATCCCTCTTGCCGCGAGGCAAAGTCGCAGTCG
The DNA here is from genome assembly GCA_043778825.1 of Planctomycetota bacterium. Classification (GTDB taxonomy): domain Bacteria; phylum Planctomycetota; class Planctomycetia; order Planctomycetales; family Planctomycetaceae; genus TH-plancto1. The sequence goes on along the minus strand of JAYWFM010000124.1, from coordinate 28,872 downwards.
TACGAGACTCCCAAATAGGTATACGGAATCTTCGTGTTGGGTGTCATGACCGTCGTGAAACCGCTGTGGTGACCGTGACCATTGGCCCATTCGGAGTGCTCGGTTCCAGGATTGACACGATCAGGCGCCCCCACGGCGACAGCTGCCGAAGCATCTGCGACAGTCTGCGGGGTACTCGTGGATGGTGGTACAGCGTTGCGAGTGTATGACTGCCAGGACCTCACTTCGGAGGCCAGCAGAGTATGACTCGCACCGTCCGTAATGTTTGCAAATCTGATTGATGAGTTCGGGAAAAACATACCGTCACCCCCGCGACCTGTGGTGGGATCGTAATAGAACCATGTCCCCAAATTAAATCCATAATTCGTGCTGTATAAATTCACTCCTGAAGCCAACCTGGGCTCATCACTTCTCGGATCCGAGGGGCAGGCGTAGACCGGGACGCGAAATCCCGAGACGATCGGAGCATTCACAGGATCTGACCATGACTTCTGAAGATCGATCTGGTTGAATAGCACGGCTTGATCGAGATAGGGAGAGATTCTCCCATGAATTGACCACGAGGCATTCGTCGTGATGGCCGGGTTGATCGCCATACTTGGCGGAAACTTTGTGAATGAGGACTCGTAATTGTGAACCGCCAGTCCAATCTGCTTCAGGTTGTTCTTGCACTGCGACCGCCGGGCCGCCTCGCGGGCCTGCTGCACAGCCGGGAGCAGAAGCGCCACCAGCACCGCAATGATCGCGATCACGACCAGAAGTTCAATCAGCGTAAAGCCGCGATGGCGCACGACGGGGGATGGCACTCGCATTCACTCCAACAACCGGGGGAACTGATCCCCTGCGGTAGAGCAACTCTCACGCCACACCGGGCCAAGACGCTCAATCCCTGGCATCTCCAGGAGAGGTGACTGTCGATCCATGCGGACTGAATCGCCCGCGTGGACAGTTTTCCGTCCTGTGGAGGATTTCTCGCCACGAGCCCGCCAGACTTCCGAAGTCTTCTGAGACTTCGGAAGTCTTAGTCCCGAGGGGTAGCTGCGTTCGCCAGAACGCGGGGAACCCGCACTCTGGCGAGTGCAGCTACAAATCAAGTGGCGACGAAAGCCCCTCAATTCGCCGTGATCGTCCCCACCACCGTCGTCACATAATCGCCTCCCGGCGTCCACTGGGCATCCCCCTGCAGAAACGTCACCGTCAGCCCGATCTCAGCGGAACCCGACCGGGCGGAGCGGACCTGGACCGTGGCCGATTCGTCACCCATCTGGTGATCTGTGGCGGCTTGGGATTGCGTGACGGCCCAAGCTCCCGGCTGCGATTGACTGACGATCGATACGTTCAGTTGAGCGTCGCGGCGGATCGAGTCATCGTCGAGGTTGTGGAAGCTCTGTTCGGTCGCGAATTGGACCGTGGCCCCGGAGTGGGAGTTGGCGGAGATGTCCCACACCTGCTGGGAGACCTGGACCTGCGCCTCGTCGGGAGGCAGGTCGGCAGTGGCCCCGGCGGGTGGTGCCTGGATCGACACCCGAGCCGGGACACGCACCAAAAAACGCTGCCGCGCGGTGGTTTCGGCCTCGACTCGCAGCGGGGCGGCCCAGACAGCTGCGGCGAACAGGAGTGGGAACATGAGAGTGCGCATGGCAGTTCCACCAGTTTGGTGAGGTAGAACGGAATTGATTCCGTTCACGCGACCAGAGAACGGAATGAATTCCGTTCTACGATGCGGCGATCATCTGGCTGCGTCTGACCTTTGGCAACCCTGGACTCGTCGACGACCCGAGAATGCGGATCGCAAATACCGACTTGTGCGAAGGTCCAGTGCGGTGGACCTTTGGCAACATCGAGTCCCTGAGATCTGCCCGTTTGCCAGGGCGAATGCCTATTTGAAGCTGGGCAAGATGTAGGCTGGGACCAGCGTCGCTTCGCCGCGCAGGCCCACCAATGATGACGCTTGCCCCCAGATATTGTGGGCCTGCGCCCAAAGCGGCTGGCCCCACACTACCCGGCTACCTGGCTGGATCTCCTGACGATTCACGGGCTACCGCCGGAGTTCTTCGATTGAGGTGGACCGATCAGAGGGTGGGAGCTGTTCGAACACGTCGATCACCGCCAACACTGGCGGCCCAAAGCGACCGCCAGTGGCACCCTTCCCTCCACGCTCAAGGTCTTGTCAGTGCCACCCAACGCCTGGTTCGGCCCGCTTTGCCGTTCACCAATGACACTGAAGTTCTTTACTTCTTCTCCCGTTGGTAGACCTCTAGCACATCATTACCACCGGGCTTGCTTCCGAATTCGGTGGGTCGCTTTCCGATCTTGTCAAACTTCCCTTCGAAGGGAAACGGGAAACACAACTTCAGGACATCGCCCTTCAACTCGTAAATTCCAGGCAAAGCAATGGCCTTCCCCTTGTCATCGACCGTCGAAACGTTGATGTGCTTGGGGTTTTTCGCCGGATCAAGCTTGAAAGTTTCGCCATCGTACTTGTCTTCGTTGATGGTGAGTGTTATCGCCTGTCCCGGTTCCTTTTTTCCGTCGTCGGATTTCTTGCCGTCTGCCTCCACATAAATCCGTACCCAATTGCCTTGGAGTAATTTCATTTCTTGTTTAACCGCGTCCTCTTGGGCGTTCGCCGTCACAGCGGCGAAGAACCCTAGCGCCAGGATCATTGCCATACCACGTCTCATGCGAATCTCCTCTTACGCGTGAAAGAACGAAAGGACAAGTTGTCAACGCTGAATCTTGCCGCCGAACAGATATTCGACCGCCGAAGTGCGGTCGAAATAATAACTAGATTCTAAGACCGAGCATGGACTTGTCAACTCCGATGCGTCGGAATGTGAAACGCCTTACGACTGAGGGGGCAGTTCAAATTCCCTGCTACGCAGCACCGGAGGCCGTGCTATTCTGGCGGTGTGGCACTGACAAGACTTGGGGAATGAGGTGGAGGGTGCCACTGGCGGTCGCTTTGGACCGCCAGTGTTGACTGCGGGAGATGACCATATCATGCACGGGCATCCGAAGACAATTCGAGGGTGTCAGGAACTGGGCGATCTGCCGACGAATCATCGCTTTCGGTGAGAACTCGGCGGATGAGGGAGTGGCCCGATGAGTGGGTGGAATGGGGTTCGAACACCTTGATCACCGCCAACACTGGCGGCCCAAAGCGACCGCCATTGGCACCCTCCAGTCACTCCTCACTCGGGTCTGAGGCCGAGTTGACAGTACCACCCCGCCGGGTTGGCCAGGGACGGCTCTATCATGGATCAGCCCGCTGTGAAGTGCCGAGGCCGGGAATACCTGGGAATCATCTACGGCCCAGATTACACCGCCGAAGAGAATCTCTCTCGACTGTGAAGCCGAAGTCTCGGAGCCAAACGATCCCTCGTCCTCCGTGAATTCGCCCTCGGCCTCGAAGGTCAGGAACGCTTCGTCCGCCACGATCCACTGCGGCGAATCCACAAGTGCGTCTTCGGCGTATTGGCACTGGAGAGCGAACCGGTCGATCCGAGGCGATACACCTGATCGTTCGCGGGCCAGGCCATTGTTGTCTCATCGGACCCACAATTCCCTGATGGTCAGCTTCTGGATGATCGACTGAAGTGGATTGAATGGTAACTCGTTTTCTAGGAGACTGGCGAAACGCAACTCGTGATCCATCCTGGGCGTGTCACAACTGACGATGCGGGAATTCTGATGGCCAAGAAGACGGCAGTTGACCCAGCGGCATCGCTGGCGAAAGCGATCGTGGAATCGCTCGTACGTCGGCGAAGTGAGAATGCGGGGTATCCGGCCTCGCTGCGGGAGGTCGCTCAGGATGTGGCCGCCGACATCAGCGAAACCGACTTGCGGGCTGCTCTGGCGAAGGCACCACTGAAGACCCGCGCCGTTCTATCATTCGACGGGGATCTCGATTCGTTGGCGGTCCTCAATGACAAAGAGGACATCAAACGGCTGGCCGAGGATGAGCGGCTGCTGCGACTGCTGTGTGAGACGCTGTGTTCGCCCCAACTGCCGATGATCACTGTGAAGGAGATGGCAGCGGCTGGCATCTTGGCGAAGAAGCTGGTGACGCCGTTCAAGTCGCACTGGGCGGGACGATTGAAATCGGGCACGCTGCCGAGTTTCGTCAATGCGGTCTCTGTACGCGGTAAGACAGGGAAAGCCACCGAGCAGAAGCTGCACGATCTCCGCTTTCCGTTGCCGTGGTTGACACTGTCGACGGACCTTGTGCTGCTGCTCAAGCCGCCAGCCGGTTCGCTGGGAGTGATCACCGAGTGGTCCACTTTGTTGGCGCAGGTTCCCGGCGCTGCCCCAGAGACGTATACCGTTCTCGCGAGGGCGTCCGAGCCATTCCAGAGCCAGGTCATCCCGGTCTTCGCCAAGGAGCCCAACGGGTGGTTGATGCTGTCGGAGAACGCGGACCGTGGTGCCCGTGATTCACGAATTCTGGACCGCATCTTTCAATCCATGCTGAAGGCCGGCGACACCGCCGTGGAGTTGGGGGCACTGAAAAAGCAAAAGCTCTTGAGCCCGCTGCTCTCCCCAGCGTTCTCTCGGTACGTCGATGAGATGTCGGTGAACTGCCCCGCAGGGTTTGGCGTTCTGCATTTCGCCAAGAAGGAGTTGCTGTTTCGCCTGCGTGATGTGACCGGGTGCAACCCCGGCCTGGGAGACCATCTCGCCGTTCCGCACGAGCCCGAGGTTGTCCGGCCTATACCCACTCCATCGGGCGGAACAACTTTCGCTGAGGCCTTTGACGACGCGTTCGCCCGTCTGGATGCGAGCGATGGGGGGTACAACTTCGTGAAGCTGCGGCATCTCCGCCTCGCGCTACCGCAGTACGGTCGAGCTGAATTCGACGCGGGGCTGCATACGCTGCGCCTCGCTCGCCGGTACTCACTGATGCCATCCGAAGGCAACGGGATCAGCTTGTCGGACCAGGAGCATGAAGCCGGGATCCAGGAAGCCGGATCGCGATTGGTGTACTGCAAGAAGAGGGGTTGAGTCCATTCCCGTTCTCCATTCGTAGCGATTGAGACTCTCCCGAAATGAGCACCCTCACGGCGACTCACACGACTGACCCAGGACTGGATATGTACACCTGTAGCGACGAATTCTTTGACGCGATTGGCGGCTCAAACCCTTTTGGATCGGACAAGGTGACCGCTCCGGAAGATGATGTCCCGACCGTGGACAGCATCCACGGCAAGGAGTTCGAACGGCTCAAGTCACTGACGCTTCAGGTGCAGGAGCAAAGCCGCTCGATCGGCGTCTTGCTCTGGGGCGGAGCAGGAGTCGGCAAGAGCCATCTCGTATCGCGATTGTTCCACTGGGCCAAGGCCGAGAGCAACGCCATTTGTGTCTATCTCCCGAATATCCTGTCGTCGCCCCAGCACATTCCGCGACACTTCCTGCGTTCCGTGATCAGTGAACTGGTCGGGGGGAGGACGAAAGTCAAGCAGTCCTCACTGAACACCTTGTTATGGTCAATCATCACTCCGGATGGGAATCGGGACATCCAGGCCAAAGCGGCACAGAAAATCTATCAGCAAGCGGTCGACTCGCTGGAGTTCCGCAGCGAAGGGATTACGACGCAGTTCAATATAGCTGTATTTGACATCCTCTTTCAGTTTTTCAAGAAGGTAAACCCAGCGGTCGTCACGACAAAAGAATGGAAACTCGTCGAGGCGATGATTGACTGGCTGTCGGGGGATGGGATTGAGCCCGAAATCGCCACTCTTGTGGGAATCCCAGCCCGCGCGCGGCATCTCGATGAAGATGGGCTCGTGCGTCTTCCGGACGATCAGCACATCGCTCAGGTCTTTCAGATCCTGACCGCCTTGTGTCATCGCGGCCGCCAGACGCTGTTGATCTGCGTGGACCAGGTCGACAACATCGGGCGGGACCGTGTCGCGAATCTTGCGGCCTTTGGTCTCAAGCTGCTCGACCAGCGACAGGGGCTGCTGCTCGTCACATCTGGAATCAAGGAGACGGTGTTGACGATGCGCAAAGACGGCGTCATCACCGAGGCTCAATGGGACATGATCGCCCGAGTGCGCATCGATCTCAATCTGGTCTCAGCCCTGGAGGCCCGGCAAATACTCGTCGAGCGACTTCGGCCAATTCACTCCCGTGCGAAGAGTCTTCCCGACATCCGAGCGATGCTGGAAGGCCATGCCTTGTTCCCCCTGGGTGAAAAGGAGTTCGAGGAGAGATTTGGACAATCCCCCGAGTTTCGACCCCGATCGGTTGTCGCTTGGGCGGATCAGAACTGGCAGATGGAGCAGCAGCGACTTCGCGAATTGGGTGGGGAGGTCTGGCTGGAAAGCTGGGCAGCGGCCCCCCCCAGTCGAACCGTACTGTCTGAAGCGGAAGTCATCGATCAGGCTGTGGCCGACGATGTGAATAGTCGGATTGCCAAACTGCGAGACAGCAATGCACCACCCAACTCGGATCATCTGGTCACGGTCCTGGAATTGTTGCTGTTACGACTGCTGGAGGTTCAGCACGTCAGTCAGCACTACTCTCTGCTGCGGATTCGCCGGATGAACGAAGTGCCTCGACCGTTTGACTTGAAGATTGAGGAACGCGTCGCGGATTCGGGAATCAAGGTCCGTTCGGCGGTAACGATCATTGTGGCCCGCAATGGGAATGCTGCATGGCGGCCGCTGGACCGGCTGGCCACCCAAGTTCCGGATGACATCAGTCACCGCATTCTCGTCACCGATGACGAGCGGGCCCCATTGCCCTCGACGCCGCGAATCCACCAGGACTATGCGACTCTGGTAGGCATGGGCCCGGAGAAATTCCGTCACGTCAAGCTGACCTTTCAACAGTACGTCGAACTCGACGCCATTCGTTCCGCCATCGACGATGCGGCGAATCTCACGATTGAGTACGCGAATCGCTCGGACTCAGGAGCCACGCCTTCCGAAGTCATTGAGTCGTTGCATCGTCAGGATCGCTTCAGAACTCACCCGCTGCTCAGGGAGTTACTGACGGAACCCAGTGCGACGCCTCCGCCGTCTCCTCCGCCTTTACCCCCCGAGGTGAAAGACCTGATCGCCACCATCATTCGTGGAAACCTCGGATGGAAGATCTGTGTGACCACGAACGATGTGGCATCCGAAGTCATGGGGCAACCCGGCATGTCGCATCTCGATTTCCAGAAGACTCATGATTTGGTCGTGTCGGTGGCCCAAAGGATGGAGTCCGAGTCGCGACTGCTGTCCAAAGTTCATCTGAACGGACTCCTGCTGATGAGCGCTCAGTAAATTCGAATTGGACTCTCCCGTGCCCTTCCTCGCCCCGGTTCACTTCACTGTTTCTCAAATTCGCGTGGCCGCAAGCTGCCCGCGGATTCTGTACTTCGACTCTCTGGAGAACCAGCGGCGGAAGTCGATGACGCCTCGCATCACGCGCATCTGGGAAAAAGGGGATTCGGAGACCACCGCGGGCGGGAGCCTGTTCCACGCGACGGTGGAGAAGTTCAACCGTCTGGCCGGGAAGGGCGATGCGGTCCGCCAGATCGTGCAGCGGACATCGAGCAAAGACGAACTGCTGCACTCCATCATGGCGTTCCTCCGAAAGGAGTGCTTGAATCGAAGCCAGTTGCTCAAGAAGTCTCCCGAGATTATCGCCAACTTTTCGAGGTGCGTCGAAACGTACATGGGTGAGCTGGCCGACATCATTCACTATGCGAAGACGATCCACAAAGATCCGGACGAGATCGTCGATCAGCTCTTTGCCGACATGCCCAAGCGGGTCGATGTGACGTTCCATGTCGGGCCTCAGCGTCAGCCAGTTCATGTCACGGGGCGATTGGACTATGTGTTTTTCGACTGGAGAGACGAGCGACTGCGGATTGTCGACTACAAACTCGCTCCCGCCACGAACCCGAACAAAGACCAATACCAGGTCGCGATCTATGCCTTGATGTACCACCACCAGCATCGCTTCCACTGCGACGCAGCCGTCTTCTATTTACATCCCGGTCGACACGTCGTGGACATGAGTTGGCAGCAGGTCGAGGCCCAGCAGGGCAAGGTCTATAATTTACTCGCGTCCATGGTCGAATGGAGCCGGTACTCAGCGGAGCGGGGGATTGGGCAGTTGCCACCGGGAGAGACATCCTACTGTGGGAGCTGCAAGTGGAGACATCGTTGTGAGCCGGAACTTGGGGCCAAGTCCCTGGGATGCTTAATTGACTGGCAGCCTGAGAAGCATGAAGAGTGGGAAGTCGTGGTGATCGACCCTCCCACAATCACTCCCGAGGAGGTCGCCGAAGAAGAGCGAGAGGCCGACGAAGAGCGGGCCACCGAGGAACAAGACAGTGTCCCAGCGGATCCACAGGCACTCACTTCGAATGAAACTGGTGTGTCAGCTCCAGGAGGTGCAGCGGGCACATTGCCCAAATCAACAGATGCAGGACCACAAGGCAAATTGTCCTTGGGCAGGCTCTCCCACAATCAGGCATCCGTGTCCATCCGGTCGATGCATCTGTGTACCCATACAGCTGTCGTCGGAGCAGCCGGCAGCGGCAAGACCTGGCTGGCGAAGGTCATTGCTGAGGAAGCAATTCTCAGCGGTGTACCCGTCCTGGCAATCGATCCGCAAGGCGACTTGGTCCAGTTCCTCCAGCGGCGACCCGAAGCCGAGATCGCGGAGCAGGCTCCGGAGCAACTGGCGAGGTATCGAGAATTCTCGGAGCGAGTCGAAACGCGAATCTTCACCCCGGGAACGTCGCATGCGATCCGGCTGCGACTGAATCCGATCCGACTGCCTCGCCGCGACGATGTTCGAGAGGCTTCGGCGGAACGTCGCGAGGAAGAGTACACCGGAATGATTGACTCGGTCGCCCTCAATCTGGTGGGACTTGTCTCTGCGGGTAAGAAATCTGTGGACGCACAGCAAGCGTTTGTCGCGCGAGTCCTTCGAGCGCTGGTGGAATCGACGCCGCGCGAGTCACTCGAACTCAGTGAGATTGCCTCCGCTGTGATTGAGCCAGAATCGGTGGGCATTACTGATGCGGACCACTTCATCAAGAAGTCCGAGCGTGAGACCCTGGGGAGACAGATCAACGCGCTGGCCTATGGACCGCTGAAGAAGCTGTTCACTGGGGGAGTCGCCCTGGATATCGATTGGATGCGAACCCCAGTGACTCCCGGCAAAGTGCCCCTCAATATCATCTATCTAAACGCCCTTACCGATGTCGAAAAGCACGCATTTCTGGCAGCCCTCGCCACAGAGGTCTACCGCTGGATGTGCTGTGCCGGGGGAGATCCGTCGCAACCGCAGTTGCTGTTCTACCTCGACGAGGCCCGGGACTTTCTTCCCGCCGGTGCGTCGAAGCCCGTGGCTAAAATGCCCGTCACCCGACTCTTCACCCAGGCCCGCAAGTTCGGCGTCGGCTGCCTGGTCTGCACGCAAAGCCCGAGATCCGTTGACTACAACATCTTCGGGAACTGCAGCACCAAGCTGATCGGCAAGCTTGAAACGCCCCAGGATTCCGACACGATCGGCAAGTGGTTCGAAACCGATGGTCCCAAGCCAGACTGGATCCGGCAGCGTACAGGAGCCGAGTCCGGATCATTTGTGGGTCGCTGGCCAGGTCAGGATGCCTCCGAATCGGGTCAGGTCTTCCAGTCCCGCATTCTGTTTTCGTCCCACGGCGGGGCTTGGACTCCCGACCGAGTCGAGGCCGAGGTACTCCACGACCCCACTCACATTGCACTGCGAAGCAAAATGTCGTGAGCTGGCAGTGCCAGTCCTGCCAAGAATCGTGCATGCGGGAGCGAAGTCTGGTTCAGGATGACAGCCCAATTGCGATCGATCCTGCGTTTCGAGAAGAGCCCGCTAAGACTCGAAGAGTTCGAAATCAGGGTTGGTTCCGGTTCGCGGTCCCACACGGTGTTTTAAATCTCGGGGCCGTTTTTTCTCGCTGGGAATGTGTAAAGACCCTGCGTAGAACTGCTCTAACTCTACAATGTGCGCTGCCGTGGGCACCGCCGGGAGCGTATTGAGCGCCGCAGCCTGGTCGGTCAGGTCAGGGTCGTATACACATTCATCGTCAAATCAATGGTCGAGTGTCGCGACAGGGCTTGGGCGGTCTTGGGGTTCACACCAGATTTCATCATGTTGGTGATGAACGTGTGCCACAGAGCGTGGAAGTCGGCGTAGAGGCCGTGGGCGTCGATGTACTCCACGCCAGCGGCCTTTAGGTCGACCTGCATCATCTTCCCGGCGAACTTGTACTCGGCAACCAATAGAAATGTCATGTTTTCCGTCCAATAGAAATGTCACATTCTGAGGTCACGCGGGTGGGCATCAGGGGGGCTCCTTTTGGAGATCGGCATGAGTGTGTTGAAAATGAGTCACAAAGAGCGTCAGCGGGTCGAGGTGTTCGCGCGGGTGAAGCGCGGGGGGAGTTGACGCTGACGAGGGCGGCGGAGTTGATGGGGTTGGGGTATCGACTGGCGTTGCGGAGCGATGCCCGCTACCAGCAACTGGGTGATCGGAGGGTGGTGCATTGAGGGCGGGGGAGGGTGATCGCCAGCGGGATTTGGCGTTGGACGTTCAGAATTACGGCGACTTTGGGCCGACGTTGGCTGCGGAATGCTTGGCTCAGGAGGCCGTTCTGGATGCGCAGTCACGGCTGGAATCGGAGCGGAATTCGGACGGCTAGGCGACGTGAATCCTGTCCTCTTTCGTGGGCCTCTGGGAATCGGCCTCGCGAGGCAATCGTCCCGCCAACCCCGCCGACCGGATCATCTCCACCGGCGTCTGGTCGGGGCAGACCCATGAGCCCGTCCTATTTCTTCCCCGCCCCGCTCTTCACCGGCAGCGGAGCCCCGAGGGTGTCTGGGCTCGGTTGGAACCCGTCTCCGGCGATGTCGACGAAGATCGGGTTCGAGACGGCGGTCGGGGGTTGCTTTCCATACTCGGGACCGGCCACGGGGCCGAGGAGCGACTTCTCGCCCGCAGCCACGACGATGAGATGCACGTCGCCTTCGAGTTCCAGCTGGATGGTGCGGTTGAACTTCGTGACCTTATTGCTGAAGGCATCCGGGTGCTTCTCGCGGGTGTAATCCTGTCCGGCGACGATCCGTCCGTTGGCGAGAACGGAGACGCGGTCGATGTCGAACCAGTTCGGGCACTGGACTTTGATGCGCAGTTCCACGGTCTTGGACTTCGCGGTCAGAGACTGGCCACAGGTCACTCGGGCGTCACCTCCCATCTCCTGGGCGTAGACCTCCAGGAACGGCCCGTTCGACATCACCAGCCGACCCTGTTCGCTGGCATGGACCATCTCCATGAGGTCAATCTTCGCCGGATCATCGGTCGACGACTGCACCCAATTGCGATACCCACCCGACCCGTGGAAGTTGTAGTGCGCATCGGTGTTCACCACGCCGTAGATCTTGTGCCCCTGATTCAGCAGTTGCAGCCAGTTGAACACCGTGTTGTTTTTGGACTGGCCGTTGGACGTGTCGGTGGGGCTCATCCCGAGCAGGGTGTGAATCGGATGGACCTCGATCACATCCATGAAGGCGAACCCCTTCGCGTGTCCCTCGTCAATCGTTCCATCCCCGTTGCGGTCAGCGAACAGCCAGCCCATGTCCGGGTGGTTCTGCTGGATCAGCTTCTCGCTGCGGTCGTCCCAGAGAGCGATGCGTTCGATTTGGATCTCGGGACTCTCGTCGGTGACGGGGCCGCCGCCGTCTTGGCGATGCGGGTGATGGTGCATCGGGAAGGCGTTCTGGTGGTTCAGGCCAAACGGCGAACCGGTCAGCTCCAGCCCCGAACAGGTCGCCATGAATGGCCTCAACTGGAGGGCGTCGATGTGCGGGTCATAGGAGCTGATCCGGTTGTGTTCGGTGCAAGGAGAGAACTCGAGATTGTCGCTGGCGAGGTTCAGCACGCGGCCCAACTGGCTGGTCGTGTTGTCCCCCGATTCGGTGGCGTGGCTGTGGAAGTCGCTGCTGACCCAGCCAGAGGTCTCGACCACACGCGGCAGCTTCACGTCGAGCGGGGAGGCCCGGCCCGCCTCGACGACGAGGTCGACGTAGGCCACGTCGTACTCGACGCCGTGGCTGATCGTGGCCTTGTACTTGCCGGGGGCGAGTTGCTGTTGGAACTGACCGTTGGGTGTGTAGCGGAGGTTCTTGACCCCGGTGACCGCAGTCTCGGGACCGAAGCTGGGGGTGAGGTTTCCCTCGGGAACATGGAAGGCCACCTTGCAGGGGATCGGTCGACCTTCGGCGTCGGTGATCCTGGCGATGACGGTGCCCGGTTCGAACCCCGCGAGGCGGACCGACTCGGACAGCTCGATCCCCGGCGTGACGACGAGTGGGACACCCGTGGAGACATGGAGAGAGTTCACCGCCGTGTTCAGCGTATATGCCCCCGGCTGGATCGCGGTCGTCAACTCGCCGCGCTCGTTGCCGATGATCGTGGCGAGCAGGGTGTCGCCCTGCTTGAACTCCACGCGCGGGAAGTTGACCCGCTGGCCACTCTCTGTCTGCACAGCGAGTGTGACCTTCACGCTCTCCTCACCGGAGAGCTGAGCCGCCACTTCCGGCAACGTCGCGGCGGCGGTCAGATGGCGGGTGAGCGTGAACGTGCCGCCCGCGGGAACTTCCACCTCGTGGTATCCGTGGGCATCGACGTACTTGATCTCGGTGCGGTTGGGTCCGCTATTGGTGAGCAGTTGGCGGCCCGGTGCCTCCAACCCATACGCCTGGTGCCAAAACCGGTCCTCGATCGTGAACCTTGCGGAGGTGCCGCTGGGGGTCTTGAGCATGTCTTCCTTGCCGCCGTCGCAACGCAGGTCGTCCAGCAGAGGCACCTTCACGGCGGCAGACGTTTCGTTCTTGTAGGTCGTCGTCACCTCCACGAAGCGACTGTCGGCCTTCAAGGTATACCGCGTCTCGACCGCGGGCTTGCCGTTGTTCGCCGCTGCCTTCACGAGGATCGTGGCGGACTCGGAGTCGCGCAGCGTGGTGACATGATCTCCGGCTTGCGGCTTCCCGTCATGCCCCAGCGCTGCCCACTCGCGGTAGACGTACTCACGCTGGCCGGGGTAGTACGCGCTCAGCTGATCGCTCTGCGGCTCGCGTGCGGTGAGGTCGATGAGCGCCCCGGCGACGGACTTGACCGTCATGTTGGCATGGCGAGTCGGGATCGGCTGGGCGATGACCGCGACGAGGTGGCGATTCCGCAGCACCAGATCGCCGACGATGGCGTCGACTTCCTTGCCGCGCGGCGCGACGGCGTCCCAGTTCTCATCGGTGAGGCGGATGACCTCGACCGGCGCGGTGTCCCGTTCCTGACTCGATACCACGCACCACATCGCCCCGAAGAGGAACGTGACCATCACCACAGGCAGACAGGCTTTCATCGGAACCAACCTCATCGAGTGCAGTGTTCGGGAACTCCCCATCGCCGTGAGGCTAGCCTGCCCCCGTTCGCCCAACAACCCAGCCTGGCGGGATTCATCGAAAACGCGAGAGACGTTCATCCACCTCACGCGGTGAAGGCCAGGGAGCCAAGCTTGTGTTAGTCAGGCTTTCGCCTGGCGGCACCCCTCGCGGCACTCGGCCTCGCTGATGGGTCGGGTGACTCATCATGGGGACCGCCAACGGGCGAATGCACTCGGCCCGACATGACTTCACGACCTCATCTTGTCACAGGGGAAGGCATTCGGTTAGCTTGCGGAGCTTCCCGATTCGGTCGGGTCGGGGGAGGGGGACCGGGAGGGTCTCCGGGGGTCGCGGTCCGATGGCTTGAGTGCGATCGGCCGCAGGAGGCGGTCATGGATGCTCGTTTGCGGCTCACGTTTTTCTGCGGCTCCTGTCTGGGACTGGCTGTGGGGTTTGCTGCTGGGCATGTCTCGGTGTGGCGGCGGGGCGACTCCTCGCGTTCGGTGGGGCTGTCATCTGATGAGGTGAGGCCGTTGAGGGATTCGGCCTCCCTGGGATCGGTGGGGTTTGATTTTCCCGCTGTGCTTCCCCATCCGGAGGCGACAGTTCGGACCCCGGTTCCGGGCGGGGCGGTCGTACTCAACGACCCCGACCTGGGCGATGAGGCGGTGCATGCGGATGCGTGGGTCGAGTTGCCGACCGGCCCCGATCCCATTCAGCCGCCGAGTCCGCCCCACTCGTTTCCCCTGTCACAAGCCAAGCCGCTGACGCACCCCGCCTCTTCGGCACCCGGGAACCCGCGACCCACACCGACCAAGAATCGGCAGGCCCAGGCGGTCTCCTCCGAGCTGGCTCCGCTCGATCCCGAAGTGGTCGAGATGCTCCGGGACGAACTCGAGGGCGTCTCCGAGCAACAGCGCGAGGTCTGGTCCGAGGCCCTGCGCGGGATGTCGCCGAGTGATGCCGCCGGAGTGATCCTGATGTGGAAAAAGTTCGGCCAAAAAGCTGCCGGGGCCGATCATCTCAGCGCGCCGCCGCCATCGTTCGATGCCAGTCATCCCGAGGCTGCCCCCGCGCGACTGCGTCACTTGTCCCCGCAACCGGCTGTCGGCGAAGACCTCGGGTTGAAGATCGCGCAGCACAACCAGGCGAACCGCGAGACCTGTGGCTACCTGGAAATGATTCCGCTGTTTCAGGAAGTCGCCTTCGACAAAATCGAGGACAGCGCGCATGTCCAGATCGTCGGCTCCCGTTTGAAGATCCAGCCGGGCCGACTGGTCGAGACCGGCAACCCCGCACACGTCGCCGTGCAGCGCGAGTGCTTCTTCGCCGTGAAGCTCCCGACCGGTGAGGAACAGTACACGCGCGTCGGTCGGCTGGTCCTGGACGCCGAGCGGCGGCTGTGCATCGATCTGGGCGACCGCGACCTGCCGATCAGCCCCGAAGTCATCCTCCCCGAGGGAGCCACTCGGTTCACCGTCCAGAACGGACAGCTGCAAATGGCGGTCGAGGGGCAGGCGGAACCGACCTCCGTCGGTCCGCTGCAAGTGGCGGAGTTCTTCGACGCCAGTCGGCTGCTGCCGCTGGGCGGGAGTCTGTACGGGGCCACGACCGCTTCCGGGAAGCCGAAGCAGGTCGCCGCCGAACTGGTGTTTCAGACGCTCGAATACCCGTTGATCGAGGGGGTGTCGGCCTTGGGAGCTGTGAAGCAGAATGAGTCGGCTCCGATCGCTGCCGCCCGACAGGAGTAAGCTGTGATCGGACGCGCGGCGGTCGCCTTGCTCCGAGGGATCGAAGCCCTGTTGTCTGGGTTTCTGATTGGAGGCGTGCGACTGTACCAGATCTTCCTGAGTCCGATCTTCGGTCGGCAATGCCGGTTCGATCCCACGTGCAGCCACTACTTCATCGGGGCCGTTCGGAAGTACGGGCCGATCATCGGCAGCCTCAAGGGGATCGGACGCATCTGCCGCTGCCACCCGTTTCATCCGGGCGGCGACGACCCGCCATGAGGGTGGCGGGTTCCGCTCCGGCCCCCACGGCGGGGTGTCCCCCTGTGACATTTCGAGTGGTCGCTGACGCGTCCATGGGCTCATTGGAGGTATCAGTCCGCAGCGGGACTGAGCAACCCGACGCGTCAGCGAGGGCGTACGTCTCTCGATGTCCCGCGAGTGCTCGACTCCCAGTGGCAGCTCGGAGACTCCCGCCTGATGTCGAACGCTTCTGGGTGGTCGCCCTCGCTGACGCGTCGGATTACTGAGGCGGGAACCGGCAATGGCGAATGCACCTGTTGCTGACAACCGCCCGCAACCGCACTGTCGGCAACCGCACTGGAGAATTCCTTGGGAGAAACGTACGATGAGCGTCTTCGCATCTGAGTTCGGATGTGTCGAGGGGGGCTGTAGCTCAGCGGTTAGAGCAGGCGACTCATAATCGCTTGGTCGCGGGTTCGATTCCCGCCGGCCCTACTTTCCGCAGTCCCTGGAGTCAGTGACCGGTCGCCCGCAAATCGTGGGCGAAGCGACTGACAGTCGCGATCTTCCCGGAGTGGAATCATGGCGGATCTCGGACGACCGCGGATCGGACAACCCGTGCGCTGGGTGGTCTGCGCTGCGCTGTGCTGGGGCGTGATCGGAGCGATCGACACGTCGTGTCTATATGCCCAGTTCGGGCAGTTCCAGATGCAGCCGCAGACTCCCGAAGAGATCCTGCGACAGCGTCTGCCTCACGAGCCGCAGGTGCAGTCGGAAATCAGCGATGCCCGCGAGTTGCTGGCCGCCGGAGACTACGATGCGGCGATTGAAAAGCTCCAACCGCTGTTGGAAGCGGGCGAGGACTTCTTTGAAATCGAACCGGACAAGCCCGCGACCAGCTCACTCGATCGCGTCGAGTCGCTGTTGCGGGGGATGCCTCCCGAGGCGATCGATATCTATCGCCGCCACTTCGAACCGTTGGCGGCCCAGCGTCTGGCCCAGGCCCGGCAGCGCGGCGATCTGACGGAACTTCTGGCGGTCGTACGCATCTATCCGCTGACACGGGCTGCGGTCGAGGCGACAGAATCTGCCGGAGCCATCGCCTTCGATCAGGGGGAGACCGCCCTCGCCGCCCGGTTGTGGGAGCGGCTGCTCCCGGATACCGAGGCGGGCCCGCTGCGGACTGAGCGGTTGATCCGCATCGCCCAAGCCTGGACTCTCGCCGGGCAGCCCGAGATGGCGGCGGAGTACGTGCGCGAACTGAGTCCGCTGGCGCAGACCTCTCCGATCGAGTATGAAGGCAAGCTGTTGACCCCACCGGCCACGGGGGATGCGGCGTGGCTGAACAAGGTGTTTGGACCGGTGGCCCCGCTGGTCCCGCATCGCGAACGCGACTGGCGGATGGGGGGCGGGCACCCGCGTCGCTGGGGGGATGGCCCGCTGGTGTCTCCGCTGCAACGGGGCAGTTGGGCCTATCCGTTGATTGACCCGCTCGACACGTATATCACGGGGCGCGACGAGAAGTTTCAGTCGGTCCTGAAATTCCTGGAAACGAAGTACCTGCGGAGCGACAACGCCAATTCGGCCAAGCGGCTGCCGTGGTTGGTGGGCGCGCCGCTGGTGGACGGTGAGACGGTGTTGGTGCAGGGGATGGCCTCGCTCAAAGCCCTGGATGCCCGCACGGGACAAATCCGCTGGTCGGGGGTCGTGAAGGACGACACGTTTCTGTACTTCAGTGAACGCAACTACATCGAGACGGGCCCCAATCCGAACCACGATCGTCTGGTGGAGTTGTATCTCGGCCAGCGGGCCTGGATGAATCAGGCGGCCGCCTCGCTGGCCAGTGACGGGCGTCAAGTGTATGCCGTGTCGTGTACCGGGATGATCCGTGCGACCACACCACAGGGCATGTTCATGCGGCCCCGGATGCCCATTAGTCGGCATGAGTTGACTCCCCCCAGCGACAATCGGCTGCTGGCCTACGATCTTCAGTCCGGTCTGCTCAAGTGGGAATCCGGGGGACCGTCCGTGGCGGTCCCGTTCGATGAAGACGGACAACTCGTGGGTGAATCCCGGCGACTGGGAGGGGCGTTCTTCTTGGGGGCACCCCTGCCGGTCGATGGCCAGCTGTTCGTCCTGGCCGAGGACAAGGGACAAATCCGGTTGTTCTCGCTGTCCCCGGAGACGGGCGAAGCGGAATGGTCGTTGCCTCTGTTGAATCCGGACAGCTCCATCGGCTCGGATGAGACGCGACGGATGTACGGTTTATCGCCCTCCTATGCGGGGGGGCTGCTGATCTGCCCGACGGGGGATGGAATGGTCGTGGCGGTCGACCCGCTCCGTCGCCGCATGGAGTGGTTTCAGCAGTACCAGACTCAACCCGCGACGGCGGACCCGCGCATGGCCCGGATCATGCGGATGCAAATTCAGATGCAGATGCAGCAGGGGTCGCGGGCGGGCAATGAGTCGACGCTCGATCACATGCTGAAAGAGGATCGCTGGTTCGAGACGACACCGATTCTCACCGCCGGTCGGATCTTGCTCCCCACCGCCGAGAACAACATGCTCTACTGCCTGGACCTGGAGACCGGCAAGTCGCTCTGGGAACTCCCGCGCGGGGAGGGGCTGTACATAGCGACCTGTACCGAGCGTCACTGTCTGGTCGTCGGCAAGCGCAGCTTGCAGGCGATCGGCCTGACCGATGGGAAGGTCAAGTGGAGCCAGGAGATTCCGACTCCCACGGGGCGCGGCGTGGTCAGCGGGAACCAGTATCTGCTCCCGGTCGTCACGCACGAAATCCTCTCGCTCAATCTCCGGACGGGAAAGATCCTGGCCCGGTCGAGCATCAATCCGGCACACACGGCGGGGAGCCTGGTGGCGGCGGGGGATCGGTTGTTGATGCAGACCACCAGCGAGGTCGTCGGCCTGCGGTCGCTCAGCGACATGACCGAAGAGTTGGCTCGCACACAGAATGACGCCGGGACCCGCGCCAGCGCCCTCGCCGAGCAGGGGGAATTGCTCCTGTTTCAGGGACGGGAGCCGGAGGCGGTCGCCCTGCTGCAGGAGTCGTTGAAACTCCAGGAATCCGCCCCCACGCGGCGGCTGCTCGTCTGGTCCCAACTGGAACGTCTGAAGGCGGACTACGCGGGTTCGAAGGGGATCGTTGCGGAACTCAAGCAGACCGTCACCGATCCCGATCAACGGCGATTGCTGAACCGGCTGCATGCCGAGGGGCTGGAAAAGTCGGGCGACTCCCTGACGGCGTTTCGCGAGTACCTCGATCTGGTGAAGAGTGTCGGCCAGAGTGACACGCTCATGGAGATGTCTTTTGACCACCGGGTGCGCGACGACCGCTGGCTGCGCGGGCGGTTGACACATCTGTACTCTCTGTCCAGTGGGGCAATCCGCCAGCAGATGCAGCAGTCTCTGAAAGACGCCATCGCCGCCCAGGAGGCCACCCTCAAGCCGCACTTCGCCGGTGTGCTGGGAATCGACCTCGCTCCCCAGCTGCATTTGGAATTGGCTCTCGCCAATGGATTGGATCAGTTCAAGACCGAGCGTGTGTTGTGGACGCTCAGCGAGTCGCGCGACCTCGCGCTGCGTGGCCCGGCGGTGGGCAGACTGATTCGCAATGAATTGGCGCTGAAGGGAGTTCCGGTCCCCTACATCGGCCCCCTGTTGACTGAACTCCAGCACGGACTCGCGAATGTGGAATGTGAACCGGGGGTCACGGGGACGGCACTTCTGGAACTGCTTCGCCAGGATGCCGTGGCGGGCCCGCAACTCAAGAAACTCGATCTCCCCGTGACCGTCCCGACCTTCACCGCGAGATTCGCCGGAGCTTCCGTGCAGCAACGGCAGGTGTTCCCGGTCCTGGGCGACCGGCGCGGTCCCTTCGACGACTGGCTGTTCACAGCGGAATTCGCCCCCACCCGAAACGTGCATGGCAGCGATGCCAGCGGCACGGTCCGTCACATATTCAACATCGATGCCATGGGACAGCTGCCCATGCAGCAACTGCGGTACGTCCAGACCGATCCCCAGTTGGTGCTGCTGGCCTTCCGGGATCGCTTCGCCGTGGTCAGCCCCATGGATAGCGGAGGGGATCCATTCAAGACCCGGTTCTTCCACGCCCCGGTCGTGGACGGATTCAATCGGATGCAGGTTCGTCCGGCGGATGTCAAACCGGGAGTTCGCGATGCCGTGTACCCGACCGCTGACGGTTCGTATCTCTACAACGTGGGTCCGCTGACCTATGACACGTTGTGCTACCTCTCGGGGAATGAGTTGTTCGCAGTCCAGCCGCAGACGAAGGACTCGAAGCTGCAATGGAAGCGGAGCGGCGTGACGCCCGGGTCGGAGATCTGTGCCGACTCGGAGTATGTGGTTCTGATCCCGCCCCTGCTCGATCGGCTGGTGGTGTACCGGGCTGCGGATGGTGAGTTCGTGGCGGAACGCTCCCTGCCCAAGGGCCGCGTGGACCGCCAGCGGGCCGACTGGGGACGGTTGTTCCTAGTCTCCCGAACCGAAAAAGGGGACGCCACCCACCCCCACCGGATCACCTGGGCCATGTATGATCCGGTGACGGACAAGGATGCCTGGAGCCTCACGCTTCCCGCGGGAACGCTGTGGAATCCCGTCGAGGGATCGGACCTGGCGTTTCTGGAACCGGATGGCACACTTCGACGGGTCGATGACCAGACGGGACAATTGCTCTGGACGACATCAATCCCCGCGCAGACGGTGCCTCCGACCGAATTCACCATCCATGAGGACCAGGATCGCTTGTACGTGCATACGTGGCATTCCCCGTCTGTGGGGCAAGACTACATCACGGAACCCACTCTCCCCAATGGGAGTACCGTTCGCGTCAACGGGATCGCAGCCGCCCTCGATCGTCACAGCGGCAAGACCCTCTGGTCGCGACCGATGGAACAACAGCTGTTCCGCCCGTACCTGCCCGTGGGGAGCGGAGTGTTGGCCTATGCCGCCCAGCGTCGGCATCAAGACCCCCAAGAAGGTCCGAAGACCTTCATGACGCTGGAGTTCTTGAATCGGCGGACTGGCGAACCGGTCCTAATCAAGGATCGCATCACTCCGGGCGGCACGGGCGAGGGGTGGGCCCGCCTCCCCAGCGGAGTGCTGCTATTGCGAGTGAGCGGTCATGACTACCGCTTGACCTGGAACGGTGAGCCCGCCGCCGATGGCACCGCCCCCGAACAAGAAGAACCCGTCCCCGCCAAGCTCCCGAAGGCCCCGATTCTCCCCGAAGCCCCGATCAAGTTGCAGTAGGAGAGTCGGGGGTCGGGAGTCGGGAGTCGGGAGCCAGACGACCTCTCCCCTCTCCCTTCTCCCCTCCTCCTGCTCCCTGCTCCCGGCTCCCGACTCCCGACTCCCGACCCCCGACTCCCCATGAACCCCCTCGACGAACTCCAAAAACTCGCCGCCCACTTCCCCGACGGGGCCCAGTTGTTCGAGAGGGTCGAGCATATCCCCGCGTCGACGACGCCGGAGCCGTACAAGGCTCTGCTGGTCCACGATCAGCACATGACGGTCACGATGGAGCAGTTTCACCACTGCGATGTCGATGTCTCGGTGATCTTCGAAGAACTGCAGGATCCGCTCTACACCCGAGAGATCCTGCTGACCAAGACCGGCACGCATGCGGTCGTGTTGTTCGGACTGGTGCGGTTCGACTTCACCTATGTGACCCCCGCGGTGAAAGCCGAAATCCTGGCCAAACAGCTTCCCCTGGGGCGGGTGCTGATCCGGCACAACGTCCTCCGGCACATCGATCTGGGAGCGATCCTCAAGATCATTCCGGGACCAGCCCTGCAGCAGCATCTGCAACTGAAAGATGCGTCCCCCGTGTACGGTCGCATGGCCACGATCTTCTGCAACGGTCGCCCCGCCGTCGACCTGCTCGAAGTCGCCGCCCCCGTCAACTTCAGGCTGATGGCTGATGGCTGATGGCTGATGGCCAGAGGGGAGCCGCTCCACTTCTTGCTCCCGACCCCCGACTCCCGACTCCCGACTCCCCATGCCCGACATCCTCTACCTCGGAGATACCTCACTCGCGACAGCTGCGGCTTACCTGGCCGGGGTGCTGCACTGGAGCGGATGGACATACGACTATGTGCCCAGTGACGAAGCGGCTGCGGACTCACTGTTCGAGAGGCCGTATCGCGCGTACATCCTCAGCGACTACCCAGCCGCCCGATTGTCGAGGACGCTGCAAGAGAAGTTGATCTCTCACGTGGAGAACGGGGCGGGCCTGCTGATGATTGGTGGCTGGGAGTCGTACCACGGGCTGGGCGGGAACTGGGACGGGACACCGGTGGCGGAGATTCTGCCGGTCGAGATCTCGGATCGGGACGACCGCGTGAATTGCGACCACCCGGCGTTTGTGCGTGCCTCGGACCAGTTGCACCCGATCACGCAGGGACTGCCCTGGGACGTGCGTCCGCCCTTGATCGGCGGCTACAACCGCATCGTGCCTCGCATGGGAGCCACCTCCCTGCTGGAGGTGGCCCGGTTCTCCGCCGCTCGACATCAGAGCCAGTTCACGCTGACCCCCTGCGGTCACGATCCGCTCTTGGTGGTCTCCACTCACGGGCGGGGCCGCGTGGCTGCCCTCGCCACCGATGTGGCCCCGCACTGGGTCGGCCCGTGGGTCGACTGGGGTTCCGAACGGGTGCAGGCCCACGGCCCCGGTGCTGGTGAAGTCGAGGTCGGCCACCTGTATGCTCAGTTCTTCCGGCAACTCGTCGGCTGGACCAGCGGCTTGATCGAGTGAGTGGTCAGCCATCAGTCATCAGTCAAAGCCCAGGGGTTGCAACCCCTGGGCGTTCTCTCCAACTCTCAACTCTCAACTCTCAACGGTCCCCTCATGCGACTCATCACCCTCTCGCTCCTCCTCTGCGGACTCGTCGTGGCCTCCTCCTCGAACCTCACCGCCGAGGAACCGGCCAAGATGCTCAAGCACATCGTGATGTACAAATTCAAGGACGACCTGACCCCCGCGCAGGTCGAGGAAGTCGTCGACGCCTTCGGCAAGATGACCAAGCAGATCGACACCGTCATCGGCTACGAACACGGCACCAACGTCAGCCAGGAGATGAAGTCCGAAGGCTTCACGCACGTCTTCGTCGTGACCTTCCAGGACGAGGCCGGTCGTGCGATCTACCTCAAACACGCCGCCCACGACACCTACGTCGCCCTGGCCCGAGAGCGGCGGGAGAAGGTGATTGTGCTCGACTATTGGACCGCGAAGTGACCGTCGGGGTCTCCCGTTGGAGTTCAGCCTTTAGGCTGCTCTGAGTACGCCCCCAGAGCAGCCTAAAGGCTGGACTCCAACGGGGGAACTCCAACATGTGAGATCCAATTACAACTCCGGCGGATCCCAATCCTTCCCGAAGTCACCGATCGGGTACTCCTTCCAAAGTTTGAGAGCCCGTTCCCGTCCTTCGGTTTTCAACCAATCGCAAGCGTTGCTGAATGGCCAGTCTTGCCAGCGTTCGACGTACCGATGCTTGACGGCGTTGTTCAAGACATAGAGCAACGACGCCCAGAAATGTCGCTCCGATTTGATTCCCGTTTCGACCGCGTTAAACCAGACCTTCCGACCGCGACGGTCCTCTTCCCGGTTCCACTCATACGAAGTCCGACCGTGGAGAAGCCCGAGGCTCCCAACCAAAGCCTTGGCATCACCTGATCGCAGGAGCAGATGATAGTGATTCGGAAGGACAATCCAGGCAAAGACATTCCATTCGCAGGTCAGACAGGTCTCCAGAAGCGATTTCTCAAACGCCGCCATTCTCTCCATCGAGTGCCCGATCATCGAGTGGTGTTCGAAACAGGCGGCAGTCACGAGGTACAGCCCCGACTCGCTGTCGTAGTGTGGAGGACTATGCTGGGGGAGGCGATACTCCCGCCGGTGGACCACCGTCGCTGTGCGTTGAGCCTCCGTCATCTGTCGCCAACGATAGTGCTGACGGTCGCCATAGTACGTTGTCATGCCACTCTCCTGCCTGATGTTGGAGTCCAGCCTTTAGGCTGCTCTGGGGTCGCTCGCAGAGCAGCCTAAAGGCTGGACTCCAACGAAACCAGCTTCCATGATCGCTTCTGGACTCTGACGATGCGATACTTGAGTTCGCATTGTCTCGTTGGAGTTCAGCCTTTAGGCTGCTCTGGGGTTGCTCGCAGAGCAGCCTAAAGGCTGAACTCCAACGCTGAACCCCCACGCTTCACCCCTCCCCACCATGCCCCTCTCTTCACTCCTCGACTGTTCCCCAGCCTCCTACCAGCTGCGATCCAACGCCCCCGGTCCGGTGGGTTCACTCCCACTCACGCCGGAGATGTTGCTCGATAGTCCGAGCGGCGACATCTTTGGGATGACGCAGAACGCCGGGATGGGGTGGGATCCGAATCAGTTGTTGCGGGATCAGGTGCTGATCCTCAGCACGATGGGCGGCATTCGGGCCGAGGATGGGCACCCGATCGCGCTGGGGTATCACACCGGGCATTGGGAGGTCGGGCTGCTGATGCAGGCCGCAGCTCGCGAACTCGACCGGTTGGAGAAATTGCCTTTTGCGGCATACGTCTCCGACCCGTGCGATGGCCGGTCGCAGGGGACGACCGCGATGATGGACAGCCTCGCGTACCGCAACGACGCAGCCGTGGTGCTGAAGCGGTTGATCCGTTCACTGCCGCATCGCAAGGCGGTGATCGGCGTGGCGACGTGTGACAAGGGGCTGCCCGCGATGATGCTGGCCTTGGCGGGGCAGAAGCACCTGCCGAGCATCATCGTCCCCGGCGGAGTGACGCTCCCCCCCAATGACGGCGAGGATGCGGGCAAGGCCCAGGCCATCGGAGCGCGGTACGCTCACGGGGAGATCGATCTCAAGTATGCCGCCGACATGGGTTGCCGAGCCTGTGGATCTCCGGGCGGGGGCTGCCAGTTCTTCGGCACAGCGGCCACATCCCAAGCGGTGGCGGAGGCCCTCGGCATGAGCCTGCCGCACAGTGCGTTGTCGCCCTCCGGGGCGGAGGTGTGGAAGGAGATCGCGGTCCAGTCTGCGCGAGCGGTCGTGGCTCTCGCGGATGCGAAGAAGTCACTGGCCGACATCCTCACCGCCGATGCGATTCACAACGCAATGGTCGTGCATGCGGCGATGGGCGGGTCGACGAACCTGCTCATCCATATCCCGGCCATCGCCTTCGAGGCCGGTCTGCCCCGTCCGCAAGTGGACGACTGGAACAAGGTCAATCGCCTCGTGCCGCGCATCGTCGACGTACTCCCCAACGGCCCGATGGGGCATCCGACCGTACGCGTGTTTCTCGCAGGCGGCGTGCCGGAAGTCATGCTGCACCTGCGAGCGCTGGGGTTGCTCAAGCTCGATGTCCTGACAGCTGCGGGGGCGAGACTGGGCGACTTGCTGGAGTGGTGGGAGAAGTCGGAACGCCGGGCGCGGTTCAAGGAACTACTCAAGGAGCAGGACGGAGTCGACCCGGATGATGTCATCATGGCTCCGGCGAAAGCGAAGGCGCGCGGGATGACCAGTACCGTGACGTTCCCGGTCGGCAACCTAGCCCCGGAAGGCTCGGTCATCAAGAGTACCGCCATCGACCCCAGCGTCGTGGACGCCGATGGTGTCTATCGCAAGGTCGGCCCCGCGCGGGTCTTCACTTCGGAGCCGGATGCGATCGCGGCGATCAAGGGTCGGCCGCGCCGCAGTGGAGCCGACATTCCAACCGGTCCTTTCACTCCGATCAAAGAGGGAGACATCATCGTGCTGATGTGCCGTGGCCCGCTCGGTTCGGGGATGGAGGAGACCTACCAGATCACCTCGGCGCTCAAGTATCTCCCCTTCGGCAAGCATGTCGCGGTGATCACCGACGCCCGCTTCTCCGGCGTGTCGACCGGGGCCTGCATCGGTCACGTCGGCCCCGAGGCTCTCGCCGGTGGCCCGATCGGCAAAGTGAAAGACGGCGACCTGATCGAGATCATCGTCGACCGCATCCACCTCACCGGGTCAATCAACCTCGTCGGCGATGGCTCACGCCGCATCACTCCCGAAGAGGGAGCGAAGCTCCTCGCCGAACGCACGCCCAGTGTGCCCCTTAAACCCGATCCCCAGCTGCCTTCCGACACACTGCTCTGGGCCATGCTGCAAAAGGCGGGCGGCGGAACGTGGGGCGGTTGTGTCTACGACACACAGGCGATCGCACGGGTGCTGGAAGCCGGGTACGCGGCGCTGGGTGAGAAGTGACGGTCGATTACTTGGCACTCGACCGAACATGTCGCAGCAGCAGATGATGAGCCGGTTCCGCCATGTCGCCGTGGCCGAAGCCCTCCAACTCGCGCAGCTCGGTCTTCGTGTGGCCCACGATCTTCATCATCCGCCACAGGTACGCCGTCTCTTCGTAACGCCCCAGGAGTTCCATCTCCCGATCGCCGGTAATCAGCAGCAGTGGCGGGGCGTCCTTTCGGACATGAAACATCGGAGCATATTCGTCGACGACCGGCTGTTTGTCGCTGATCCCGCGCTCGGCCCGGATGGTGAAGTGCGTGATACATTGGCCGCTGTAGGGGATCAGGCCCGCAATGCGGTTGGCATCGATGTCGTGCGCGGCGAGCCACTTCTTGTCGAGGCCCACCATGCTGGTCAGGTAGCCGCCCGCCGAATGTCCGCTGACATAAATCTTGTCCGGGTTCCCGCCGAACCGCTCAATGTTCTTGAACGTCCACGCCACAGCGGCTGCGGCATCCTCAATGTAGGCGGGGGCTTTGACCTGCGGGCTGAGGCGGTAGTTGGCGGCCACGATGGCGATGCCCTGCTTCTGGAGTCCCTCGGGGACGGAGCGGTTGCCGCCGGTGAGTCCGCCGCCGTGAAACCAGACGACAGTGGCGAAGTCCTTGCGGTCCGCCGGGTGGTACACGTCGAGGCGGCAGCGTTCCTTCTCGTACTTGCTGAGCCCGTCGCCGGTGCGATACGGGATGTCCGATTCGGTCTGGTAGACCGGGTTGGGCGTCTTCTCTTCGGAGTACCCCGTACCAAGCCACAGCAGGCACAGGCAGGCGAGCAGCAGTCCCCGCAGGGACGGGACGCTCGTCGCCAGCGGGGAGGAGTCTGGTTCTGGCCAGCCACGACGCGAAAACGTCCCGAGTCCGACTCGTTGATCTGGCATCATGGCTCCTGACCGCATAGCAGCCTGTTGAAGAACGTGGCATGGACGTTCCGCCCATGCGTTTTTCCGGGGAAACACGGGCGGGACGCCCGTGCCACGCGGTTGTTCAACAGGCTGATAGATGACGAAGTGGTGCTGGCCGACTCCGGGAGATCATACGTGTTAGGCAGGTGGGCGAAAATAGTCTCCCCGTCACACAGCTTTCCAGTCCGTCTGGCTGCAAGAAACGATCGAGGACGGCCTGGAAAGGCCGTCCTACGGGGGACTGAGCGAGAAGCATCGCTGCGTTCGCCAGAACGCGGGCGGCTGGAACTAGCGACCTAACGCCGGAATAGTCTTCGGAAGTCTGTCGGCCACCGCGAACGCCGTGAGCCTCAGCCCGCCTTCTGAAGAAGGCAGCTACGAGACCGAGAACAACTGTCAGGACGCGCCCGTCTGCCTTGGCCCAGTCGTGGCGGGGCTCAACGGTTCAATTGCGGTGACGTGCAGCAGCGAGCAAATGCGGAATGCGGCTGGTACACCTTCATCGGTCTCGTCGATCCCGACGAGGATATCGGTCCGCGTCAGCCATGCCATCTCGGGATGGCGAACCTCATACGTCTGCCCGCTCGACATGACGAGTCGGAAGGGCAGGAAAGGTTGCTGCGTCAGGAGTTCACGGAAGGTCTGGACGGTCATGCCTGTAAACATACCTCCTCGCCGAGCGACTGTCAATTTCTTCTATTGACTGGTCGCCAGAAGTCCGAGGACTGACGCCGCCCGGCTCGCCAGATCGATAAACCATAAACCATAAACCTCCTCCCCCCGCCCGCCTGATCTTGCCCGTTTTCGGTGATCGGCCCTACACTCCCGCCGCGTTGACCGCGTGAATGGATTCACGTCGGCTGGGGAGTCGCGCCGGTACGGGCGGACTGGCCCGTGGAAAGGGAGTTCCGACATGGCTGCCAATCGATGGCGATGGTCTCTGGGAGTGTGTGCTGCGGGCGTGCTGTGTCTCGTCGTGGGGGCGGCGATAAGCCACTCCCAAGAGACTGCGAGGCCGAATCCCAGCCCGTCGACAGTGGTCGCGCCGCCTCTGCTGCAGCGGATGAGCCCCTTCCAGCCGATTGCGGTGGACGAGTCTGCTGCCGAGTCGAATAGTGAGCCGACGACCGGCTGTGTCGTGCTGGGTGACGGGCGGGTGTTCCAGGGAGCGATCACCGAACTGGCCGGAGCCTACCGGGTGCAGACGAAAAACGGGGCGGTGGTGTTGCCGTTTGCGCAGGTCCGGACCGTGGCCTCCACGCTGCCTGAAGCTTATCAACAGTTGCGAGAGTCCTACGAACGACCCACGGCCAGCGATCATCTCGATCTGGGGCGGTGGTGCGAGCAAAATCAGTTGTTCGAGGAGGCCAGTGCCGAGGCGCAAGCGGCGCTCGCTCTGGAGCCGAATCGCAAGGAGGCGTTGAGCCTCCTCAAGAAAGCCGAGACGGCGCTCGGGCGAACCGATCTCCCCGAGACACCCGCTGCGCCGAACATCGTGCCGCGCCCCATCGCGGGAGGGGCTATCGTTTCCACCGCGACCCAGGTCGAGTTCAGCCGGCACATCCAGCGGCTTGCTCTCAACAAGTGCGGCAACGGCGGTTGCCACGGAGCCTCTGCTCTCAACTCGTTCAAGATTCAGCAGGGAGTGCGAGCCGACATCAACCTGGCTGCGATCCTGAAATATGTGGACATCGAGAATCCCGAGCGGAGTCCATTGCTGGTCCGGGCGCGCACCGCGGATGGGCCCCACAATGGACTCTTCCGAGGAGCGACTGGGACCGAACAGTATGACCGACTGCTGAAGTGGGTCGTGCGGGCCGCGCAGGACCAGAACAACCTGGCCGGACTCCCCAAGCGTCCGAAGGAATGGCGCGAGGGCGGACCGCGCTACACGATTCGGCCTCGCACCGAGAAGCCCGAGGAGACCGCTGACGAGGCCCCCGCACAGTCGGTCGCAGCCCAGGAACCGCAGGCCCCCGAGATCGAAACGGTCGCGGGCGAGGAGACGGCTCCCGTATCCCGAGCGCCTCGCTCTCCGCGAGAAGCTCCACTGAAGTCAGCCGCGATCCAGAAGCTCCTGGAGAACCAGGCCCCCGACGCCTTCGACCCCGAGGAGTTCAACCGGCTCGTGCATGGAAACGTGCAGCCGTAACGTGGTCCTCCGCAGGTTTAGTGGCGTTCGAGAAACAAGAGTCGTCTTTCGCTCCGCGAAAGACCGGCCTTTCGCGGAGCGAAAGGCGACAATCAGACAGTTATTCCTCGAACGA